>NZ_VFVS01000027.1:0-60013 GCF_006442215.1 Mesorhizobium sp. B2-3-11 | reverse complement strand
CTGAATGGCGAGATCAAGAATTTCACCGGTGTCGATTCTCCATACGAAGCACCGGAGAACCCGGAGATCCATCTCAAGACGCTCGGCAAGTCGCCTGAAGAGATGGTAGATGCCCTCTTCCACTTCGTCTGACGTCGAAGGGCGCAGGTTCCAATATAATAGCGCCGTTTCACATCGGAGCTTCCGATATCCAAGATGCGGGGGGCTATCTCTCCCGGAAGGCGCGTTGGAACGAATCCACCAAGGGCTTGGTCAGATAAGCCAGAAACGTCCGTTCGCCCGTTGAGATGAATGTCTCGACCGGCATGCCTGGATAGATCTGGTCGGGCTTAACCTGCGGTGGCAGCTTGTTGGCCATTTTAAGCCGGACGGTGAAGTAAGGCAGTCCGGTATTGGGTGCCATCAGCCGGTCGGCCGAAATGTAAAAGACCTTTCCGGACACTTTCGGCGTCGTGCGCGCGTTGAGTGCGGTGAACATCATGTTTGCGTCCTGCCCGACCCTGATTGAGTCGATATCTTCAGGCTTTATCCTGGCCTCGATGATGAGCTCGTTCGTGGTCGGCAGAAGCTCCATCGCGATCTCCCCGGCGCGGATGACGCTGCCTTCGGAATTGTAGAGCGAGCGCACGATGATGCCGTCCACAGGCGCCCGGATTGTGGTTCGGTCCAGGACTGATCGCGCAGCGTTGATCTGTTCCTCGAGATCCGCGACCTCTGCCCGTGCTTTGTTCAGTTCGGTGACGGCATCCTCGACCCGGCTGGTTGTAAGCCTTTCAATCTGCTGACGCGCTTCCACAGTCTGGGTCGCCGAGCTGGCGATCTGCGCTTCCAGAGATCCCGCCTGTCCTACCAACTCGGCGGTACTGCGCAGAAGACTGGTATATTCGGAACGATTTGTGAGTCCTTTTTGTAGCAGGTCTTTTTTTCTTTCCGTCTCCTCGTTGACGATCACAAGCTGATTTTCCGCTGCCTTCTTTTGAGCCTTTAACCCCACAATGGCGTCCTGAAGTGCTGCCACCCTTTGCTTCAGTATCCCCTGTTCCGCGCCATAACGCGCTAGCCGCGCCTGAAATTCCTTGTTTTGCTCGCCGAAGACATCGCTATATTCGGAAGCGCCTGAATAGGCTCCGAGGTCACTGGACAAGACAATACTCTCAAGGCCGTCGCGCTCTGCTTCGAGCCGAGAAATCTCGGCTTTTTGTGCAACCCACTGCTTGAGAACCCGGTTGAGCTGGGACCGCGCCATCGTCGGATCGAGCACGATCAGGGCCTGGCCTCTTGAGACCCTGTCACCCTCGTGAACTCTAATGCTCCTGACAACGCCTCCTTCGAGGTGCTGGATCATGACATTCTGCCCTGCTGCGGCGACCACACCTGGCGCAATGGTTGCTCCAGCAATCGGCGCCGTGGCTGCCCAGAACCCGAAGCCGAGCACGAAAACGGCCACGCTTGCATATCCCGCCAGCATGATCCGATCTGTCCGTGTATCGATGTTGCGCTGCCAGCGATAAGCCTTGGCGCCAGCCTGGATGGTTTGGCTAGGGGCCGTCATTTGCGACTTTTACCTCTACGCGAGCCTGTGACGGGAAAGGCACCACTCCTTCATTGTCATGCGACTGAGCGGCCGCCGCTGCTGCCGCTCGGGCCCGTCGCTGAGCAAGTTCGTCGAGCACGTCCTTGGTCAAACCGTAAATCTCTACCTGACCGTTTAGCAGCATGAGGATGCGATCGCATTTGGAAGCGAGGGAGGGCCGGTGGGTAATGACGAGGACGGTCGTCTTTCGCGACCGCGCTTGGATGATCGCCCGCTCGAGCGCGGCTTCGCCGTCGGAATCAAGATTCGCGTTGGGCTCGTCTAGAACCAGTATCTTGGGATCGCCGTAAAAAGCGCGTGCAAGGCCAATGCGCTGACGCTCGCCGCCTGAAAGGCGAACGCCAGCGGGGCCGATCACCGTCGAGTATCCGTTCCTCTGCCCCATGATCAGCTCATGTACCTGCGCCTTCCGGGCCGCTTGAACTAACTTCTCGTCGGATGCGTCCGGCTCAAAGCGCGCAATGTTCTGTGCGATGGTTCCAGGGAAGAGTTCCACATCCTGTGGAAGGTAGCCTATGTGACGGCCGAGTTCCTCCGGATCCCAATTTCGAATATCGCCGCCATCGAGACGGATCGCGCCCGAACGGGGTTGGATCGCACCGACGATGAGCCGCGCCAGCGTCGATTTTCCTGCCTGGCTCGGGCCGACGATCGCGACGGTCTGGCCAGCGGGGACCTCGAAAGTCACCCGCTTGATGAGCGGCATCGCACCGTCGGCCGAACCTGGAAGATGATAGACTATCTGATCTGCGCTCAACACTCCATCGGGACTCGGCAATGCCGGGTTTTCCTGCTTGTCCGGCCCGGATTGGGATACCGAAAGCCGCTTCCATGCAAGATTGGCGTCGGTGATCTGCCGCCAGCTTCCAACGATCTGATCAAGAGGTTGCAAGGCCCGCGCCGATATCATCGATGAGGCAAAGATCATGCCTGCGGTCATTTCATTGTGCAGAACCAGATATGCACCGACGCCCAATATCGCGATTTGCAGCACCGACCGCGTCGTGCGGGACACACCACCATAGAACGCGTTGATGCGAGCCAGTCCGTCGGAGGCGTGCAGTGAGTCGGAAAAACGGATCCCCCAGAACTCTATCGCGTTGGACACCATCCCGAGTGCGCGGACCGTTTCGAAGTTTCGCGCGAAGGCCTGCGCCGAATTCATTGAGGCGCTAAGATTGTCCGCCGCCTCCTTGCTGGGTCGCGAACTCGCGATCTGGTTCAGCACAGCGATGGCAACCATGAGAACCGCCCCGATAACCGTTACCAGGAAGAGCAACGGATGGACGAAGTAAAGCAGGCCCACGAAGATCGGCCCAAAAGGGAGGTCGAATAGAAAAAAGATGGTTCGCGAAGCGATGAATCCCCGCAGGGTCGCCAAGTCGCGCAGGGCCTGGACGTCGCCGAGACCGGCACGCGGACCGCTCATTGCTGCTAGAAATGATGATGCACCCAAAGAGACATCCAGCCGAGCGGCGAGCTGGCTCGCATATACGCTGCGCACGACTTCGAGTACGCCGAACAGCAAGAGCGACGATAGAGCAAGCAAGGTCAAATAGGCGAGCGTGTCGAGGTTGGCCGCAGGCAAAACCCGGTCATATACCTGCAGCATGTAGAGAGGCAGAATCAACACCAGGGTGTTCATTGCCGCGGAGAAGAGGCCCATTTCGACCACACTCCTCGACAGCACCCTTCTGTTCCTAAAGCTGGGCATCTAAATCGCACCCGGGGCAAACGATCACATTAGACAATCTGTATATATCATACGGTGTTGCGATGCCACCAGTTGAGATTCTTTTGATGGCCATGATGATGAACGCAAACGGGCTAGGCGATGCGACAATTGCGATTGTCCAAGGAGCGTCGAGGCGAGAAGCCGCGCCTCCTGCTATGACCGACCTATTTGCGCCGCAAATACACCCTGCCCCTCAGTGCGACTGAACGGGATTCCGCCAACTATGGCAACACGTCCAGGCTTATGAGGGTGCTTCCGCCTCTTTGGAAATCCCAAGCCCGATCGGCTACCCATGGCTTAAGGTAACTCTTGCACCCGAGGTCGTGGCGTTGTGCCTAATCCGGCAAACCGGACGTGCGATCCTGGAGCGTGCGCATGGTCGCTTCGTAGACGCTTCCGATTTCTCGGTCGATCTCTTGGCGTGCGATGCCTTGAGCCTCTGCCGCCCGCACGGCGTCGGCCGCCATGGTGGTCACGACGAGGGCTGCGTCGTCAATTCGCGGCGGTAGATGGTCGCAAATCCATTTGCGTAGGAAATCAGCGGCGCGCCTGCTCATATTCCATTACACCTCAACCCGAGGTGGCCTCAGCGAATTCCTCGTCCGCCTCCACGATGCCATGTGCAGCCGCTCGCTCGAGCCAGAGGCGGCTGGCCAACGGGTCGCGCTCTCCGGCGAGTCCTTTGGCGAGATACCGGCCCAGCATGAGTTGGGCCTGGCCATGCCCACATTCGGCGGCGGCCGAGAACCACTTCTGCGCCGCCACTTGGTCGATCGGCAAACCCTGGCCGGAGCTGTGCAGCGCTCCGAGCGCAAACATTGCCCCGACATGACCGGCGGCGGCGGCTCGTTCGAACAACTGCACCGCGGCCTCTGGCGAACGATCGCCGCCACGGCCATTGAGCAGCATCTCCGCGAGTGCCACTTGCGCGTCGAGTATGCCGCCGTCGGCAGCCTGGGCAAACCAGGCGCGGGCCTGCTGCGCATCGGCCGCCACCCCGCGCCCATCCCTGAGGATGCGCGCATACATATATTGGGCCTCGGCCACGCCCTCAGCAGCGCGCCTTAGCCATTGCGCCGCCTGACCTTCGTCCTGGGGCACGCCGACGCCTTTGACGAAACAGAGGCCGAGATTGAATGCGGCGATCAGATCGCCTGAAGATGCGGCGGCTTCGAACCATCCTGCTACATTTGTGGTGTCGTCCGCCTCGCCAATCCCTTGCAGAGCGAGGTTGGCCATATCGACTTGTGCTGCCTGATTCCCGCTGGTTGCGGCCGTGCGCAGCCAGCGTGTCCCCTCCTGCTCATCCCTGGCAACACCGTTTCCCGTTAGGTAAAGGGAGCCTAGGGCGCGAGCGGCGGCCTGATGACCCGCCTCGGCCGCCCGTCGATACCATGTTGCGGCTTCTGCATAATCCGGCGGTCGGTACTTCACGTTACGCTCCCCCAGGAGGTACGCCGCCTCGACGTTGCCGGCCAATGCGGCACGTCGCATCCACGCCTCCCCGGCCACAGGATCGAGGTCACCGAGGCTCCCCTCGATCATCGCCAATCCCAATCGGAATTGGGCCGAGGGCAGGCCTTGCTCCGCAGCCGCCTGATACAGCCGAGCTGCGGCAGCAAGATCGCCCGCGACGCCCAGCCCGTGCTCGGTGAAGATCGCAAAGAGGTAGATTGCGGTCGGCAGGCCAGCGTCGGCGGCACGACGTACCTCGTCAGCAATTCTGTCCCGTTCCGCGAGACCACCTTGCCGGGCCAGGGAAAGGGCAAGGCCGAGGCGTCCTTCGGCGCAGCCGGCCGCGGCCGAGCGCTCATACCAGCGGTGCGCTGCATCCGCATCGCGCATCGGTCCGGGACCCCTGGTGAGGATATAGCCGAGGACTGCTTGACCGGTTGCCGAGCCTGCCTCGGCCGCCTTCGTGGCAAGCTCGCGTGCCGCCACGAAGTCCGGCTCACCCAAGGTGTCTTGTTCGAACAGGCGTTGCGATGCAGGGCGCTTGACATCAGCTTCAGATGTCGCCAGTCCGCTCACATAGAGTGCGGCGAGGAGCGCCTGTGCATCGGCGCTCCCGCGTTTTGCCGCCCGCCCGAGCCACCGCGTCCCCTCCACGCGGCTCGGCGGCACACCCGAGCCTTCAAGATAACAACGCCCAACCCGATGTTCGGCGTCGGCGATGCCCGCGCGCGCGGCCATCGCCATGAGCGGAAAAGCTTCCGAAGGCCTGCCGCTGTCAAAAAGCTGCACCGCCCGCCGCAATGCTGCCGCAGGGTTGGCGAAACCAGTCAGCCGATCCAGAATTGTCATCGATCCGAGTCCCTGATGTCCTCCATCTGGCCGCTGGCGCGCCGCAGCTTATGGCTCACGCATGGCTTCCTGGCCGATCGGTAGCATCGCGCCGAGAATATATTTGAGCACCGTGCGTTGGCCGACCTTGACGTCAGCGGTCACGGGCATGCCGGGGCTGACGATGAAACCGGCGGGTACCCCGTGCAGCGCGACCTGGTCGATGGAAATGCGAGTCCGATAGAATGGCTCGGCATCCGAGGGCAGCATGGCCAGGGAACTGTTGGGGTCGCGTGCTTGCTCCTGCGCAGAAAAGGAGTCCGGGCTGAGCGATCGCACAGTGCCGTGGGCGAGGCCGTATTGCGAATAGGGGAAGGTGTCGAACTTGATAACCACGGGGTCGCCGACGTGCACGAAGCCGCTGCTGCGGCCGACCACGTTTGTCTCAATCTCAAGCGGCGCGTCGGCCGGCACCAGCGTGATCAAGCGCTCACCCGACTGGAGGACCGAGCCGACCGAGACTTTCGCCACCGACTGGACGATGGCGTCTGCTTCGCTTTTCAACTCTACCAACTGCTTACGGAGCCTTGCCTTGTTGAGGAGTTCGCGAGCGTCGGACATCCGGGAGGTCGCGTCGGACAGACCCTGTGAGACTTCCGCTCGCCAGCCTTGAATGTAGCCGTCGCGCTCGGCGGCCACCGCAGCCTGCTGGCGCTTGGCAGCCTCTGCTGTTTGCTCGGCATTGCCGAGCGCCCGCGACATCTCTGCCGAATTGTCTTCCGCGATAAGGGTATTGAGGCGGCTTCCCACCTGTCTTTCTTCCAGCTGTTTGCGCATCTGTTGTATCGATGCCGCGACCGAGAGCCGCTGCCGGTAGCCGAAG
Organism: Mesorhizobium sp. B2-3-11; assembly: GCF_006442215.1. Taxonomy (NCBI): domain Bacteria; kingdom Pseudomonadati; phylum Pseudomonadota; class Alphaproteobacteria; order Hyphomicrobiales; family Phyllobacteriaceae; genus Mesorhizobium; species Mesorhizobium sp. B2-3-11. The sequence continues at coordinate 53,518 of NZ_VFVS01000027.1, read as the reverse complement.
GCATCCGATTGAGAACGCGAGATCACCGAACTGAGTTCATCGCGTTGCCGGTCGAAATTCTCCAGCTTGGCCTCATAGACTGCCTTGCGGCGCTCAAAGATAGACGCCTGCAGGGTCCAGCTCGGGTCGAGACCGTCATAGTTGAAAGCTTGGCCGTCGGCCTCCGCCTTCAACCGCGCCACCTCTGCCTCAAGCGTCGCGACCTGCATCGCCAGCGACTGGAGGTCCGCCGAGGCAAAGGTAGCATCGAGGCGGGCAAGCAATTGCCCGGCTTTTACGTGCTGACCTTCGCGCACGTCGATCGAGCGGACGATCGCCGTCTCCAAAGGCTGCACAATGATGTTGGGCGATTTTGAAACCACCAGCCCTCTGGCCGTCACCACCTGGTCGACCGGTATCAGTCCCGCCACGGCAATCAAGGCAACCACCATGCTCGAAATAATCCAGACGACACCGCGCGCCGACCGAGGAATTGGCGCATTGGCGACCGCTGTCGACGGCCATTGGAATTCGAGAATGGCTGGTGTCGTCGGATCGCTCGGTTTTATCCGACGCAAGCGGGCGGGGTGGATGGTGAGAGAGGTGGTGGTCATGGCTTGCTGGACCTGGAGTGTAAGCACTCGAAGTACAAACTGTCTCGAATGAAACCGATCCCATCCATTCCATCTTCAGTCGAAGCGCGATGGCCAAAGGAACGGTTCGCCGTCTTGCGGGCGATCATTGTTGAAAGCTCGAATCGACCGCCGCGCGACATCGGTCAACCCGACCGCGGCGGCACGGCGACCGGACGGCCGTGGCGGCCATCGAGGTGCCGGTTCTGCTGCGCCCACAGCTGGCGGTAAAGCGCGCATCGTTCGAGCAGGATCGCGTGCGGGGCGACGTCGAGGACCTTGCCCTGCTCCATGACAAGGATCTGGTCGCACTCGGTGAGCGAAGAAAGCCGGTGCGAAACGATGATCATCGTGCGCCCGCTAGCGATGCGCATGAGATTGGCGCTGACGACCGCTTCACTCTCGGGATCGAGGGCGCTGGTCGCTTCGTCAAGGATAAGGACGGTCGGATTGTGGATGAGGGCGCGCGCGATCGCCAGCCGCTGCTTTTGACCGCCCGACAGATTGGGCGACCCTTCCTCGATGTATGTGTCGTAGCCATTCGGCATTCGTTCGATAAATTCTTCGGCGCCTGCCAGATGCGCGGCTCGCATCGCGTCGGAAAGCGTCAGGCCCGCGCGCCCGGCGATGATGTTCTCGCGGATCGACCCGCGGAACAGGAAATTGTCCTGGAGCACCACGCCGAGCCCCTGGCGAAGGTGGCGCAGGTTGAATTCCTTGAGGTCGACACCGTCCAGCTTGAGGAAACCGCTATAGTCGCGGTTGATCCCCTGCAGAAGGCGCGCGATCGTCGACTTTCCCGACCCGCTGCGCCCGACAATACCGAACATGGTGCCTGCCGGAATGTTGAAGCTGACCCGGTCGAGCGCCGGCGTCCTGGTACCGATATAGCTGAAGGTCAGATCGTTGAACGTGACCTCGCCGACGAGCCTCGGCCTTAAGCCCTGGGAATTCGAACTGCTCTCCAGTGGCCGGTTGAGGACCGACGACGCCTCGCCGATCGCCGCGCCGACCTCCTCGTAGTCTTCGATCAGCCGCGCCAGCCCGACAAGCGGTTGGGCGACGCGCTGGGAGATCATCATGAAGGCGAACAGGCCGCCTACCATATAGCCGGAACTGTCGTTCATCGCGAGATAGGCCCCAATCAGCATTGTGCCGAGCACCATGGCACGTTCGATCGGCGTTACCAGGGTCTGCGGCCAGCTGGCGAACTGCCCGAAAGCCAGACGCGCCCTTCCCGCCTCCGCCACCTGCTCGTCCCAAAGCGCCTTGCGTTGCGGCTCGAGACCTAGTGCCTTCACGGTCTTTATCCCGACGACAGTTTCGCCGAGTGCCGCCGACTTCCATGTCTCAGCTTCAATCACCCGCTGGTACCTCCGGCGCAGCGGCTTGAGGAAGGCAATAATGATCAGTACGATCGCGCCTGCGCAGGCAATCACGATCCAGGCGAGCTTGGCGTTGATGTAGAACATCACCGGTACCAGCACGCAGAGCGTTATCAGATCAAGGAACGTGCTGAGGAGTTTGCCGGTCAGGAACTCGCGGATGCGATAGACCTGGGCGAGATGGTACAGCGTCTCGCCGGCCGGATGACGCTCAAAATAGTCAAGCGGCAGGCGCAGGAGCCTACTGAAAATGTGCAGTTGCAGCTTGGTGTCCAGGCGGGCGCCAACGACGTTGATGATCAGCCGCCGTGCGTGGCCCAAGAGCGTTTCGTAGGCGAAGACGACGGCGATTATGGCCGACAAGAGCAACAGCGTCGAGACACTGTTGAACTGCAGGACCTTGTTGACCACCGTCATGACGATGAGCGGCGGCAGGATGGTAAGGACGCTGAGCGTGAACGAGGCGATGGCGACGTCACGCAGAGGCCGGCTTTCGAGCCGTACCAGTTCGGCGAGCCAGCCGAGAGTGAAAGGCGCGTCCGCCGCAACAGAGGATCGCGCATTTCGCAGCAGCACCGCCTCCCCCGTCCACACCTGCGACAGGCGCAACTCGTCGATAGCGGTGGATTCACCGTCATCAGGCGCGTCCACGCCTTTGAGGAAGACCAGGTTGCGCTCGGCACTGGCCCCGGTGAGGATCCCCGCGCCGCCATCACTGAACAGCAGGACGACCGGCCCGGTATCCTGGAAGCGCAAGAGGTGGGACCAGCGAACGCGGACGGCGCGAGACCACATACCGCCGTTGCGCGCCCACTCGGACAGGTCAGCGGAGGTTGGAAACAGGCTTGCGCTCGCCGCCCTGAATTCGTTCGGGTCGAGCTCGACCCCGTGATAGCGGGCGACCCGCAACATCGCCTTGAGGCGCTGCCCGACCTCTTCAAACTCGGCGGGACCACCGGGAAGCCGCCCCGGTTCGGTCGTATCGGCTTCGATGCCGGCGCGGACCGCCACCGGCTGGATTTCGGCGCTCAGAGGGATATTCACCATGGGCTTCCCTCCGACACGCAAGCGCCGATACCCCAGGCGAACCGTCCCACCGATACCTCAAGCGGGGACTGATCCACGCCGAGCCGGCCGGTCGGACGGACCCGTCCCCGGTCAGAAATGACGGGCGAGCGCACCCTGCTTTCCGCAGAGCGCGCGCGCCCGTTTCTCAGCCTTGGACTGGTTCCTGTCGTGGTCTGTCCACTTACCATTCCTGCTCACTCATGCGGCTTCAGAATATCCTTCAGAGCCTTCTTCACCGTGTCGTCGCTGTTGGCGCTGCCCGCACCATGCTTGGGATCCGAGGTCAGGTCGGTGCTCGCACCCAGCGGCTTGTTCTGGTTCTGGCCAAATCCCCTGATCGTGTTGAGCACGTTCAGGAGGTCGGTCGTCACCGAGCCGGCCGCTAGTCCGATGAGCTGGCGGAACGACGCAGGGCTTACGGCATCACTGTCGGTCGAGCCGGATTGCAGGAACTGCGTCGAGTCCTTGAGCCCGAGGGTGCTGGCCGTGACCGTGGCGGTGTGACCGTCAGGGGGGCCATCGGCGTCAGTGCCATCATTGGGATGGCCTTTCCCCGGATTGCTGCTGTCGTTGTGGTCAGGATCGTTGCCGCCACCGTTGTTGCCATGGTGGTGGTCACCGGTCTCACCGCCAGGCCCCGTCGCTCCGGTCGGACCTGTCGGACCGGGCGCTCCGGTAGAGCCAGTTGCTCCGGTCGAGCCGGTCGCACCGGTTGCACCAGTCGAACCTGTCGCTCCAGTCGAGCCGGTCGCTCCAGTCGAGCCGGTCGAGCCTGTCGCTCCGGTCGAGCCGGTGGCACCAGTCGAACCTGTCGCTCCAGTCGAGCCGGTTGCCCCGGTCGAGCCAGTCGCTCCGGTCGAACCGGTCGCTCCAGTCGAGCCGGTCGCTCCAGTCGAACCTGTCGCTCCGGTCGAGCCGGTTGCTCCGGTCGAGCCGGTCGCTCCGGTCGAGCCGGTGGCACCAGTCGAACCTGTCGCTCCGGTCGAACCTGTCGCTCCAGTGGCACCAGTCGTACCTGTCGCTCCGGTCGAACCTGTCGCTCCAGTCGAGCCGGTGGCACCAGTCGAACCTGTCGCTCCGGTCGAGCCGGTTGCTCCAGTCGAACCTGTCGCTCCGGTCGCTCCAGTCGAGCCGGTCGCTCCGGTCGACCCGGTATGCCCGGTGGCACCAGTTGCTCCGGTCGAGCCAGTTGCTCCGGTCGAACCGGTATGCCCGGTGGCACCAGTAGAGCCAGTTGCTCCGGTAGAGCCTGTCGAACCAGTCGAACCTGTAGCTCCGGTCGAGCCGGTTGCCCCGGTCGAACCTGTCGCTCCAGTCGAGCCGGTAGCTCCGGTCGACCCGGTATGCCCGGTGGCACCAGTAGAGCCAGTTGCTCCGGTAGAGCCAGTTGCCCCAGTCGAGCCGGTCGCTCCGGTCGACCCGGTTGCACCAGTCGCACCTGTCGCTCCAGTCGAGCCGGTAGCTCCGGTCGACCCGGTATGCCCGGTGGCACCAGTAGAGCCGGTAGAGCCTGTCGCTCCGGTCGAGCCTGTCGCTCCGGTCGAACCGGTATGCCCGGTGGCACCGGTAGAGCCAGTTGCTCCGGTCGAACCGGTATGCCCGGTGGCACCAGTAGAGCCAGTTGCTCCGGTAGAGCCAGTCGCCCCAGTCGAACCTGTAGCTCCGGTCGAGCCGGTTGCACCAGTCGCACCTGTCGCTCCAGTCGAGCCGGTAGCTCCGGTCGCTCCGGTATGCCCGGTGGCACCAGTAGAGCCGGTCGCTCCGGTAGAGCCAGTTGCTCCGGTAGAGCCAGTCGCCCCAGTCGAGCCGGTCGCTCCGGTCGAGCCTGTCGAACCGGTCGAACCAGTCGATCCGGTCGAGCCTGTCGCACCGGTCGAGCCGGTCGAGCCGGTCGAGCCTGTCGCGCCGGTCGAGCCTGTCGCACCGGTCGAGCCGGTCGATCCGGTCGAACCAGTCGCACCGGTCGAGCCGGTCGAGCCGGTCGAGCCGGTCGAACCAGTCGCACCGGTCGAGCCGGTCGAGCCGGTCGATCCGGTCGAACCAGTGGAGCCTGTCGCACCGGTCGAGCCAGTCGATCCGGTCGAGCCTGTCGCACCGGTCGAGCCTGTCGATCCGGTCGAGCCTGTCGCACCGGTCGAGCCTGTCGATCCGGTCGCACCAGTCGAGCCAGTAGCGCCGGTCGAGCCTGTCGAGCCTGTCGCTCCGGTATCACCGGTTGCGCCTGTGGCTCCGGTAGAACCGGTCGAACCGGTTGCTCCAGTCGATCCGGTCGAGCCGGTAGAGCCTGTCGCCCCAGTCGAGCCAGTCGCTCCGGTATCACCGGTTGCACCTGTGGCTCCGGTAGAACCGGTCGAACCGGTTGCCCCAGTCGAGCCGGTCGAGCCGGTCGAACCGGTAGAGCCAGTCGCTCCGGTAGAGCCTGTCGCTCCGGTATCACCGGTTGCACCTGTGGCTCCCGTAGAACCGGTCGAGCCGGTTGCTCCAGTCGAGCCGGTCGAACCGGTTGCTCCAGTCGATCCGGTCGAGCCGGTAGAGCCAGTCGCTCCGGTATCACCGGTTGCACCTGTGGCTCCCGTAGAACCGGTCGAGCCGGTTGCTCCAGTCGATCCGGTCGAACCGGTCGAGCCTGTCGCTCCGGTATCACCAGTTGCACCTGTGGCTCCCGTAGAGCCGGTCGCGCCGGTTGCTCCAGTCGAGCCGGTCGAACCGGTATCACCGGTTGCTCCTGTGGCTCCAGTCGATCCGGTAGAACCCGTAGAGCCTGTCGCTCCGGTATCACCTGTGGCTCCCGTAGAGCCGGTCGAGCCAGTTGCTCCAGTCGATCCGGTTGAGCCTGTCGCTCCGGTATCACCGGTCGCACCTGTGGCTCCTGTGGCGCCCGCTCCGGTGGCGCCCGTCGCACCCGTCGCGCCTGTGGCTCCGCCAGCACCGGTGGCACCGGTGGCGCCCACTTGACTCGTGATAGTCAAACTACCCCCACTAAAGTTATTGTTGTTAGTGGGATTGGCAGCACCGGACGTGAAAAGATAAGTATTAGGGCCAGTTTGAGTAAGCGTGCCCATCACGCCAAAATTAGCATTGTATATCGTGTAGTTATCACCGACTATAGGAATTACTATAGTTACACTAAACGCAAAAACTAAACCGTTAGTTGCTGATGGAAGCTGAAAGCTCCCAACAACTGTATCGGGATCGAGTGTGGTGTCCACCAGATAATAGGTGTTGACGTTACTGCTGTTGCCAGGGCCAGTTATCGTCCCCGTGAGTGTCAGATCACCCGCCACAAGCACCCCGGTATAATTTGCCACCCCATCCGGGGTCAGTGGCGGCAGGGATGTGGACGCGTTCACGCGTGCGGACAGCTCCCAGGCGCCGCCCAGGGCGGCTGCGCCAACCAGCGATCTCGATGCGCAGACGTCCGCGCCGAGGGCCTCTTCCAGCGCCGCTATGAACGCATCGCCCGCATACCCCAACGCCGTCTCGCAGCTCCACAGCCGGAGTTCGCCGTGCGCGGCAAGCGCTCTGCCAATTGTGGCGAAATCGTCAGCCGCTCCTTCCAGCATTCGGGCTGACCACTCTCCCGCGGAGAAGCTGACGCGGCCAGGCGCGCCATGCGCCATAATGTGGATCGCATCGAGGCCCTCGCGGCTTGCGAGTGTCGCAGCAATTTGCTGCTCCGCCGGCCGGCGGCCATCGAGCACAATTGCCCGAACTTCGGGCCGCAGATTGCCAAGAACCGTCTGGAGGTCGGAGACTGAAGGATCGACAAAAAGAATTTCAGAGGCACGGGCCATGACTGGCTCCTGTTGGCTTCGAATTCAATTCACGGGAACACAGCCCACCGGCCTGGCCGGCGAGCGCTGGGGACAAGGGGCTTGAGACGCGTCACCTTCCGGCCGGTCCGACGGCGCCGTCGGGCCGTCCTACGGCTGGGGTCTCGACGCGAAGAAAGCTGGCGGCCTGGAAATTCCCGCCATCATCAAACGTTCCAATGCCAAGTGAGCCGGCGGTGCTCGGGACCTTGACGGTGAGAGCGACGGCGAGGCTTCGCTTGACGGCTTTGGGCAGAATGACCTGACCGACGATCGCGCTCTTGGCCGTGTCCAGAATGAAATACGTTGCATTTTCGGTCGTGTCGCCGATCGGCAAAACGCCCCGAACAGTGACTTCCATGACCGCAAATCCTGCCGTGTAGCTCATCATGTCCTCCTCGTCGGCTGCGGCCATGCCGCAGCTTCCTCTTGTTTCGTATCCTTAGATTTCAACTGCTGATTTCAATCGCCGCCGAGCCCAGATAACTCGCGCGCATTGGCGGATCGACAAAGTCTGGACCCACGGTGGCTGCAGCTCCGCAAGCCAACCGGCGACGCGCAGGGTGACGAGACCGGAGCGCAAGACTTGACGGCGTCTTCGCGCCGCTCGATCGAACGTCTTCAATGAGGTGGGTGTGAAGTTCGCAGGCATGCTGCGATCCACGGGGCGCATAGGAAAACCCGTCAATCTCGGGACAATCCCGGCTAGTGGCCCGGTGCGGATAATTGGGGGACTGATCGAAGCCGAACCGGCGTCGCGAGCGCATCGTTTCGTACTTGGTATCACGCCAACCACAGCCAACTCCCGTAACGCACGTGCCGATTTCTCGACGACGACTTGCGAGGGAACTGACTACTCGCGAGGGAATATCAGGTTGGGAAAACGCTGGCCTTGAGTTCAAGGCGATACGACGTCTCTCCAGCACGTCAACAAACGCCCCATGCGCCCTAACGCACGAAGTGATTTGGCCCTGCGCGCCCTCAACGCACAAAGTAACTTGCTCCAGATACTCTCCTGGTCTTGTAGACTGCGTAGCCGACAGGCCCTCTGCCCGGTCCGCGGCTACCTTCCCATGCACAAGACATTAGTAAAATCTAAATTTAGCAACTTGTAAATAACGAAGTTAACGATTTATTAATTGTTGAGGACAAGCAACTACTTTTCGGCCGAGATCGAAATGGCGCGCATGGCCCAAACGCCTTGAAAAAACCGAGGCTTAAAGACGTCCCTGGGCTCGCGTCGAACCCTCGATGTCGCGGAAGAATTTGTGCGTCAGCGGTTGAGCCGACGGGAACGTCTGTTCGCACCCCCCGGGTGCAAGGGTGAACACGAGCCCCCTTGCCGTGACGGAAACCGCTGGCTAACAATGGATAGGGTTGAGATGCTGAACAGGAAGGGGCGATCGATCTCTGCAACAAACGCCATGCAAATGGCCGAGGCCGCGCGGAATGTGTCTTGCGAACCGTCCCCCTTCAACAAATTTCGAGCAGCGTGTAACCAACGCCGCTCCGCCGAGGGATTAGCATGAGCACCATCGGCCTATGCATGATCGTCAAGAACGAGGCAAAGGTCATCCTGCAATGCCTCGCCAGCGCGCTTCCTCTCGTTGACTATGTGCTCGTCGTCGACACAGGCTCCGGGGACGGCACGCAGGATCTCATCCGTACTTTCCTGAGCACGCACGATGTCAACGGCGCAGTCATCGACGAGCCCTGGCGGAACTTCGCCTACAACCGGACCTTCGCCCTTGACCGGCTGCGTGAAGTCGAGACGGTCGACTACGCCATGATCATCGACGCGGACGACACTGTGGTCCAGGACCCCGGCTTCGATCCGATCGAGTTCAAGTCGCGGATGGAACACGATCTATACGACCTCGAGGTGTCCCATGGTGGCATTTCGTTTTATCGCCCGCAGATCTGCCGCAACCGGCTGCCGTTCTCGTTCAAGGGCGTGCTGCACGAATATCTCGAGGCCCCTCCTGGCAATCTCACACGCGAGACCGCCAAGGGATTTCGCGTGGCGACGGGGCGTGGCGGAGCACGCAGCCAAAACCCCCGAAAGTACCAAGACGACGCGGCTGTTCTTGAAAATGCGCTTGCAACGGAGACCGATCCCTTCCTTGTTTCGCGATACACTTTCTATTTGGCGCAGAGCTACAGGGATTGCGGTGAACGTGAAAAATCGCTGGCGAACTATCTGAAGCGTGCCGAGCTGGGTTTTTGGGACGAGGAGGTCTATGTCAGCCTGCTCGAGGCGGGCGATCTCATGGCAGCGCTGGCACGGCCATTCGACGAGGTCGTTGCCGTATTTGAGCGTGCGACGCAGATCGTTCCCACCCGCGCGGAGGCTCTTCACGCCGCGAGCCTCTATTGCCGCCACCAGGGTCGGAATGCGGAAGGAATGGAATTTGCGCGTCGAGGGCTCGGCCTTACCCAACCCGCTGGACTTTTCGTACAGCCCTGGGTCTACGACCACGGACTGCTCGACGAGTTTGCTGTCAATGCCTACTGGACAGGCGCTTACCGGGAATCGCTCGACGCCTGTCTGAAATTGCTCGCCAGCGACAAGTTGCCAGCAGACATGCTGAAGCGCGTGGTGGCCAACGCGCGCTTTGCCGCCGACAAGCTTCAGGTCGGCGAGCCAGCGGCTTTGGGCAGGTTCGGCGCCGAGAGCTTGGTTGAACAGCACAAGCTCATCCCGCAGCGTTCGTTGCGATCGCGCATCAAGGGCACCCCACGCGTCCTCATAGCAATCTTGGCAAAGCAGAAGGAGCCGGCACTGCCGCTTTACCTTGAGTGCATCGAGGCGCTCGACTACCCGAAGGAGTCGATCGCCCTCTACATCAGGACGAACAACAACACCGACAGGACCGAGCACATATTGCGCGAATGGGTAGAGCGTGTGGGCCACCTCTATGCGGCGGTTGAGTTCGATGCCTCAGACGTATCCGATCGTGTGGAGCAGTTTGGCGAGCACGAATGGAACGAGACGCGCTTCAGAGTGCTCGGTCGAATCCGCAACATAAGCTTGCGGAAAACTCTCCAGCACGGCTGCGATTTCTATTTCGTTGTCGACGTCGACAATTTCGTGCGACCGGCCACGCTGCGGGAACTTGTCGCGCTCGACTTGCCAATCGTCGCTCCCTTGCTTCGCTCCATCTCGCCCGGCCAATACTATTCGAACTATCACGCCGAGATCGATGCGAACGGCTATTATATGCAGTGCGATCAATATGGCTGGGTGCTCAACCGCCATGTGCGCGGCATTATCGAGATGCCGCTCGTGCATTGCACCTATCTTATCCGCGCCGACGTGCTGATCGAACTGACATATGAGGACGCCACATCCCGGTACGAGTACGTCATCTTTGCCGACAGCGCCAGGAAGGCCGGCGTCGTCCAGTATATGGATAACCGACAAGTCTATGGCTACATCACCTTCGGCGATGGCCAATACCATGTGAGTGATGGCATCGAGCGCGCCCGAGCGCTTTTGCACGGCGCGGGCGATACCCCCGCATTCACTGGCATCACCCTCTCGGGCTCCGGGACGATGCCAGCTCGACCTGTCGAGCCGCCGCAAATTCATGTCATAAACTTGGACAGCAGCGTTGAGCGCTGGCGCAAATATCAAGGCAGGAATCCTCACCTGGCGAACAAAACAATTCGCGTGTCGGCCGTCGATGGAGCATCCCTCGATCGGTCGGCCTTGCAAGCCTTGGTGGACGATGGAGTGATTGCTGAGGATTGCGGGTATCTGCCGGGCGCATTGGGATGTGCTCTATCCCACATCAACTTGTGGAAGTTAGCGGTAGCCGAGAAGCGGCCAATTACCATTTTCGAGGACGACGTCTACTCATCGTTTAATTTTTTTGAGGAGTCGAACCGAATCCTATCCATGGTCCCAGCGAACTGGGATGTGGTAAAGTGGGGATTCAATTATGACCCTCTATTCCTATGGTTGAACTTCGATTTTTCCAAAGCCAAGCTGGAGTTCTACGACCTACAACACAAACAAAATCCTGCTCGATTTCAATCTGCAAGCTATCCACGATCTCTTATCGGGCTGATCCATTCCTTTGGTTCGATGGCCTATTCAATAACTCCAAGGGGAGCTCAAGTGCTTCTTGAAGAATGTCTACCCTTGCGAAAGAGATTTATTCCATTTCCTGGAACTGGAGTAGTCATAGAGGATCATGGCATCGATTGCGCAATGTCCGCCGCATATGACTCGATGAAGGCTTTCGTCTGCATGCCACCACTCGTTATCCATGATGACAAGCAGGCGTCAGACCGGACAGACGCAGATCACCGAGAGCTGAGCTAGCTAGTCATTTGGAAGCACAACGGACCGCCATAGCCCGACGCGCAAGTTCCTGACAAAGCCCGCCTCTCGATGCTGTCGCACGCCAATGTCGACGCGACGAGTCATATTCGATCAGGTGCTAAGGCCGGCGAAAACCAGAACCTTCGCAGGCAAGCATCGGTAGCAGGTAAGATACCAATCCCTCGGGGAGAACGGCGTGAATATCGCAGGTCACATCACTCTTCTCGTTCACCCAGGAATGGTGAAGGTGCTCGCAAGCCTGATTCAGATGCTCGCCGATGGGCTGCGTGAGATTTCCATCGAAACTCATATCGCCCATGAATTGCCGCAGGGATTCGGCGGCCAGGCGATCGTACTTGGTGCTAACCTGTACGGGGAGGCTGGCCTAGCCAATTTGCCAATTAATACCATCATATTTAATGTTGAAAATCACACATCGAACTGGATGTCGAACGAATACACTAATATACTTCGTCGATTTCCCGTGTGGGATTATAGCAGTAGCAATTCACTATTTTTGTCTGCGATAATAAGTCGAGACGTATATTATTTACGGCCGTTTTATGTTCGCAGTCTTTCACGAATCATCGATACGAACGAAGATATAGACGTTCTATTCTATGGTTCTTTCAACGAAAGGCGATCTAAAATACTTGATGAAATGCGCTCGCGCGGGCTACACGTTGAAGCAGTGTACAACGTATTCGGCGACCGGCTTGACGGCCTAATCGCGCGATCAAGAGTGGTACTTAATTTGCACTTCTATGATAGTGGGCAGCTTGAGATTATTCGTATTTTCGATCTTCTGGCGAACAAGCGCGTTGTAGTAAGCGAAGTAAACGCAGGTGAACAGGTGGATGCCGATTTGGACGGCGCCTTTGTTGCAGCCACTTACGAGAACCTCGTCGATGTAACTGAGGCGCTAGTTAACGACCCAGTTCGACGTCATAAAGTAGCAGCAGCAGGCTTCGAGGCATTTAGCCAACGCAGCGCCAAAAAAATACTCCTTGAAGCACTGGCCTGGAGCAGTTTGCCACGCCTTCCGGGGGATGTGGCGATCGGCAGTGGCAAGATGTATGATCCACACTTGCTCAATGTCGATATTAGCGGCCAATGGAATCCTGATATTGTCGCTGATGTATCAGATCCGGACCTATTGACCCGAGAATTTAGATCATCGCGTTTTGGCGCGGTTCGCCTCAAGCCTGAGCTGTTTTCGAGTATAACAGCTTCAAATGTCCTGCAGAATATTCCTAATCTTGTTTTAGCTATGGAAAACTGTTTGAATTTATTGACTGACGGCGGTGTACTTAAAATAACCGTGCCATACGATCTATCATACGGCGCTTGGCAAGACCCTGCCCATGTACACGCCTTTAATGAACGGAGTTGGCTCTACTATTGTGACTGGTACTGGTATCTGGGATGGACCCAAGCTCGATTCGAATTGATTGAGCTGACCTTTCACTACAGTTCCTTTGGCCGCGAACTGGCAGAACGGGGTGTTTCACATGACGAGATTTTGCGCGGCCCGCGGGCGGTAGACGAGATGCACGTGGTGCTGCGCAAGCGGCAACTAACCGAGGCTGAGCGTGCCCATGGGCGCCAAATGAGAGGCGATGGGCGTGCGTGAAATTCGACGCAAGCTGCTTGCTTCTCGAGCTTGGCTTGCTGTGATGACCCTTTCCTAAGGAGGACACGAGCGTTGAATAACAGTCATGATTTCTTGACCGCCGCAATGAAAATGCGAAATAGATATCTTAATGTTTTGGAAGCATCGCTGACCGGAACCTTATATGGCGACGCGCCCATTGATCCGTGGACGGGTGGGAAATACGATCCGAACAGGCGGGCTCTTGGTCGGGATTGGCCAGGACTGGCCCAAACCATGATTGGCTCAGCAAGGATGCGGAATCTGCGGCATTTATGCGAAACTGTGATCTTAAATGATGTTCCTGGCGACTTCATCGAGACCGGAGTTTGGCGCGGCGGGGCATGTATTTTTATGAGAGGCATTCTTGCCTCATACGCCGATACTCGCCGCCGGGTCTTTGTCGCTGATAGTTTCGCGGGCCTTCCTCCCCCCAGCCCGGAAATCTATGCGGCGGACGCTGGGGACACCCACCACACGCATACCCACCTGGCGATTTCCCGGAAGGACGTAGAAGAAAACTTCCGCAGATATGACTTGCTTGACGAGCAAGTTGTCTTCCTTGAAGGCTGGTTCAAGGACACGCTCCCTAATGCTCCAATACAAAAATTGGCGATTCTCAGGCTGGACGGAGACATGTATGAATCAACAATTCAAGCTCTCGACGCGCTTTATCGCAAGCTATCGTATGGTGGATTTGTAGTTGTTGACGACTACTTTCTCGCTCCATGCGCTCAAGCTGTAGATGAATTCCGGGCTAGAGAGGGTATTACCTCGCCATTAATTCCAATCGATGGCTGTGCGGTGTGGTGGAGGGTTTCCGAGGTTGCAAATCACGATTGACGAGACGGCTTTACCGTCGCTCCCTTATGCCAATAGCCCATTGTCTCGCCAGTTCATCCGCCTGATATTTGACGCCGGTGGGATTGACCCAGGTAAGGCGGTTGGGAAACGAGTTCCACGCCGATGGCGCTGGCCCGCATCAACGCGCGCCGACGTCGAATTCGTTGTAATTTGTCGCACAGTGCCATATTGCCTTTCCAGCCAGTGCCAGACGACATTTCCGTTTACAATGCAGTTGGAATTGTAAGTGAGCACGTCGCCGGCGTCGATGAGGTGCATTCGATGACGCAAAGCACTCCCGAGGATTCCCGCGAAGCCTTCGCGCGCATTTACCAAAGCAATGAGTGGGGCTCCGCGGAATCGCGCTCCGGACTCGGTTCTGCGCACGCGACGACGCATCGCGTACGAACTGTATTGCCGATGCTTTTCCGCGCACTGGATGTGAAGTCCATGCTCGATGCGCCTTGCGGCGACTTCAATTGGATGCGCTTCGTCGACATGGGCAAAACGCACTATATCGGTTGCGATATCGTTCCGGAAGTCATCGAAACCAATCGCATGCGATACGCGAACCGCGAATTCCACGTCCTCGATCTGGCTGCCGACCCACTGCCGAACGTCGACCTCATTTTTTCACGCGACTGTCTGCAGCATCTGACCGAGCCCGATATCTGGCGCGTGCTACGCAACTTCAAGAAATGCGGCGCGCGCTGGCTGTTCACCTCAAGCCATTCAACGTCGGCACAGGACATTGCACGGGAAACGGGTGGATTCGGATTTCTCAACTTACAGCAACCGCCATTCTCATTGCCGCTGCCACTCCTGTTCATGCCGGAAGAACACTACGCATCGAAGGCGATGTGTCTGTGGGACATGACGCAAATCGGTGCATGAGAAAAACCCAGTGCCATTACCGATTCAAATGCTCGTCGCGGCTGCGAAGGCAACATAGCAACTTACACACGCCGTAAGCGTTGTTCGGTTGTGGAGTTGCGGCACGCCCTGCGATGGGCGTCAAGCAGCAATTGTTGTGCCACGGAAAGTTTGAGAAGCAACAATCTAGGGACGTTCCCGATCGCGCTGCTTCTACACCTTGATGTATGTTCGGACCAAGGAGCATCAGCTGACGAACAGGCGACAGTTTGGCATACTAGCTGCCCTCTCATTGGCTACTAGCTTGGCACCAGCTACACTGTGGAGTCGCTCGCGGAAAGGTTACGCGGCTATGTCTCCCCCACAATCCCCGGCCGGCCCGCAGCCAACCCTCCTCACCGCTCCCATCGAGCTTGCCGGCGACTGGGGCCGGATGCTTGAGGGCGCGGCTGATCAGGTCGTCGAGCGCATGCGGCATTCGTGCCTCGATGGGGTCCGCCTGCTGTCCGACCGCCAGCCGACGCGGCTGCGTGTCGACGAGCACACTTCAGGTACGCCGGCCGTCTGGCTGCATCCGGACGGCAGTAGCATGGCGTGGATCATCGTCGACATCGGTGAGCGCGACTGGTCGAAGCTTGCCTACCAGTTCGGGCACGAGCTCGGCCACGTCATGGCCAACAGCTGGCAGGCCAACGCCAAGCCGGCGCCGCCCTGCCAGTGGCTCGAGGAAGCGACAGTCGAGGCATTCTCTCTGCGCGGCCTGGGGCGCCTGGCGAAGAGTTGGAAAGAGAACCCGCCCTTCGTCGGCGACAACGCCTTCGGCGATGCCATCGCCCGGTATCGCCAGGACATTATCGACCGCTATGCGGCCCTCGCTGAAAGCCAGGGGCTCACGCGCGACGCCGCTGCGTGGTTCGCCGACCATCGCGGCGAAATCGAAATGCCCGCCCTCAATCCATTCGCCCAGGCGATGTCCTTGACCATCCTCGCCGAATACGACCGCGCGCCGGACTGCGTCGAGGCGCTGGGCGCACTCAACCGCTGGCCCGGCCGAGCCAGTATTCCGATCGCCGAATATCTCCGGCAATGGGAGAACAGCTGCAAGCAATTGCACGCCTCGCCGCAACTGCCGCGCCGCTTGCAGGTCTTATTGCGTACGCAACGGTTCAAGTGAAAGTGAGCGCCGAGCTCCATCGGTCCGGCCTCAGACCGGGTGTGTCATGTAACGCTGAAAGGACTGTACCGCAGTCTTTCCCCTACTCCCACTCGATTGTTCTAAAGCATGTCGCCCGGAAGTGTCCTCGGTACATGCAGGAAACCAGAAGCTTACAGCAGGTTGAGCGAATCCTATTCGCCGCGACATGCGGTAAGGCATGTTAACGCGGTTGATCCATCGAGGAAAATCTTTCCGCTGACGACGGAGAACCGTATCCGGAACCGTCGGAAATTCTTGCTCTTGAATTCAGAGGAGAATTTCGGCGATCCTCGATCTGCTCGGTTTCAAAGACGGTCGGTCTATTTCCTGGGAGTTCTCCGCATTACGGCAAGCGTCGCCGGCGAGCTGCCGGGCGTCAGTCGCGCGATATGGACAGCCCCGCGAGAAGCGGAGCGTATGCGGCGAGCCTGCGGGATACGAACTCAGTGAAGAGCTGCACGCGCTTCGTCTTGCGTGTCTCCCCCTGCGTGAGAAGCCAGAGCGTTCCGTACATGTGCAAGTCGGTGCCCGGCACCCTCACCAGCAGAGGGTCGGCATCTCCGACGAAGCACGGCAGTGTCGTGATCCCGAGCCCTTGCCGTACAGCAACGATCTGCGCCTCGGCATCCGTGGTCCTGAACGGAACCCCCGTCGTGCGAACCTCACCCTCGCTGGCCCAATCCGGAATTCCATGAATGCTTATGACGATCCACCGGATGGGATCAGGCGCGCCCGCACGCCATGCGGCCAGTCGATCGCGGGACATGTAGACGTGGCCGAACAGCTCCGGCCCTTTCAGGCCGTGAAGATTGAGCGGCAGGGTCTTGCGGTCGTAGACGACGCGGATCGCCACGTCGGCCTCTCGGTTGGTCAGATTTGCCAGCTCGCCGGACGATGAGATTTCCATCTCGATGTCCGGATGCAGACGCGCGAACTCGGCGAAGTCCGGCATGAGCAGGTGTGTCGCGAGGGTCGGAGCCAACGTCACCCGCAGAAGCCCGCGCACGCTCTGGTCGCGCCCGAAAACGCGGGTCTCCAGCTGGTGCGACGACGCTTCCATCTGGTTCGCGAGCTCAAGGACCTCCTCGCCCGCAGTCGTCAGGCGATAGCCCGAAGGCAGCTTTTCGAACATCCGAGCCCCGAGGCGTTCCTCGAGCTGAGCGATGCGTCGCAGCACGGTCGAGTGATACACCCCGAGGCCCTCGGCGGCAGCCCGCACCGAGCCACCGCGTGCCACGGCAAGAAAGTGGCGAATGTCATCCCAGTCGATCATGGTGCAATCCCGCACCGCGCGGTGCGCCTTCCAAAGCCCGTATCCAACGCATCGTACAGCAGTACGGCGGTCATCATAGCTTATGTCAACGAGCGCCGCCCAGTTCCGAATGGCGGAAACTGATTGTCGCGCGGCTGGCGTCAGTCGTCCAGCCGGATCGATTTTGCACCACCGATGTGCGCGTTTCCGCACTCACCAACTGACGCCAGCGGACCCATTTCGAGGTCCTCGGAGGCAGATGCTGTCTCGACACCACGAAAGGAGAAGTCATGGGAAAGCTTGAAGGTAAGGTTGCAGTCATCACGGGTGGATCGAGCGGCATGGCGCTGGCGAGCGCCAAGCGGTTCGTCGAAGAAGGCGCCTACGTTTTCATCACGGGCCGGAGGCAGGAGGCGCTGGACGAGGCCATCATGCTGATTGGCCGGAACGTGACCGGCGTGCGCGGCGATGCGGCCAATCTCGACGACCTCGACCGCCTGTTCGATACAGTCAAGCGGGAAAAGGGCAAGATCGACGTCCTGTATGCGAGCGCCGGCACGGGCGAAGCCGTCCCACTGGGCGAGATTACCGAGCAGCATTTCGATGCGACCTTCGGCCTGAATACGCGCGGCACGCTGTTCACGGTTCAGAAGGCGTTGCCGCTGTTCAACGATGGCGGATCGATCTTCATGACCGGATCAGTTGCTTCGCTGAAAGGTTTTCCCGGCTACAGCGTGTATGCGGCGAGCAAGGCGGCGTTGCACGCATTCGCACGCGGGTGGCTCAACGAACTGAAGGGCAGGAATATCCGGGTGAACGTGCTGCACCCGGGGCCGATCGCCACACCGATGCAGGACCAAGTTCTCACCGAGGAGGCGAAGCAGATGTTCGAATCCCTGATCCCGCGGGGAAAGATGGGGCGTCCTGAGGAAATTGCGGCGGCCGCGCTGTTTCTTGCTTCAGACGATTCGAGCTTCGTGAATGGGCTGGAATTGTCTGTCGACGGAGGCTTCTCGGCCATCTGAAATCGCGCCGGATCGCGGGAAGCGGCTGATCGGCGGGAACCAGCGTGTCCATGGTCGAACGACTTCCGCGCTGAACGGTCGGTCCGGCCGCGCCGGAGTCGTTCACGACGGGACGTCTACGCAAAGGTCGCCATAAAGCAGAACGGATAACCCGGCGCCGTTGAGGGCCGGGAGCCAATATCAACACAGATCGGAGAAGTATTATGAGCTATGCGATTGTAGGATTCGGTAAGATAGGCCAGGCCCTCGCCCACGCCTTCGCCCGTAAAAACATCGAAGTGGCCGTCGCGAGCCGCCGGCCGCCCGAGGCGCTGGCGCCGCAGGCTCGGGCGATTGGACCCACGGTCGTCGCCAAGTCGCTGCGGGATGCACTCGAGGCCGACACAATCATCTTGGCGGTCCCGTTCGGGGAGCATCGCGAGGTTGCGAAGGCCCTGCCGAGCTGGAAAGGCAAGACGGTCATCGACGCGATGAACGCGTTAGTTCCCCCTGAGGAGTTGGACGGTCTCCCGTCCTCCGCCTTCGTCGCGAAGGCGTTCACCGGCGCCAAGTTCGTGAAAGGTTTCAATCACCTGATTGCGGCCACCCTGGCTGCCGATCCGACCGTCGAGGGCGGACACCGGGTCGTCTTTCTGTCGAGCGACGATGAGGACGCGATTGGTCCCGTGGGGGCCCTGGCCAAACAACTCGGGTTCGCACCCGTCAAGCTGGGAAAGCTCAGCGAGGGTGGCGCGCTGGTGCACGCACGCGGCCGCGTTTGGGGCCAGCTCATCTTCCAGGATTTGTTCAAGAAGGAGCAATGACCGGTGTACGACCATGTAATTTGGCCCGAGCGGTATGATCCGGGAACGTCGACTCTCTACGCGCTCAACGACATCGACGTGAAGGCGCCCCCTGAAGTGGTTTGGAAGCTGCTTGTCGACGCCGAAAATTGGTCGAGCTACTTTCCGGCCGAGGATCAGGTCAAGGTTCTGACCGACGATCCGGAACTTGCGCTCGGAACCAAGTATAGCCGGGTGACGGTTGGATTCCCGATGAGTT
The DNA here is from genome assembly GCF_006442215.1 of Mesorhizobium sp. B2-3-11. NCBI lineage: Bacteria > Pseudomonadati > Pseudomonadota > Alphaproteobacteria > Hyphomicrobiales > Phyllobacteriaceae > Mesorhizobium > Mesorhizobium sp. B2-3-11. Next base: position 34,432 of record NZ_VFVS01000027.1, on the reverse strand, counting down.
TGGTCGTGACGGAATGCGAGCCCTTCCGCAGGCTTGCGTGGGCGACGACCGTCGATGGCGACGCGACCGGCTCGAGCGCGTACCACGGCTGGGTCATCACTCCCACGAGCGATGGTTGCCATGTGCTGACCGAGGAGACACAGCAAGGCCCCTGGTTCCTCGAGGAACTCGGACGCAAGCATCCCGGTGCGCTCTACCGCTATCACCAGGAATGGGTCGAAAGCCTCGCACGCGCGGCGGAGGCGGAAGTCGCGAAAAAGGCAGGTTAGCCCGTTTATCCTGATGCTTGGGCGGCCCTGCCGCCTAGGCATTAACTCATTGAGCGCAGCGATGGCTGTGCCGGCCAAGGTTGGAGATGAATGACATGAATATCGAACTCAAGGGCCGCACGGCGATCGTCACCGGGTCGACGGCAGGCATCGGGCGCGCCACCGCAGAGGGTTTAGCTCGTGCCGGGGCGTCGGTCGTCATTAATGGCCGTGGAAATGCCCGGGTCAACGAGGCGGTGCGGCAGATGCGCCAGTCTTTCCCGGACAGCGAGATCTCCGGCGTCGCCGCCGATCTGTCGACCGCGGAGGGCGCCGACACATTCTTCGCGCAAGCGCCCGACGCCGATATACTCGTGAACAACGTCGGTACGGCTCACATCCGGGACTATAACAGCGTCGAGGACATCGCCAAGATCCCCGACGAGGACTGGCTTGGCCTGTTCCAGCTGAACGTAATGAGCGGCGTGCGCATGACGCGCCACTACGTGCCGCGCATGGTGGCGAAGGGCTGGGGCCGCGTCGTGTTCGTGAGCAGCGAGTCCGCAGTCAACATTCCCAAGGAGATGCTCGACTATGGCATGACCAAGACCGCGCAGCTGGCGGTCTCGCGCGGTCTTGCCGAGGCGGTCGCGGGCACGGGTGTCACCGTCAACGCCGTCCTGCCGGGACCTACCCGGTCCGAGATCCTGGGTGACTTCATGGCCAAGCAGGCTGAGGCAACCGGAATCACGCAAGAAGAAGCCGAGCAGGGCTTCCTGAAGGCGATGCGTCCGACCACCCTCATCCAGCGGTTCGCGACCACCGACGAGGTCGCCAACATGATCATCTACGTGTGCTCAGAGCAGGCCTCCGCAACCACTGGCGCGGCTCTGCGCGTGGATGGTGGCGTGGTCCGCTTCGTCGCCTAAGCGTCTAGCTATAGGGCGTCAGTACGAGATCGCGTGTAAACCGCTGAATCGATAGGAATTTTTCTAACAACACCCTCCCCTCACTCCCGCTCGATTGTTTTGAGACCAGCTATGTCATTGATCTAGATGGGCCCCCACGACTGTTTCCAGCCGCGGGGGCGTCGGGATAACTTCCCGGAAACCCGTGGTCAGATGTTGGCGAGCAATTCGTTGACTCGGCTTTCCATGTCCGCAAGCGCGGCATCGACGTCTTTCTGGCCAGTGATTGCGGCGCTCATCTCTTCGCCGACAATGTCCTGGATCGCAAACTGACGCTGCACCGCTGACGGTAGCGGCCTGCCGAGATCGGAGATGGCGGCAATCGTGTTGCGATGCGGCAGCGCCTTGAAGGCGTCCGAGGTGATGATGGCCTTGTATGCCGGCAGGTGACCGGTGCGCGACCATTCGAAATCGTTGTCGGCGAAGAACTTCAGGAACTTGCCGATAGCCGCGGTCTGTTCCGGCGTGCGGTCCTTATGCGAGACTGCCCAGGTGTGGCCATCGGCATATTGCGCATGGGCGCCGCCAAACAGCTGCGGATACGGGTAGACCGCGTAGCCGCCCTTGTTGAGCGCCGTGCCCTTGGTTTCGGACTGGGCATTGTTGTCGCCGACAACCCACGTGCCGTTGAGCTGAACGCCACCCTCACCGGCAAGGAAGGCGTTGATAGCGCCGCCGTAGTCGAGGTCCTTGGTGGTGTAGCCCTTGTCGAAGATCGCCTTGTACATCTCGACGACCTTCTTGGCTTCCGGCGTATTCAGCTTCACATGCTTGGGATCAGCAAAAAAGTCGGAATCCTGCTGGAAGAGATAGGTGTAGAGGTTGCGCGTGTAGAGTGCCGTCTCATTGGCCAGGTTTTGAACGAAGTAGGGCTTGCCGGTCTTCTGTTTGAACTGTTCGGCCTGGGCGAGCAGTTCCTCAGGCGATTTCGGAAGCATCGGAGTGCCGTCGGCATTGACAAGACCGGCCTGTTTGAAGAGATCCATATTGATGTGATAGAGCATCGTCCAGCTGTCGATCGGCAAGCCATAGATCTTGCCGTCTTTGGTGGCGCCGTTGCGCGCTGCGTCCGTGAAGGCTTCAGGTGCGACGCCGACGGACTTCAAGAGGTCATCTAGTGGCATCAACAGGCCCTTGGACTGATAGTCCGACAGCGCGGATTCGTGGATCGTGACGATGTCTGGAGCATCGCCCGAAGCGAACTGCGCAGTCAGTTGGTCATAGCCCGGCCATTCCACGGTGGTGACATTGACGTGCACGTCGGGATTGTCGGCGTTGAACTTGTTGATCAGCGAGGTGATGATGCCGCATTCGCCGACGGCCTTGCCTACATCGGTGTTGGTGCCGAAATTGGCATCGCAGGCACCGAAGAAGCGCTGCACGGTCAGTTCCGTCGCTGCAAGGCTCGGGCTGGCGAGCATCATTACCCCCGCGGAGACCGCGGCAAACAGTATTTTCTGCATTTTCATATCAGTTCCTCCTACTGAGTTTCCGCCTCTCCACCCTGGATTGGCTTCATGCTTTCCATCGCCGCGGCGCACTCCCCGCCGCCTGCAGTCGGGCAATTTCGTTATCGGACCGCGGCGCCAGAGACGGCCGTGACGATGTATTTCTGGAAAAAGAGGTAGACGATGAGGATCGGCGCGCCGGCGAACACCGCCTGCGCCATCAGAAAGCCGATGCCTTCAGACTGGGCGAAATTGGTCTGTGTCGAAGCCATACCGACGGTCAGCGTGTACATGTCCTTCTTGGTTGCCGAGATCAGCGGCCACAAATAGTCGTTCCACGCGCCAAGGAAGGTGAAGATGCCGAGGGTTGCCTGTGCAGGCACCGTGAGTGGCAAAAGCACCTTCCAGAAAATCCTGAAGCGGCTGGCATTGTCCAGCATGGCGGCTTCGTCCAGCTCCTTCGGGATGGCCTTGAAATATTGGGTCATCAGGAAGACGCCGAACGAAGCCGACAGGCCGGGGAGAATGAGCCCGTGATAGGTGTTGTGGAACTTCAGTATGCTGAAGATCTGGTGGCGGGCGACAAGCACGGCTTGTTCCGGAACCGCCAGACCGAAGAGCACGATCACGAACAGGACGTTTCGGCCGGGAAAGTTCAGTCGTGCAAAACCGTAGCCGGCGAGCGATGACAAAACCAGCGTGCCGAGTGTCAATCCGCCCGAGACGACGATGCTGTTGCCCACCCAGAGGAATACCGACGAGGTGCCGATGGTGTTGAGGTAGTTCTTGAGGGTGTAGGGCGCGTGAAACACCGAATTCGGATCGGCCATCAGCTCGGCATTTTCCTTGAGCGACAGGCCGATGACCCACAGAACCGGGGCGATCATGACGATCGAAAGCAGGATGACGAGGGCCAACAACACGCGGTCGCCAAATGCCCGCCCCTTGATGGAAGTGGCTGGAGCACTCATGCCCGGTCTGCCTTGTTGCGAGCGACGAGGTACTGGGCCATGGCCGCGATCAGGATGAGGATGAACAGGATTTCCGATGCCGCGGCACCCATGCCGAGATCCCAGCGGCGGAATGCGGTGTCATAGATATAGAGCACGATCGGCTTGGTCAGGTTGTTGGGACCGCCGCGCGTCATCAGCCAGGCCTGGCCGAACAGCTGGAATTGCAGCACGATCTGGATGATGATCACCAGGACGAAAGTGCGTTTGATCGACGGCAGCGTGATCGAGCGCAAGGTCTGCCAGCGATTGGCATTGTCGAGGGCCGCCGCTTCGTAGATATCCTGCGGGATCTGCTGCAGGGCCGAGAGAAAGAGCATCATCGGCAGGCCGATGCACCACCAGACAGTGGCAATGGCGATACCGATCATGGCAAGGCTTGGATCGGAAATGAAGGCTGGGGCGGTGGCACCAAACCATCCGTAGATCGTCGACAGCAGGCCGACATTCGGAATGAACACGATGCGCCAGATCAGTGTGACGATGGTAACCGACAGCACCGAGGAGGAAAAGAACAGGGTCCGCAGCACAGCGGCAGTGCGCGTGCGGCGGTTGAGGCAAAGCGCGAGGAAAAGGCCGATCAGAGCCAGCGTCGGCACCGTCAGGAGCACGAAGTAAAAGGTGTTCCAGACCGATTGCAGGAACACCTTGTCGTTAAACAGCCTGATATAGTTGCCGAGACCGACAAAATTTCCGGATGAGAAAGTGTCGGCCTTGTGGAAGCTCAGCCACATCCCCCAAAGGAGCGGGAAGATGAGCAGCGTCGTGAAGAAGAACAGGAATGGTGCGACGAAAATGAAATTTCGCCATTGCGGCGCGTAGATATCGACGCTTGGGGCCCTAACGCTGGCGGCCGGCGTCGAGGTCCGCGGGATCGTCAAACCGTCGGCCACGTCAGGCCTCCCTCGCGTGCCAGGCGCGGCCTGTCTCGTTGAACAGATGCGATTTCTGGCCATCGAAGGCTAGCCCGACCTTGTGGCCGACGGCGACGCGGCTGTTGCCGACATCGGAGCCGACGATCTGCTGGCCATCGCCCAGCCGTGCGTAGATCAAGGTGCGTTCGCCGAGCCGCTCGAGCACATCGACCACGCCGTCGGTATTGCCCTGCCCTGCAGCAACGATGCGGACATCTTCCGAACGGATGCCGAAGCTGTGCTTGCCACCGGTCAACTGGCTGGAGGCGATCTCGGTCCGAACCGACATTCCGTCCGCAAACCTGACCGTGGCGTTCACAGCCGATCTGTCGACTGTCGCCTCGACAAAATTCATCGCCGGTGCGCCGACGAAGCCTGCGACGAATTTGGTCGCGGGGCGTTCGTAGATCTCCATGGGAGAGCCGATTTGCTCGATCCTGCGATTGTTCATGACGACGATACGGTCGGCGAGCGTCATCGCCTCGACCTGGTCGTGGGTGACGAAAATCATTGTCGATTGCAAGCGCTGGTGAAGCTGGGCAAGTTCGATGCGTGTGCGGGTCCGCAAAGCCGCATCGAGATTGGAGAGCGGCTCGTCGAACAGGAACGCCTTCGGCTCCTTTACGATCGCACGGCCGATGGCGACGCGCTGGCGCTGGCCGCCCGAGAGCTGGCCCGGCTTGCGCTCGAGCAAGTGAGCCATCTCGAGAATGCGGGCGGCTTCGTTGATCCGCGCGTCAATGACTTCGCGCGACATGCCGATATTCTCGAGCCCGAAGGCCATGTTGTCGCGCACGCTCATATGCGGATAAAGCGCATAGGACTGAAACACCATGGCAATGCCGCGCTTACCCGGCGGCAGATGATCGATACGCTCGTTGTTGATGGCGATCTCGCCGCTATCAACAGTTTCGAGGCCTGCGATCATTCGCAGAAGCGTCGATTTCCCGCATCCGGACGGCCCGAGAAACACGATGAATTCGCGTGCCTTGATGGACAGCGACAGATCCTCCAGCACCGCCATGGCACCGAAATGCTTGCTCACATTCCTGATTTCGATATCGGCCGTCACGTCGACGCTCCTCCTCAGCGCATGCACTTTTCGATGGTCCGCCCGAGATCAGAGTTTCAGGCGGATCATCTGATAGGAATAGGTCGGCAGCGATAGGCTCAGTCTGCCGCCAGCCACCGAGGCGCCCTCCCCCCTCTTGGGCCCGACATTGCCGGGGTTCCCGGCCGAATTGACGGCTTTCAAATCCGCGTGCGTTATCACTTGGTGATCAGCGAGGTCAGCCGCACCGAAACCGCTGATGTCGATCACGGTTTCGATCGCCTCGCTCGAATGGCGGTTGACGGCGAAGAAGGTGACATGGCCGGTTTTGGTGTCATGCACGCCGGCCACGTCGATGCAGGAAACCTCACCCGCGACGGTGGACTTGTAGGTCGGGCTGTCCAGCTTGAGATCCAGCGCATTGCCACGACCGTAGATCGAGGCATAGAGATAGGGATAGAATATCGTCTGGCGCCATGCCGGGCCATCCGGAACGGTCATGATCGGCGCAATGACGTTCACCAGCTGCGCCAGGCAGGCGATCTTGACCACATCGGATCGACGGATGAAGGTGTTGAGGATCAGGCCAACCTGCAGCACGTCCTCGAAATTGTAGATGTCTTCGAGCAATGGTGGGGCGAAGGGCCAGCCGTCATTGCCGCCAAGGATCTTCTTGTCCTGCTCTTTGGAATGATACCAGACGTTCCATTCGTCGAACGAGATGTAGACCTGCTTGCTGGAGCGCTTCTTGGCCTTGATATAGTCGATCACGCCGGCGACTGAGACGATGTAGCCGTCGAGCTTCTCGTTCATCGCGAGATAATTCGGCGCATCATTGGCTTCATTGTCGAAATACATGTGCAGCGAAATATAGTCGACCTCGTTATAGGTATGGTCGAGAACGGTCGCCTCCCATTCAGGATAGGTTGGCATCCTGGCATTCGAAGAGCCGCATACGACCAGTTCGAGCGACTTGGAAAAAGCGCGCATGGCCTTGGCGGTCTCATGGGCCAGGCGGCCATACTCGTCGGCGGTCTTGTGGCCGATCTGCCAGGGGCCGTCCATTTCGTTGCCGAGGCACCACAGCTTGACGTCGAAGGGCTCCTTGCGGCCGTTGGCGATACGCTTGTCGCTCCACTCACTTCCGCCTGGATGATTGGTATATTCCAGAAAGTTGCGGGCTTCATCGAGGCCACGCGAGCCGAGATTGACGGCAAGCATCATCTCGGTGTTGGCGGACGCGCACCAGTTGGCAAATTCATGCAGGCCGACTTCGTTGCTTTCCGACGTGTGCCAGGCGAGGTCGAGGCGCACCGGGCGTTCTTCCTTGGGGCCGACACCGTCCTCCCAATTGTAAGCGGACACGAAATTGCCACCGGGATAGCGGACGATCGGAACGTTGAGTTCCCTGACGAGATCGATGACGTCTTGACGCATGCCGTTGGCATCTGCCGTCGGATGGCCGGGCTCATAGATGCCGGTGTAGACCGCTCGCCCCAGATGCTCGATAAAGGATCCGTAGAGCCTCGGATCGATTTCCGAGACGACATAGTGCGGATGCGCCGTTATGGCTGCCCTCATGCATTCCTCCCTAAATATCACAAATGATGATTTAAATCATCTTACTTGATATCAAAGGGAAGCAGGATCCATTCGTCAAGCGAAAAACCACCAAAAGTCTGACAATTCACCGACAGTCTCGGTCGTAAATGGAATCAATGTATTGAAATCGCTGCGTTATTTTTGGGACCCGATTTGATGATATCAATGGGTTTTGATCCTGAGCAGGATGTCCTGATCGTAATTTCCAAATCCCTTGCCGAAAATATTGATGCCGCCGGGACGCTTGGCATCGTCCTTGACGCCAATACGGACCCGGATTGAATGATGGCCCTTGAGGTCGAGGGCGGCGAGGCTGGTTTCTGAAATCCTGACACCGTCGACATAGGTGCCGTCGGTGGAGATTCGCCAGTTCTTCAGCTTGCCATATTGCGAGCCCTTGAGCTTCCACCAGGAAGGCGTGAAGACGCCGCGCTTGTCGCCGAAATCGCCGGGTGACGTCCACGTTCCGACATCGACGCCATTGATCGTCAGCGTGATGTCGGAGGGCCAATCGGCGCTGGTGCCAGGCACTTCCGAGGACAGCTCCGTCACCAGTTCGAGTTCGGTAATCTCGGCATTGGCGAGCTTGGCATTGTTGGGGAACTGGTATTCGACAAAGCCGCGGGTGAACCACAACAGACCAGCCTTCATGCGGTCCGGATCGAGGAAGGTGTTGGGCACATCGAGGAGACCGATGATCCCGTCCGGCGAGCAGAGACCGCAGGGCGCGGTGACCTCGAATCCAGTGTAGAGCCCAATCGGCATCGACACTTCGATCGCGTCGTTCTTGAGCGAACGATATTCGCTCTTGAAGACCACGAGCACTTCCTCAGCAGTCGGATAGCAGATCTTTTGACTGCCCTTCCTAGCCTTCTGGTTCTCGGTGCGGATCAGGCCAGCATCCTCGAGCACCTGTATATTGGTCGAGACCGTCGACTGCGGCAGCGACAGCAGGGCGGCGATGTCATTGACATTCATCGGCCCTTTCTCATGCAGCAGTTTCAGCATCGAGATGCGCGCCGAAGAGGCCAGCCCCTTGAGGACGGCCATGCCTTCCTCAGGTTCGATCACCAAAAAATTGCGACTCATCGATTGGCCAGTCTATACGAATTCCATATCCGAAATTGCGCCTGTATATCTTGGAATCTGATTTAAGCAATGCGCTGACCGCCTCCAAGTCACTTTTATTGATCGCAACCGTGCAGCGGGTTCCTTCCTCGGGGACTTTCGTACGCCTGCCGGCGCCCGAAATTCTTCACGCCCGAAACTCTTCACGAAAGCGGAATGACAGCGCAACAGCATCGGGATGGCGATAGCGGCATGGAACGCTGGAAGTCTCGACCTGGCCCTCGGACTCGGGGGTCCCTTACCGGACGACATGCCAATTCAACGCATTGGCGGGCCTACGCCCAGCAGCGGTCCGACAAGAGCAGCAAAAAGCTTGCCTACTTGGTATGCTGGTATAATATGTAGATGGTATGGTGTCTTTCGGAAAGAGCCACCGTCACGGAATGAACAGACGAGCCGATCAGGTCGGCCGGTGTTTTTGGGAGGAGATATCATGAAGTTTTCAATTGTGGCGGCGCTTGCCGGCGCCGCGCTGGCCAGTGTTTCGGTTTTGCCGGTGATGGCGTCGCCGAACGCACCGGTGATCGCACTCGCCAATGCCTATTACGGCAACACCTGGCGGCATCAGATGGTGGAGGCTTTCGAGGCCTCGGCCAAGGAAGCCAAGGCGGCCGGTCGGATCGCCGACTACGTCGTCATGAACGGTGATGGCTCGGTGGCGCAACAGAACAGCCAGATCGCCGAACTGATCCTCAAGAAGGTCGACGTGCTCGCCGTCGACGCCGCCTCGGAAACCGCGGTCAACGGCATCATCGAAAAGGCCTGCAAGGCCGGCATCATCGTGGTTTCCTTCGATTCGGTTGCTTCGGCGCCCTGCAACTACCAGCTCAACTTCGACTTCAAGGGCTACAAGGCGGCCCAGGCCGAAGCCGTCTTCAAGATGATCGGCGGCAAGGGCAACGTCATCCAAGTGCGCGGCGTGAAGGGCTCGGCGCCCGACAACGACATGTTCAACGCGCAGCAGTCGGTGCTGGCGAAATATCCCGACATCAAGGTTGTCGCCACCGTCTACGGCCAGGCGACCGCCTCGGTCGCGCAGGCGGCGATCGCCAATGTCCTGCCCTCGCTGCCACATGTCGACGCCGTACTCGGCCAGGGCGGCAGCGACGACGTCGGCATCGCCCAGGCCTTCGTCCAGTATGGCGGCGATTATGCCGGCAAGATGCCGATCATCGAAGGCGGCGGCGGCACCGACTTCGTCAAATGGTGGGCCGACGAGAATGCCAAGAACGGCTACCAGACGGTCTCGATGAACACCACGCCGGGCATTGGCGGCGCCGCGTTCTGGCTCGGCCTGTCGCTGCTCAAGGGCGGCAAGGCACCGAAGCTGATGATCATGCCGGTGGCGACCGTCGATGCCAGCAACCTCAAGGAGTATGCGAAGCTGCCGGGCGGCCAAATCATCAGCCCTACCTATTCGCTCGACTGGGTCAAGCAGAACCTGCTCAGCAAGTAAGGCTGCCATTGCCAGGGACCGGGCACCGCCAAACGGCCGCGCCCGGTCCCTGCCCGTAAGAATCGGAGGACGAATGTCCCATCTTGCCGTAACCGATCCGGAGGGCGCGGCCGCTACGGTGCCCGACACCAGGCCAAACGTCGTCTCGCTGTCGCGGATCACCAAGAGCTTCGGGCCGACGCTGGCGAATGCGCGGATCGACCTCTCCGTCTCGGCCGGCGAAATCATCGGCCTGGTCGGCGGCAACGGCGCCGGCAAGTCGACACTGATGCGCATCCTGTGCGGGGCGACGTCGCCGACCCTCGGCTCGATTTCGTTCGCCGGACAGGGCGTGAGCTTCGGCGCCTATGACACGGCGGAGGCGCAAAGGCGCGGCATCCGCATGGTTCACCAGGAACTGTCGCTGTGCGCCAACCTTTCAGTCGCCGAGAACTTCTTCCTGGAGACACCCGGCGACGCGGCCAACCGGCCGGGCTGGCGCGCACTCTACAGGGACCGCGCCCGCGCAGCGCTGGACGCCGTCTTTCACGCCAACGGCATCGATGTGAACGCCGAAGTCGGCCATCTCTCCATCGCCGAGCGGCAGATGGTCGAGATCGCGCGCGCCGCCGCCACGCCCGGCGTCAAGCTGATCGTGCTCGACGAGCCGACCTCCTCGCTCGACCTCGACCGCTCCAGACAGTTGCGGGCCTTTATCCGTGAGCGTGCCAAATCCGGCTTCGCCTTCATCTTCATCAGCCACAAGCTGCAGGAAATCATCGACATCGCCACGCAGGTGATGGTGCTGCGCAACGGACGCACCGCCTGGCGCGGCGATGTCGCCGACACCTCGATCGGCCAACTGGTGCAGCTCATGGGCGGCGACGCCAATTCAATCCACCAGCACAGCGCCGTCGCCGCCAGCAGCGGCGAGGCGCTGGTCAAATTGTCCGGTTCCCTGACCGCCGGACTCGGCCGCGATATCGAGATCGGCCGCGGCGAGATCATCGGACTGGCGGGGCTCGAGGGCAGCGGCCAGAAGGAGTTGCTGCACGCTATCTTCGAGCCGGATTCTACCGGAGGAACCGCGATCACCAGGAGCGGCGATGCCGGTTTCATTGCCGGCGACCGCCAGAAGGAAGGCGTGTTCCCGCTGTGGAGCGTGCTTGGAAACATCAGCATCGGCAGCCTTGCCCGCCGTCCGGCACTGGGCCTTGTTTCGGAACGCGCCTGCCGCGAGGCGGCGGGCGTTGCAGCCGGCCGGTTGCGGCTCGACGACAAACGCTTCGGCTCCAACATCCTCGAACTCAGCGGCGGCAACCAGCAGAAGGCGCTGGTTGCCCGCGCGCTCGTCGCCGACACGCCGATCCTGCTGCTCGACGATCCGACGCGCGGCGTCGACATTGCCACGAAACAAGACTTCTACAGGCTCTGCAACGAGATCGCGCACAGTGGTCGCACGCTGGTCTGGCACACGACCGAAGACGCCGAGCTTTTGGCCTGCGACCGCGTGCTGGTGTTTTCAGGCGGGCGCATCGTCAAGGAATTGAGCGGCGAAGCGATCACGGAATCGGCCGTCGTCGGCGCATCCTTTGCCCAGCAGGCGGACACCTGTGCCGGCCCGGGGCGCAGCGCCGCCGGCGCGGGCCTTGCCCGCCGGCTGGTCAACGCGGCCCCCTTCATCGGCGTCGCCGCCGTGCTGGCAGTGATGATCTCGGCCAACCCGGCGGTGGCCTCGATCTTCGGGCTCGACCTGTTGTTGATGCCGGCGCTGTCCCTGGTGCTGGTGACGGCGGCGCAGATGTTCATCGTCGGCGGCAGCGAGATCGATCTCGGCGTCGGCGCCTTTGCTGGTCTGGTCAGTGTGCTCTCCGCCACGCTGCTCTACGATCAGCCATGGCTCGGTGCGCTGGCGCTGGCGGCGGCGGTCACCGCCTATGCTGGGCTTGGCGGCCTGATCCAGGCGCGCAAGATCCCGGCCATCGTCGTCACGCTCGGCGCCTCCTTCATCTGGATGGGACTGGGCTACGCGCTGCAGCCGACACCGGGCGGCACCAGCCCCGAATGGTTGTCGGCGATGTTCAGCTGGTCGGTGGGTTTCCTGCCCACCTCCATCATCCTCATCGCCGCCGTCGCGCTGGTGGTGCTGGTGATCGACCGGCTGCCGCTCGGCGTGGTGCTGCGCGGCTTCGGCAACAATCCAACCGCCATGATCCGCTCCGGCTGGTCGCCGACGCGCTATGCCCTGGTGCGCTACCTCGTCGCCGGATTGTTCGCCGCTGCCGCCGGCCTGTCGCTGACGGCGATCAACACGGCAAGCGACATCAATTCCGGCAATTCGTTCACGCTGCTCAGCGTCGCCGCCGTAGTGATGGGCGGCTGCTCGCTGCTGGGCGGTGTCATCTCGCCGGTCGGCACTGTCGCCGGCGCGGTCACACTGGCCTTGATCGGCGCCCTGCTCGGCACGCTAAACGTGAGCAGCGACTTCAACGCGGCAACGCAAGGGCTGATCCTCATCGCCCTTTTGACGCTGCGCAGCCTGATCGCAGACCGCAGGAGCGAACAATGAACGGCCTCGTCGCCTTCAGCCTCTGGGCACAGAAGAACCGCTGGGTCTGGTCGGCGATCGGCGTGCTTTTGCTTTGGCTGGTGCTCTCCGTAGTCACCAACCGCTTCAGCCTCTCCAGCCTGTCGGGCATCATGCTGTCGGCCTCGTTCCTGACCGTCGTCGGCATCGGCCAGATGTTCGTCGTCACCACCGGGCGCGGTAATATCGACCTTTCGGTGGCCTCGGTGATCACGCTCAGCGCCTTCGTGGCGCTGCTCACGATCAAGGGCCAGGACGCCAACCTTGCCATCGGCGTCGGCGCCGCGATCCTGCTCGGCCTTGCGATCGGCGGGTTGAATTCGCTGCTCGTCGTCGGGCTGAACATACCGGCCATCATTGCCACGCTGGCGACAGGTTATGTACTGGCAACCGCGACACTGCTATCGAACCGCGCCATAGCGGGCTTCGCCGTGAGCCCGCTCTTGAAGACGCTGGCGACGGGCCGCATTGCCGGCGTGCCGATCATGGCCGCCATCGCCATCGTTGGCGTGGCCGCGACCTCCTTCGTACTGCGCTACACGGTTTTCGGACAATTGCTGTCGGCGGTCGGCCAGAACCGCACCGCCGCGCGGCTGGCCGCAATCCGCAACAACCGGGTCATCGCTTCGGCTTTCATCATCTCGTCGGTGCTGGCTTCGCTCAATGGGCTGCTGCTCGGCGCCTATATAGGTGGCGCCTTCCTCGAAATGGGCCAGCCCTATCTCTTGCAGTCGATCGCCGCGGTGGTGCTGGGCGGCACGCTGATCTTTGGCGGCTCGGCGAGCGCCGTCGGCACGCTGTTCGCCAGTATCCTGCTGATCCTCATCGTCACCACCATGCAGATCGTCGGCCTGCCGCCAGGTGCGCAGGACATCGTGCAAGGCATCGTCGTCATCTTCGTTCTGGCGCTGGCCGGCCGGCAAGTGCTGTCGCGCCGAGCCGCCGTCGACCGCACCGACGACGACGGCACACTGGAATCCGAGCCAAATGCGGCGGCTGTCCGCCGGGAATGACAAGCGGATGATGATTTCTCTTGCCAATGTGGTAGAGTGATCATACCAGTAGATAAGATGACGATCGGTAACGCCATCGTCCAAGACCAGGGAGCAAGGGCTAGATGACGACGATTGCGCTGTTCGGTGCCGGCGGCAAAATGGGCTACCGCCTTTCGACCAATTTCCGCGGCTCGCCCTATAGGATCCGCCATGTCGAGGTCAGCGAGGCCGGGCGTGAGCGGCTGAAGACCGGACTGGGCTTCGACACGGTCAGCGCCGACGAGGCGCTGGAAGGCGCCGACGTGGTGATCCTGGCCGTGCCGGACACCCATATCGGCAAGGTCGCGACAAGCATCGAGAGCAAGCTTGCGCCGGGCACGATGGTCATCGTACTCGACGCAGCCGCGCCGTTCGCCGGCCATTTGCCCGATCGTCCCGACCTGACCTACTTCGTCACCCATCCCTGCCATCCGCCGATCTTCAACGACGAGACCGACATGGCGGCGAAGAAGGACTATTTCGGCGGTGTGAAGGCCAAGCAGCACATGGTCAGCGCCCTGATGCAGGGACCGGAAGCCGACTATGCCAAGGGCGAGGCCATCGCCAAGATCATCTGGGCGCCGGTGATGCGCTCGCACCGCGTTTCCGTCAAACAGATGGCGCTGCTCGAGCCAGGTCTTTCGGAAACCGTCTGCGCTTCGCTGCTGGTCGTCATGAAGGAGGCGGTCGACGAGGTCGTGGCGCGTGGCGTCGACCGGCAAGCGGCGCTCGATTTCCTGCTTGGCCACATGAACGTGCTCGGCGCCGTCATCTTCGGCGAAACCAAGGGCGTGTTCTCTGACGCCTGCAACAAGGCGATCGAATTCGGCAAGCCGGTGCTGATGCGCGACGACTGGAAGCGGGTCTTCGAGCCGGAAGAGATCGCAGCCAGCATTCAGCGGATCACCTGAGTCGACTTGGGTACAGAGTACCTGAATTTGTGGTTGACTCATCATACCAGTTGACTAAGCTAATCTCCGCTCGGATCAACCACGCTTCGCCGGGAGTTCGAAGCTGAGACGGGTGGAGGATGGCGGGGAACAGGAACTTGCTTGGGAGGCCGATTGACGGCTTGGGCCAGGCGTTCCGCAACCTTCACAGGCTGATGGATTCAAACGCAGACAGTGGCCTCGATCGGTCGAGACACAGGTTTTTCAAACGGGAGGACTTCATGAAACTGACTCGCAGAATAACGCTTGCGGCGTTCGCCGGCGTGCTGGCGCTCGGCACGGCGATGCCTGCTTACGCGGCGGACCTCATCGCCATCATCACGCCATCGCATGACAATCCGTTCTTCAAGGCGGAAGCGGTCGGCGCCGAGACCAAGGCCAAGGAACTCGGCTACGAGGCGCTGGTGCTGGTGCATGACGACGATGCCAACAAGCAGTCCGAACTGATCGACACCGCGATCGGCCGCGGCGCCAAGGCGATCATCCTCGACAATGCCGGCGCCGACGCCACCGTCGCCGCCGTGCAGAAGGCCAAGGACGCGGGCATTCCCTCGTTCCTGATCGACCGCGAGATCAACGCCACCGGCGTCGCCGTGGCGCAGATCGTCTCCAACAACTACCAGGGCGCCCAGCTCGGCGCGCAGGAGTTCGTCAAGCTGATGGGTGAAAAGGGCAACTTCGTCGAGCTGGTCGGCAAGGAATCCGACACCAATGCCGGTATCCGCTCCAAGGGCTATCATGACGTCATCGATGACTATCCGGACCTGAAGATGGTCGCGCAGCAGTCGGCCAACTGGAGCCAGACCGAGGCCTATTCCAAGATGGAGTCGATCCTGCAGGCCAATCCCGACATTAAGGGCGTCATCTCCGGCAACGACACGATGGCGATGGGCGCCTATGCCGCGCTCGCCGCCGCGAACCGCAAGGATGTCATCGTCGTCGGCTTCGACGGCTCGAACGACGTGCGCGATTCCATCACCTCCGGCGGCATCAAGGCGACAGTGCTGCAGCCTGCCTTTGCCCAGGCGCAGATGGCGGTCGAACAGGCCAACGACTTCATCAAGAACAAGAAGTCACCCGAGAAGGAAAAGCAGCTGATGGACTGCGTGCTCGTCAATGGCGAAAATGCCGCCAAGCTGGAAACTTTCGCGCTGAAGAACTGAGCCGGCTCAACGCAACGGCGAGGGGCGGACCTGTGTTCGCCCCTCGCCCAGTTTTGTTTTGACGCAATTTCGGACGAAAAACCGTTTCACACTTTTTCTGGAATTGCTCCAGTTTGACATTCCGGGTGATTTTTTGACCGCCATGCCGAACAGATTGACTTGGCTGACCCGTTTCACCGGGATGATGCTTGCGGCGCTCGTGGGCCTTGGCCTCAGCGCCTGCAAGATCCTGCCGACGCCCGTGGCGCAAGGCGAAAACAATGCGCCTGCCTTCAAACCGGACAAGATGGTTGAGGACATCTGGGCCTCGAAGGTCACACCCTACCTCAAGCAGAAGGCCGGGCCGTTCGCCGAGGTCCATGCGTTGGCGAAGACCGATCCGGCGGCGGCCGGCGCCAAATACGGCAACCCCAGGAAGCAGGCGAATTCGCCATGGACCTTCGCGGTGCGTGTCGAGGGCAAGATCATCGCCGCCAACACGCAGTCGCGCGCGGCAACGATGGACATTGACGTGGATGGCGACGGCAAGGCCGATGCGCGCGTCCAGATCGGGCCAGCGATGCGCGGCACGGCACTGCGCGACAGCCTCGATTTCGTCCAGTTCAACGACTTCACCAACCAGATCGACTTCGCCCAGTTCGGCAAGGCTTTCAACGCCTATGCGGACAAGGCCGTGCTGTCCAAACTGCCGCGCGAGGCACTTGAAGGCCGCGCCGCCAAGGTGATCGGCGCTTATACGATCGAAGGTGGCCAGGACCTGCCGCTGGTGACTCCGGCGGAGGCCGAGATCGGGCCGAAGCCATGAGCCCTGGTCGCGAGGTCATCCTCAAGCTGGAGGACGTCTCGAAGGTCTATGCCGGCACGGTGGCAGTCAAGCAGGCGAACTTCGAGGTGCGCAAGGGTGCCGTCAACGTGCTGGTCGGTGAAAACGGCGCCGGCAAGTCGACGCTGATGAAGATCATCGCCGGCGTCGAGCAGCCGACCGCCGGCCGCATCCTGCTCGAAGGCGAAGAGGTTTCCTTCTCCTCATCGGGAGATGCGGTGGCGCGCGGCATCGGCATGGTGTTCCAGGAGCTGAACCTGTTCGGCAACATGACCGTCGCCGAGAACATCTTCGCCACACGCGAAATCACCAACCGGCTGGGCAAGATCGACCGCAAGGAGCAGGAAAAGCGGGCGGGCGAATTCCTCGACCGGCTCGAAGCCGGCATCCGGCCAGACATGCTGGTCGAGGACCTGCGCATCGGCCAGCAACAGCTGGTCGAGATCGCCAAGGCGGTTTCGCTCGACGCCAAGATCCTGATCATGGACGAGCCGACCTCGGCATTGAGCGCGGCGGAAGTCGAAATCCTGTTCAAGGTGATCGCCGACCTCAAGGCGCGCGGCGTCGCCATCGTCTACATCTCCCACCGGCTGGAAGAACTGATCCGCATCGGCGACACCGTCACCGTGCTGCGCGACGGCCGTATCACCGGCCAGGAGGAAATGAGACGAGTCGACACGCAGTGGATCGTGCGGCAGATGATCGGCTCGGATGCCAAGGATTTCGCCAAGGCCGACGGACATCAGCCCGGCGAGGAAATCTTCCGCGCCGAGGAGATCTGCCTGCCGCGCGTTACCGGCGGACTGGCGGTCGACCATGTCTCGCTGTCGCTGCGCGCCGGCGAAATCCTCGGCATATACGGGCTGATGGGCGCTGGGCGCAGCGAGCTGTTCGACTGCATCATGGGCCGTCATGGCCATGCCAGCGGCAAGATCTTCATCGCCGGCAAGCAGGTGAAGGAGCGCGACACGACGCGCCGCATCCAGCGCGGGCTGGCATTGATCCCCGAGGACCGCCAGCGCGAAGGGCTGGTGTCGATCCTCTCGGTCGCCAGCAACCTGACGCTGGCGAGCTTGTCGCGCTTCGTCAGCCTGTTCCATATCCGCGGCGGCGCCGAGCGGCAGGCCGTCGTCCAGATGGTTCGGGAACTGGCGATCAAGGTCGCCGATCCGGCGCAGGAAGTCTCGTCACTGTCGGGCGGCAACCAGCAGAAGGTGGTGATCGGCAAGGCACTGCTCACCGAACCGAAAGTGCTTTTGATGGACGAACCCAGCCGCGGTATCGATGTCGGCGCCAAGGCCGACGTCTTCCGCACGATGCGCAAGCTTTCGCGCGACGGGCTCGGCATCCTGTTCGCCACCTCCGATCTCGACGAGGTGATGGCGCTGTCCGACCGCATCGCGGTGATGAGCAATGGCAGACTGACTGGCATGTTTGACCGCGCCGAGGCGACGGAAGCGGCGATCGTCGCCGCGTCGGCGCTGGGCCACGGACCGGCACATGGAGAGCAACGCTGATGACTGACATTCCGGCCAAGGCGGCCGCTCCTTCCGCCTCCAGCGGTTCCGCGCTGCTGACGCTGATGAAGCTCAGGACCTTCATCGCGCTGATCGCGGTGCTGGTATTCTTCTCGATCGCCGCGCCGAACTTCCTCTCGGCCGCCAATTTGATCCTGATGGCCAAGCACGTGGCGCTCAACGCCTTCCTCGCCATGGGCATGACCTTCGTCATCATCACCGGCGGCATTGATCTTTCGGTCGGTTCGATCGTCGGCCTGTGCGGCATGGTGGCCGGCTATCTCGTGCTCAACGGCATCGACCTGCAGATCGGCTACACCGTCTATTTCAACGTCTTCGAGATCGCCCTGATCACGCTTCTGGTCGGCATAGCGATCGGCGCCGTCAACGGGCTGCTGATCACCAGGCTCAACGTCGCCCCCTTCATCGCCACGCTCGGCGTTCTCTATGTCGCGCGCGGTTTCGCGCTGCTGTCCTCCGACGGCCGCACCTTCCCCAACCTCGTCGGCAAGCTGGAACTCGGCACCACCGGCTTCGGCTTCCTCGGCGCCGGCCGGCTGCTCGGCTTGCCGGTGTCGATTTGGATCCTGATCGTGATGGCGCTTGGGGCTGCCTATCTCGCGCGCTACACCCCGCTCGGCCGGCATATCTTCGCCGTCGGCGGCAATGAGCGCGCGGCGCGGATCTCGGGCGTGCGCGTCAACATGATCAAGATGTTCGTCTACATGTTCTCCGGCTTCTGCGCCGCGATCGTCGGCCTGATCATCTCGTCGGAGCTGATGGCCTCGCATCCGGCGACGGGCGAGAGCTTTGAACTGAATGCCATCGCCGCGGCGGTGCTTGGCGGCACCTCGATGTCGGGCGGGCGCGGCACGATCGGCGGCACCATCGTCGGCGCCTTCGTCATCGGCATCCTGTCGGACGGGCTGGTGATGATGGGCGTGAGTTCTTTCTGGCAGATGGTGATCAAGGGGCTGGTCATCATCGTCGCCGTCGTCGTCGACCAGGCGCAGCGCCGGCTGCAGCAGCGCGTCACCCTCATGCAGATGGCAAAGGTGGGTTGAGCATGGCGAGCTTAAGTGGAGCGCTGATCGGCTGCGGCTTCTTCGCCGTCAACCAGATGCATGCCTGGCGTGACATCGAAGGCGCCGCGATCGTCGCCATCTGCGACCGCGATCCGGAGCGGCTCAGGCTCGTCGGGGACCAGTTCGATGTCGCACGGCGCTACACGGACGCAGCGTCGATGTTTGCGGCGGAGAAACTCGACTTCGTCGACGTCGCCACCACGGTGGGCAGCCATCGTGAGCTGGTCGAGATGGCCGCCGCGCACGGCATTCCCGTCATCTGCCAGAAGCCGTTCGCGCCGACGCTCAGTGATGCCAGGGCGATGGTGGAGGCCTGCCAAACAGCCGGCGTGCCATTGATGGTGCATGAGAACTTTCGCTGGCAGTCGCCGATCCAGGCGGTGCGCGCCGTACTCGACAGCGGCGAGATCGGGACGCCCTTCTTCGGCCGCATCTCCTTTCGCTCCGGCTATGACGTGTTTTCCGGCCAGCCCTATCTGGCGACGGGCAAACGCTTCATCATCGAGGATCTCGGCATTCATATTCTCGACATCGCCCGCTTCCTGCTCGGCGATGTGTCGAGCCTGACCGCGCGGACCGCACGCATCAACCCGGCCATCGCCGGCGAGGATGTCGCCACGATGCTCATGGACCACGCCGGCGGCGCCACTTCGGTGGTCGATTGCAGCTATGCGACCAAGCTCGCCGTGGAGCCGTTCCCGGAAACACTCATCGAACTCGACGGCAGCGACGGCACGATCCGGCTGGCGCAAGGCTACCGGCTGACCGTCACAGGCAAAACCGGAACCAAGGTGAGCGACCTCTCGCCGCCACTGCTGCCCTGGGCCTCGCGGCCTTGGCACAACATCCAGGAAAGCGTTGCCGCCATCCAGCGGCACTGGGTCGACTGCCTTGCATCAGGCCAGGAACCGGCTACTTCAGGCGCGGACAATCTGAAGACCTTAGCCCTGGTCGAGGCGGCCTATGCCGGTGCCGCCAGCCGAGAACCGGTGCGGATCGACGCGCTGCTCAGATGACGGCTGAGGCTTTCCAGCTCTACGGCACGCGCGCGGCCGAGCCCAAGCCGGTCACGTTGCGCGCGGGCGCGCTGAGTACGGAGCTGGTCAACGGCAATCTGCGCACCATCCGCCATGGCGGCATCGAAGTGCTGCGCGCCATCGCCTATATCGTGCGCGACCGCGACTGGGGCACATACGAGCCTGATCTGACAGATCTGGCGATCGATCAGGAGGATGACCGTTTCTCAGTCAGCTACACGGCAAGCTGCCTCGGCCCGAACGGCAGCCGGCTCGGCTTCCGCGCCACGATCGAAGGCTCCGCCGACGGCAGGCTGGTGTTCGATGTGACCGCGTTGCCAGAGAGCGATTTCGAAACCAACCGCTGCGGCTTCTGCATCCTGCACCCGATCGCCGGTCTTGCCGGCAGCCCGGTGACGGTCGAGCATACCGACGGCGGGGTAGTCGAGACGGAACTGCCCGATCTGATCGACCCCTGGCAGCCGTTCAAGGATTTGCGCGCCATCACGCATCAGGTGCGGCCCGGCGTTGTCGCGCAATGCCGGATGGATGGCGACACATTCGAAATGGAAGACCAGCGCAACTGGTCTGACGCTTCCTACAAGACCTATGTGAGGCCGCTGGCGCTGCCATGGCCCTATGTGCTGCCGGCCAGACAACCCCTGCGTCAGACGATCAGCCTGCAAATCACCGGCGACGCCAACGTGCCTGCCTCGGCAGTGGCGGCCGAACCGGTCCGCGTCGAACTCGGCAAGGCCGGCTCGAAGCTGCCTGACATCGGCGTGGTGATCTATCCCGAGGATGTCGAGGCGGCACTTGCCGACCTGCCGGTGCTGGGAAGGCTCGGTCCGCGGCAGCTGCTTTTCCACTTTGATCCGACGCGAGGCCACGGCCTCAACGCGCTGCGCGCCCATGCCCGGCTCGCCGCCGCCTATCCTGTTTCGACGACGCTGGAATGCGTGGTCGCCTGCGCCGGCGATCTCGACGCCGAACTTTCCGATGTCGCCGATATGGTACGCCGGGCAGGCCTGCGGCTCGATGCTGTCGCGGTGTCTCCTGCGGTCGACCGCCAGTCGACGCCGCCGGGCAGTGCCTGGCCGGCATGCCCGCCGCTCGAGGACGTCTACACGGCGGCGCGCCGCGCCTTTCCCGATATCCGTCTCGGCGGCGGCATGTTCAGCTATTTCACCGAGCTCAACCGCAAGCGCGTTCCGGCCCACCAGCTCGATTTCATCACCCACTGCACCTGTCCGATCGTGCATGCCGCCGATGATCTCAGCGTCATGCAATCGCTGGAGGCGCTGCCCTTCATCATTCGGTCCACTCGGGCGATCTTCGGGACAAAGCCGTACCGGATCGGGCCATCGACGATGGCCATGCGCCAGAACCCCTATGGTGGCGCGACCAAGGACAATCCGCAGGGGCAACGCATCGCCATGGCGAACCGCGATCCCCGCCATGCCGCGCAGTTCGCCGCCGCATGGACGATCGGCTATGCCGCGCGCGTCGCGCCGGCGGGCCTGGAGATGCTGACACTGTCCAGCTTCAGCGGGCCGTTCGGCGTGGTCGCGGGATCAGGCGAACCCGTCGCGCAAGGAACGCCGCGGCCGATCTTCCAGGCCGTCGAAGGGCTTTGTGAGTTGGCCGGACTGACGCATGTTTCCGCCATGACGAGCGACGAGACTCGGGTCCTGGCGCTGGCCGGTCGCTCTGTCTCGGGCAGGACCATCGTCTGGCTGGCGAACCTGACGGCGAATGATGTGTCCGTCGATGTTTCGGCGCTTGGCCAGGACCATCTCGTGATGTCGTCCTACGCCACTATGCGGGTCGGCTAGAGCTTCACTTCTCGGAATTCATCACATAGAGCGCACGCGAGCGTTCGAGGTGCTTGATCATCGCCTTCTCGGCACCGTCGGCATCCCGGTGCTCGATGCGGTCGATGATCTCCTCGTGCTCGGTCAGCGTGTATTTTTCCTTGCCGGTCCAGATAAGCATTTCAGTGTGGTATTCCTTCAGCCAGCCCAGCGTGGCTTCGCTGACGGCGATATAGATCGGATTGCCTGAAATGGACGCGATCTGGGTATGAAACTTCATGTCGGCGGAGATGAAGGCCTCCGAATCGCCGCGCGCGGCGCGCTGCTCGGCCACGGTTGCCTTCAGCAGTTGCACATCCTCCGATGTGGCCTTTTCCGCGGCTTCCCTGACCATGCCGCGTTCGAAAAAGATGCGCGCGGTCTTCAGGTGCTCCAGCGTGTCCCTGGACGAAGACAGGATGATCTTGGCCGCGCCGTCGACCTGCTTGATGATCGACTTGGCGGTCAGTTGCAGCACCTTGGCGCGCTCGCCATGCGAGATGGCGACGAGCCCCATATTGTTCAGCGCCTGCATGGCTTCACGGATCGCCGGTCGGCCGACCTCAAAGCGCTCCATCAACTCGCGCTCGGACGGCATGTCATCGCCGGGCTGCAGTTCGCCGCTGGTGATCAGCCGCTTCAGTCTTGCAAAGACTTCGTCGGAAAGTTTGCGCCGGACGATCGGCTCCGAACGGTTCATCGTCGCGAATCACTCCCTTGACCCAGCCCTATCTAGCATTGCCGTTGCGATTCCTGGAATGCCCGTCCGCTGACCGGACTGTAGCCGCCAATTGGGATAGTGCTTGCAATACTTATGTACTCATTATACCAGATTTCCTGCGCGACGAAACTTTTTTCGAACCCTTTTCGACCGGCCGACGTCCATGATCACTTTGACCTACCGCATCGAGACGGCCGGCAGCATCGAGTCCCTGGCGGCCAAGATCGCCAGCGACCAGTCGACCGGCACCTTCGTCGCGCTGCCGGGCGAGACGGAGGAACTGAAGGCTCGCGTGGCGGCGCGCGTGCTGGCAATCCGCCACCTGCCTGATGCCGCGCAGCCGTCTCTCCCGGGATCCGGCAACGGACCGTTCAGGCGCGCTGATGTCGACATCGCCTTTCCGTTCGATGCCATCGGCACCGACCTTGCGGCACTGATGACCATTGCCATCGGCGGCACATATTCGATCAAGGGGCTCACCGGCATTCGCGTCATCGATATGAAGCTGCCGGAACAATACCGGGGCGCCCATCCCGGACCACAATTCGGCCTCGCTGGCAGCCGCAGGCTGACCGGCGTCGAGGACCGTCCGATCATCGGCACCATCGTCAAGCCGGCGCTGGGCCTCCGGCCGCGTGAGACGGCCGCGATGATGGGCGAACTGATCGAGGCCGGCGTCGATTTCATCAAGGACGACGAGAAGCTGATGAGCCCTGCCTATTCGCCGCTGGCGGAGCGGATAAAGGCGATCATGCCGCTCGTCCTCGACCATGAACAGAAGACCGGCAAGAAGGTGATGTATGCCTTCGGCATCTCGCATGCCGATCCCGACGAGATGATGCGCAACCACGATCTGGTGATCAAGGCCGGCGGCAATTGTGCCGTGGTCAACATCAACTCAATCGGCTTCGGCGGCATGGCGTTCTTGAGGAAGCGCTCCGGCCTGGTGCTGCACGCCCACCGCAATGGCTGGGACATCCTCACCCGCCATCCCGGCCTCGGCATGGATTTCAGAGTCTGGCAGCAGTTCTGGCGGCTGCTCGGCGTCGACCAGTTCCAGATTAATGGCATTGCCTCGAAATACTGGGAACCAGATGCATCCTTCGTCCGCTCCTTCAAGGCAGTGACGACGCCGATCTTCTCGCCTGACGACTGCGCGCTGCCGGTGGCCGGTTCCGGCCAATGGGGTGGACAGGCACCCGAGACCTATGAACGCACCGGGCGAACGGTCGATCTCCTTTATCTCTGCGGCGGCGGCATCGTCAGCCATCCGGACGGACCAGGCGCCGGCGTGCGCGCCGTGCGTCAGGCCTGGCAGGCGGCTGTGGACGGCATTCCGTTGGCCGATCATGCCCGCAGCCATGCCGAACTAGCGCGGTCGATTGAAAAATTCGGCGATGGCAGGGCGGCCTGACACCCATGCAAGACCTGCTGCTCAGCTACTATGGCGACGACCTCACCGGCTCGACCGATGTGATGGAAGCACTCGAGCTTGGTGGCGTTCCGACCGTGTTGTTCATGCGCCAGCCGGACGCCGAGCAGCTTGCACGGTTTTCGCACTGTCGTGCGGTTGGCCTCGCTGGCACCAGCCGCAGCGAGACCCCGCAGTGGATGGACACGCATTTGCGTGACGCGTTCGCCTGGCTGAAGGCGCTGAGAGCCGATATCTGCCATTACAAGGTCTGCTCGACCTTCGATTCAAGTCCGGTAATCGGCAGCATCGGCCGGGCAATCGAGATCGGCCGCTCGGTCTTCGCACAGGACAGCGTGCCTATGCTGGTCGGCGCACCGCAGCTCAGACGCTACACTGCCTTTGGCCACTTGTTCGCGGCCTATCGCGACCAGTATTTCCGCATCGACCGTCATCCGGTGATGAGCCGCCATCCGACGACGCCGATGAATGAGTCCGACCTGCTGATTCATATGTCGCGACAGACCGGACTCTCCTTGGGATTGCTTGACCTGGCGACGCTGCAGTCCACATCGCGATCGCAGGCATTCGATCGCCTCGTGGAGAACGGTGCCGCCATCGTTCTTATCGACGTCGACAACCGGGAGACCCAAGCCCTTGCTGGCAAGGAAATATGGCGGGTTCGCAAACCGGGCGGTTCCATCGTCGTCGGCTCGTCCGGAATCGAATATGCGCTGTTGACCGAGTGGGCGTCGAGGGGCATCGCCAACGCTGGGCCACGCTTTGCGCCGCCGGGTGCCGTCGACCGGGTGGCCGTCGTGTCGGGCAGTTGCTCGCCGACCACCGAACGACAGATCCGGCATGCCCTGTCCGACGGTTTCGACGGCATTGAGGTCGACCCTGTCGAATTGGTTTCGGAGGGGTCGGTGCAGGCGATTGCGCGTGCGGCGGCAAAGGGCCGCGCCAGTCTGCAAGCCGGGCGCAGCGTCATCCTCTATACGGCACTTGGCCCCACCGCCGACAGGGGCGCCGAAATCGACCGGGAGGATGGTGCCCGCCACAAGCTTGGCCGCGGCCTTGGTGCGCTGCTGCGCCAATTGACGGAGGAGCAGAGCTTGCGGCGCGTGATCATCGCAGGCGGTGACACATCAAGCCATGCGCTGGGACAAATGGGTGTAGACGCGCTGACCGTCAGGATGCCCCTGCCCGCCTCGCCCGGTTCCCCGCTTTGCGTAGCCCATTCCAGCATCGATGCGATCGACGGACTGGAGGTCGCGTTGAAGGGCGGGCAGGTAGGAACCGATCGCTATTTCTCGTCCATCCGTGACGGCCTTCAGAATTGACCATGACGTTGCGCTGGGACATTGCGAAACCTGGGGAGACATGCACAGTCGATTAGGGTTTGCGCCTGAGCACCAAGCGAGCACATGTCAGCTCGAAAGTCGACCGGCAGAGCCCCCCGGAACAGGCCTTCAGAATAAGCATTGGTTGAGCGACGACCGCTTTCGAAAAAGGCTGCGCTTCGCCAGGAATGGCAGACATGCTGCGCAAGCGAGCCACCCCGCCTGACTGCTCAAAATGACCGCTTTCGGGGACTGGCTACGGCGGGCTCTACAACTGATTGAGGCGCATTGCGGACCCGCTTTTGCGCACGCCAAACCGCAGCCTCCGCGATCGCACCAGGAAAACCTCTCGATCCGGGTATTGGTCGTCAGGAGAAACCGTTCTTGAGCGCCTACTGTCCAGCCTGTCGCTGGTTAGATGAGAGGAAGTGAATCTAACCAGCGATTACCTTTGGCGAGACAAACCTGCTCGACAAAACGGCTTCGCGCGATCTGTCGAGGGGTCGGCATCTTCTGCGTCTCCCGGATACCAGAGCCAACAAATTCGACGGGTCCACTTATGCGGCCGAGCTGAAGCATTTCCGGTTTGGGCGATTGTGCGGGATGTAGGACTAGAGATGCAGCTTAAGCCGCAAAAACTGCCGCCGACCTCGAACGCAGCAAACCACAGCCCTTGGTTAGGGCCTGTTAGACAAGCCTATTTGCACGCCGTTGTACGCCAAAACCCTCTGTCGGGCTGAACGGGATTTACTTCCGAAGCAACGACGTGTCAGAACGGTCCGGAAGAGGGCAGCTGAATCTCTGCTATTGCCGTATCCCTCACTCCCACTCGATTGTTTCCAGCCCAGCTAGGCTATTGATCTAGCTGGTTTTTTTCTTGTTTTCCGCTCAAAAGTCCGAAACATGGGCCGTCAAAAAGTTAATCTTTTGATTTTAAAGGGAAAATCGTCGCAAAAATATTTTGAGGTTTCACCGACTATCGGGACCAATCGGACGATTTCAACCTCTCGGCACCCGGCGGCATGCTCGCTCCCGTCTTGAAAAGTACCGTCATCCTTGAGGTCGAAGCTTTGTGTCGCCACGAGTTCGTTCAGGCTTGGTAGAGGCCTTTTTGGCTGATGCCATGACTGTCTCCTCTTCGAGGACCGTTTTCGCGTCACCACCTTTGATCATATCGGAATAGACGGCTCGGATCTCACTACCCATGATCCGGCGCGATACGCGACCCTCGGTGCCGAATTCACACATATCCTTTAAAGCGAGGCAGCCTGCGAGGCATAGGTAGCAAGTAAGGCTGGAGCCTTCCACCGGCGCTCTCGGCCAGCAAGTTCGCCAACAAGTTACGCAAAGTCTATCTAGGACCGCTCCTTCGCCCGCTTTGAGGTCTCGTTGCCCGCGAGGTAGACTGCTCGCATGACCTTCAGGCTTATCTTCCTCGGGACCTCGGCCAGCGTGCCCTCGGCCGAGCGCAATCACCCGGCGCTGCTCGTTGAAGCCGGCAGTCAACGGGTGCTGGTCGATTGCGGGGAAGGCACCCAGCGTCAGCTTCTGCGCAGCGGCGCCGGATTCAGGCGACTTGATCGCCTGCTCCTCACGCACGCGCATTTCGACCACGTGCTCGGGATTCCAGGCTTGTTCTCGACGCTTCGGCTCCGGCAGAGCAAGAACCATGTGACCATTCATGGTAGCGCAGACACTCTTGACGTCGTCGCCCGCATGCTCGCTGGCCTTTGGGGCGAGGGACGCGCGCCGATCCCGCTGCAACTCGCGCCGCTTGCCCCCGGACGCGTGTTCGAGGTGGATGAGTTCACCGTCGATTGCTTTCAAGTTCGCCATCGCGACACCGACAGCTATGGCTTCGTCTTCGAGACGCCGGCGCGTCCTCACCTCCGTTCGGACCGCTTGGTAGCTCTCGGCGTGCCAGACGGTCCGATCCGGAAGGATTTGGCCGAAGGCCGCTCAATTTCTCTCCCCGACGGCCGAACGATTGCTCCCGAAGCAGTCCTCGGGCCACCCGGGGCTGGCAAGAAGCTGGTCATAGTAGGCGACACCGAAACCACTGATGGATTGGCCGACAAGGTGAGCGGCGCCGACCTGCTTGTCATCGAAGCCACATTCCTGCAACGAGATGCAGCGATGGCGCGCGACTACGGACATCTGACAGCCGCGGAGGCAGCATCGCTGGCAGCGACAAGCGATGTAAAGCAGCTCGTTCTTACGCACATCTCCGGCCGCTATTGCGACGAAGAAATTCTCGCGGAAGCCGTTCAGGCGTTTGCGAACAGCCTTATCGCAACGGATTTAACCACCCTCACCGTCTAGTGGCAGGGCCATGACATTCAGAATTGGCGTCATCTCGGACACGCACGGCTTGCTGAGGCCGGAGGCGGCGCGTTGCCTGGCCGGAGTCGACCACATCATTCATGGAGGAGACATCGGTCGCCCTGAGATCATCACGGCGCTTCGCTGTATCGCGCCGGTTACCGCGATCAGAGGAAACGTAGACACCGGTGGCTGGGCGCTCCCATACGCGGAAACCGAGCTCGTACGCCTCGCCGGGCGAGCAATCTACGTGCTTCATGATCTCAAGACGCTGCAGGTCGACCCGGTTGCCCAAGGCATCGACTTGATCGTGTCCGGTCACTCGCATGTGCCGAGGATGGAGACAGTGGATGGCGTGCTTTATTTGAATCCGGGCAGCGCTGGCCCACGACGGTTTAAGCTGCCTGTCACCCTTGCGGCGGTCGACATCACTCGAGACAGCATAGAGCCTTCGATATTGAGCTTGGCAAGCGGCTGAACCAATTCACCGCGCACATCACGCCCGCACCTATATCCGAGTGTCTCCTCGATTTTTCACAAGATGGCAGGCGCGCCGCAACGCGGAGACACGCATTCTTCGCGATTTGTTAACGGGAGTTCTCGCCGCGTGCGGTGATGGACTGATCCGTCATTTCTGGCGAAACGCTGAGTGGAACGACACAACCAGCGGCCCTAGAATGTAGTCGAGCGCCGTGCGTTGCTCGGTAACGATCATGACTGACGCCGGCATGCCCGGATAAAGCGCGATCTGTGGGGCTGCGGCCAATTCCACCGGATCGACCGCTACGTCCGCGAGATAATAGGGGAAGCCGGTCTTGGTGTCGGTAATGCGATCCGCCGAAATGCGGGCGACGCGTCCATGAATTATGGGGATCGAACGCTGCTTGTATGATGTGAAACGAACTTCGGCGGCCATGTCGGGACGCAGGTTCGATATATCCTCGACGCGAACCTGTGCCTGGACGATCAGTGAATTCTCGGTCGGCACGATGTCAAGGATGGTCTGGCCCGGCGCCACGATCGCACCGATCGAGAAAACGCTGAGATCCATCACCTGGCCATCATAGGGCGCACGCACTTCGGCCCGGTCCATGGCAGCCTGGGCGGCGAACATCTTGGGTATGAGGTCGGACAGGTTCGATTGCGTATCGATCAGCATGGCCGACAGCTTGGTCCGGCGCTCATTGGTCAATTGTGCGATCTGGCTCTCGAGTTCGGCTTTGCTCTGTTGGCTGCCGCCGATGGCGCCGAGATTATCGTCGATCAAGCCCTGCAAATCCGAGGCCGACCTTTCCAGTTCCAGGATGCGTGGGCGGGTCGTCAAACCGGCCTTGAGCAGCTTCGACAGGCTGGCCTTCTCGCCGATCGTCGATTTGAGCTGGGCCCGGTAGGATTCGACCCGAGACTGCTTGCCCCGTATCTGCTCCTCGAGCTCGGCAATGCGCCGCTCGAGGATCTGCCTTGCGCCGGCCATCGAGGCGCGTTGGCTTTCCAGGTCGGCGATCTGGTTTGCCATTGCGTCCTTGAGGTAGTCCTGGTGCTCCTTGAGGATGTCCTTGGGAAAGGCAACCGCCTCGCTGCCGTCCAGTTCGGCGCGGATCCTGGCATCGGTGGCGCGCAACAGTGCATATTGCTGGGCATAGAGATTGAACTCGGACCGGATCCTGGTGTCGTCCAGCTTCAGCATTATGTCGCCCTTCCTGACGACGTCGCCATCCTTAACGCGGATCTCCTTCACCGTACCGCCGTCGAAGTGCTGGACGCTCTTGCGATTGCCTTCCACCTTGACAATGGCATCGGCGAGCACGGCACCGTTCAGAGGGGCAAAGGCCGCCCAGCCGCCGAAAATGCCGAAAAAGGCCATTATGATCAGCAGGCCGATATAGGCCGGCACCCGGATGGAATCCGGAGCCAGGATGCCGGCCTCGCCGGGCAGGCTATGGTAAGTGAGGGCACTGTCGCTCATCGATCTCTCCGACCACCACAGCTCATTGGGTCGCCACTGCCATTGGAGCCGCGCGCTGGTTGAGCAGCGCCACGATCTCGTTTCTCATGCCGAACGCCTCGACGGCGCCATCGCGCAACAGCAGGATCTTGTCGACATTCGCCAAGGTCGAGGGCCGGTGCGAGACGATGATCACCGTGCTGCCGCGGCGTTTCAGCTCAATCGCGCAGTCGCTCAGCGCGCGGTCACCATCGGCGTCTAGATTGGAGCTCGGCTCGTCGAGAATGATCAGTTTCGGCGTTCCAAACACCGCCCGGGCAAGAGCAATCCGTTGCCGATATCCTCCCGACAGCACGGCGCCGCCCTCCCCGATCTGCGTCTCGTAGCCCTGCGGCAGTCGGATAATCATCTCGTGTACGCCGGCGAGCCGCGCGGCCTCGATCACCTCCTGGTCAACATTGGTCTTGAAGCGCCCAATGTTGGCGGCGACGGTATCGGAGAAGAGTTCGATATCTTGCGGCAGGTAGCCGATGTGATCACCTAATGCGTCGTGCCCCCATTGCGACAGGTCGGCGCCATCCAGCCTGACTGTGCCGCGACTGGGTTGCATGACGCCGGCAAGGTGGCGCGCCAGGGTCGACTTGCCGGCGCCGGAGGGGCCAACGATTCCGAGCGCCTCGCCTGCTTCCAACCGAAACGACACGTCGCGCAGAAGCACTTTCTGCTGGCTTTGAATTGCAAAGCTTACCTGCTCGACGGAAATCATGCCGCTGGGCTTCGGCAGGTTGAACGCTCTTTCGTTGCGCGCACCCCCGTCGACCAGCCTCTCGACCCTTGCCAACGCTGCCCGCGCCAGGATCAGGCTGCGCCAGAGGCCGACGATCTGCTCGACAGGCTGCAACCCCCTGCCCAGCAGGAGGCTCGCCGCGAACATGGTGCCGCCGGTAATCTGCCGTTCGATGACCAGATAGGCGCCGAGGCCGAGGATCAGCGATTGCATGGTGAGCCGCAGGAACCGGATGAGGCCCGACATCAAGGCGGCACGGTCGCTTGCCTCCGCCTGGCGCCGCAGCGCGAGGTTGCGGTCGCGCCCCCAGCGGCGGATGAGACCGTCGATCATCCCCATGGCGCGAACGACTTCGGAGTTCCTGAGGCTCATCTCGGTGAAGTTATAGTTGTTCGTCGCCAGCTCGTTGGCCTGCTTCAGCGGCGAGCGCACGAGATACTCGTTGAGAACGGCCATGCCGATCAGAAGCAACGAGCAGCCCAGCGCGAAGAAGCCGAGCCACGGATGCAGCAGGAAGATGATGCCGATGTAGATGGGCGACCATGGCAGATCGAACAAAGCGTGGATGCCGCTGCCGGTGATGACCTGCCTGAACGTATCGAAGTCGCGGATCGGCTGGCTCGGCGAGGAGCCGGGCGATGGGTTTTCGACTGACGCGGCCAGGATCTTTGCCGAAAGCAGCCGGTCGAGCCGGGCGCTGGCACGCGTCAGGATCCAGGCGCGGACAAGGTCGAGACCCGCCAGCGAAAGGAAGGCTGCCAGCAACACCAGGGTCAGCATCACCAGCGTGGTTTCGCTGCCGCTGGTGACAACCCGGTCGTAGATCTGCAGCATGTAGAGGGGGGAAGCGAGGTAGAGCAGGTTGATCGCGAGGCTGAATGCCGCCGCAACCAGGAAATAGCGGCGGCATGCCCGAAGCGCATCCTTCACAATTCGAGACTTGCTATCCACTTCCAGAACCCCACTCGATACTCGTCAGGTCAGGGAGCCGCCGTAGCCGGCGGCCCTTTTCGCTCACACCACGAAGTCGCTTGAAATCGCTCCATTGCCGATGCCGGTCAGCGTGAATTCCGCCGGATTGTACGAAACGACGGTATGACCCTGGCCGTCATCGGCAAGCTTGAAGGCGTTCGCATCATAATTGCCGACCAGATGCAGCGCGGCGCCGTGGGTGCCGTCCGAAACGGTCAGCGTTCCGCCGCTGCCATCCTGGCTTGCCTGATAGACGGCCGTCGTTCCCGCACCGAACAGGATATCGCCGAGGTCCAGCCTGTCATCATTGGTGATGCCCCCGATCCGTCCGCTGTAGTCGAAGGAATCGTCGAGTTGCAGCGTGCCGGCAGCGTCGTGTCCGAAGGTGACGTCCGTCGACGAGGCGCTACCGAATTCCAGCTTCGACAAATTGCCGATGGTGGCATCGCCGTCGCCGGTAACCTGGCCGTGGATCACGATGTCGCCGCCATTGGCCCAGAGCATGCCTGAATTCGCCAGGCCGCCGGAGACCGTCAAGCCGCCTGAACCCGTTGCCTCGAGCGTTCCGGAGTTGGCGACGACGCTGCCACCGGTATCGATGACCAGCGCGTGCGAGCCGGTGGCGATAATGGTGCCCTGGTTGTCGATGCTGAGCATGCCGCCGCCCAGCTGGCCGGCGCCCGAGATCGTGTTATCGACGTTGACCAGAGTGACGTCCGGCCCTGTGCCGGAAATCATGTTGGCGGCGCTGTCGGACAGCAGGATCTGCCCGCCCCCCTGCAAGGTCACGCCGTGCTGGATGACCTGCAGCAGCGTATCGCTGCCGGTCGAGTCGAGCGAGATGAGGCCGCTGTTGTTGAGAATGCCGCTGAGCGGCAGCAACGCGCCGTCGCCGATCGTCATGGTGCCTGAATTGTTGACCACTGGCGTCTGGTCGAACACGAAATTGCTGGCTGTGAGTGCGCCCGAATGCACGCCGTCCAGCGTGATCGACTGTCCGTCGCCGAGTGCGATCACCGCATTGCCGTTGGCATCGTCGGCGATATGCGTCTGGAGGTCGGCAAAGTCCGCCAATCCGTTATAGCCGATGAGGTCGATCTGGTCGGCCGCGGTATCGAAATTGTGCACCGTGTCGGCGCCAATCGGTTGCGAGAAGACGAAGAGATCGTTGCCGTGCGAGCCGGTCAGCACGTCGTCGCCGGACCAGGCAAAGATCGGCGAACCCGGTGCATAGGCCTCGACATTGTCGGCTATCGACGCTGTGCCCAAGGTGCCGTCGGCATTGATCCAGGTCATCTGGACATCGAGAACGGCGGCGCCGGTAAAGTTCACCGGCGTGGTGACGGTCAGCCCATGCAGGTCGTTGGTCTGCGTCGTCCAGCTTCCGTCGGCATTATGGGTTGCGCCATCGATGGTCCAGCCCGAAGGCACGTCCTTCACCGTGACGGTGATGAGCGCGCCCTCATGCGAGGGGTCGGTGAGGGCAAGGTTGATGGGCTCGCCGGACGTGCCGGCGGGCAGACTGAAAGCTGGAGTGCCGACCCCAGGGTTTCCGGCTATGTCAGTCCAGAATGAGATACCGGTGCCACTGGACAGGACTTGGACGGTATGCGCGCCACCGCCGACTGGCTTCGTAACATCCAAGGTGTAGATGTCGTGCCCGGTGCCGTCGATGCCGACATGTATGAAGGTCCCGGCTGTCGCAGTTGCCCCTACCAGCGCGATGTCATTGATGTCGAAGCCCGAGACCGCCTCACTGAAGGTGAAGGTGATCGTCTGCTTGGCACCGTTGTTGTCGTGCGAGATGACGACGGTAGGCGCTGTGGTGTCGCCGCCAGTCACATTAATCGTCGCAGTGGTTGTGGCTGTGTCCGTACCATTGTTGGCCGTGCCGTCTCCGTCGACCAGAGTGTAGGTCACCGTCTTGGCGATGGTGGCGCTGGTGGCGTTCGAATAGAGGATGTGGCCGACAAGGGCGGCCGTGGCCGCTTGCGTGGCATTGGCGTTGAAGGTGACGACCAGAGGGGTCCCGTTCGTGCCCCCGGCGAAAGTGCCGATGGTCGTACCACCATAGGTGACATTGCTTCCGCTGACGCCGATCTGCCCGGCGCCGGCACCTTGGTTCTGGATCGTCAGTTGGTCGGCGGACGTGCCGTTTGCCGTGACCGCAATCCTTAAGGATCCACCATTGAAATCGGTGGAGTCGATATCCGTCACAGTCGCCGAAGGCGCGAGCGCCGTAGCGACCGATCCGGCTGTGTAGTTGATACTTGTGGAAGTCCCTGAGGTTCCACTGTTCAGATCCAGTGCTGGCGCGTCATTGGTCCCGAGGATGTCTAAGTGCACCGAAGTGTGAGTGCCGTCCGCGCTGACAACGTCAAAGTCTTCATCGTAATGCTGACCGGCGACGAACTCGTCATGTGCCGAGGACGCCGCATAAGTCCAGGCGCCGGCCGCGTTAATGGCGAAGGTGCCATAGGCCCCAGCGGTGCCGCCCTGGGCCACGAAAGTTGCGGGGCTGTCGACGTCCGAGATTGTCAGCGAACCGCTGGTGCTGATCGCCGCCGTCGTATTGCCCTCGGTCCGGTTGACCGAGGCGGAGGAGAGCGCCGCTGCGTCATTGGCGCCGTTGATGGTGACGGTAAGCACGGCGGTGTCGGTCAGGCTGCCGTCGCTGACGGTGTAGTTGAAGGTGTCCGTGGTCGAGCCGCCCGTATTGAGCGCCTGCACCGTCGCGTCGTTCTCGTTGACGACATAAGTATAGCTGCCGTCGCTGTTGAGCGTCAGCGTGCCGTGCGCGCCGACCAGGCCGGCGCCGACGGAACCCGCGGTGCCGGCGCCTTCGACGCCACCGGTGCGGATGCCGCTGACCGTCAGGCCGGCGCTGTCGATATCGCTGTCGTTGGTGAGCACGTTGCCGGTGCCGTTGTTGCCGCCGGAGCCGTTGAGGGTGCCGCCCTTCTCGGTGGCCGCGACAGCACCGAGGCTGGCGCTGGTGTCGTTTACACCAATCGGTGCGTCATTGGTGCCGACGATGTCGATCGACACCACCTGGGTGACGACACCGCCATTGTGGTCGTCGACCTGCACCGTGAAGCT
>NZ_VFVS01000026.1:0-73762 GCF_006442215.1 Mesorhizobium sp. B2-3-11 | reverse complement strand
TCCGCTTCACCGCCATCGCAAATCCCTCCAAGCAATAATCGAAGTGAATCACAATGCCAGAATTGCGCAACAGGCCCCTGAGGGGGGAGAGGTGGCGCTGCGAAGCAGCGACGGAGTGGGGGAAGGCGCTCCCCGAACGCGCAGCCGCCGCAAAGCTGGCACAACGCAGCGAGCGCGAAAGCTCCGCCAAGCGGGCAACCAAGCAGAGGCATTGCTTTGGCTTGAACTGAAAGCGCGCAAGCTTGGCGGTCATCGCTTTACCCGTCAGCTCTCCATCGGCCCCTTCTACCCAAACTTCGCATGCGGCGAAAATCGGCTCGTCATCGAGGTCGATGGATCCCAGCACGCCGACAGTCCCTATGGGCGCCGCCGCGACGATTTTCTGCGCGCGCAGGGCTATTCGATCCTGCGTGTCTGGAGCCACGATGTCCTGAAACATCGTACTTCCGTCTGTAAGACCATCCTAGCCGCGCTTGATGGCAGGCTCTCCGAAAACATTGCTGAATCCGACCTGAACTTTGTTTTCACGCCCCATTCATTCGATTCAATCTCTTCAAAAACGGATCTATCTTCATGAAATCCCATGTAAAAGCGGTCGTCATCGGCGGCGGCGTCGTCGGCTGCTCGGTGCTCTATCATCTTGCCAAGGCCGGCTGGACCGACATCATGCTGATCGAGCGCTCGGAGCTCACCTCGGGCTCATCCTGGCACGCGGCGGGCGGCTTCCATACACTGAACGGCGATCCGAACGTCGCCAAGCTGCAGGCCTATACGGTGCAACTCTACAAGGAGATCGAGGAGATCTCGGGCCAATCCTGCTCGCTGCACCTGACAGGCGGCGTGATGTTGGCCGATACGCCCGAGCGCATGGACTTCCTGCGGCTGGCCCACGCCAAGGGCCGCTATCTCGGCATGGACACCGAACTGATCACGCCGTCCGAAGCCAAGGCGATGTTCCCGCTGATGGACGAGACCAATTTCGTCGGCGCCATGTGGGATCCGGTTGAAGGCCACCTCGACCCCTCCGGCACCACCATCGCCTATTCCAAGGCGGCGAAAAAACTCGGCGCCGAAATCGTGCTGCGCAACCGCGTGGTCGACCTGACGCAGCAGCCGGACGGCACCTGGAATGTCGTCACCGAACAGGGCACGGTTCACGCCGAGCATGTCGTCAACTGCGGCGGCCTGTGGGCGCGCGAGATCGGCCGCATGGTCGGCGTCGAGCTGCCGGTGCTGGCCATGGAGCACATGTATCTGCTTACCGAACCGATGCCGGAGGTTGAGGAATTCAACAAGTCGACCGGCCGCGAAATGATCGGCGTGCTCGACTTCAAGGGCGAGATCTACACCCGCCAGGAGCGCAACGGCATCCTGCTCGGTACCTATGAAAAGGCCTGCAAGCCGTGGTCGCCGGTCAACACGCCGTGGGATTTCGGCCATGAACTGCTGCCGCCCGACCTCGACCGCATCGCACCGTCGCTGGAAATCGGCTTCAAGCATTTCCCCGGCATCGAGAAGGCCGGCATCAAGCAGATCATCAACGGCCCCTTCACCTTCGCGCTCGACGGCAACCCGCTGGTCGGTCCGGTTCAGGGACTGACTAATTTCTGGTGTGCCTGCGCCGTGATGGCCGGTTTCAGCCAGGGCGGCGGCGTTGGTCTCGCTCTGTCCAACTGGATGGTCCACGGCGACCCGGGCTTCGACGTCTGGGGCATGGATGTCGCCCGCTTCGGCGAATGGGCCGGCCTGCGCTATACCAACGCCAAGGTGCGCGAAAACTATTCGCGCCGCTTCTCGATCCGCTTCCCCAACGAAGAACTGCCGGCCGCTCGCCCGGCGCAGACGACGCCGCTCTACGACACCATGCTCGCCAACAACGCCGTCATGGGTGACTCGTGGGGCCTCGAAACCCCGCTCTGGTTCGCGCCCAAGGGCAAGGAGCCGAAAGACGTCGTCTCCTTCCACCGCTCCAACGATTTTGGGCCAATCGGCGAGGAAGTGCGCGCCACGCGCGAGCGCGTCGGCGTCACCGAGATCGCCAACTTCGCCAAATACGAAGTGTCGGGACCGGGTGCGGAAGAGTTCCTCAACCGGCTGATGACCAACCGCATGCCGAAGACCGGTCGCATCGTGCTGACGCCGATGATCAACGAGTTCGGCAAGCTGATCGGCGACTTCACCATCGCCAAGGCCGGCGCGGACCGCTTCATGATCTGGGGTTCGTCGGCGGCGCAGAAGTACCACATGCGCTGGTTCGAAAAGCACCTGCCCAAAGACGGATCGGTGCGCATCCACCGTTTCGACCAGACACTGGTCGGCCTGTCGATCGCCGGTCCGAAATCCCGCGACCTCTTGCAGAAACTGGTCGATGTCGACATTTCGACCAAGGCCTTCCGCTTCATGGATTTCCGCGACATGGCGGTCGGCGGCGCGCCCTGCCTGGTCAACCGCATCACCTACACCGGCGACCTCGGCTATGAGATCTGGATGGCGCCGGCCTATGAGCGCCTCGTCTATAAAGCAATCAAGGATGCCGGCGAAGAATTCGGCGTCGTCGATTTTGGCATGCGCGCCTTGCTGTCGATGCGTCTGGAAAAGAACTTCCCAACCTGGTTCCGCGAGTTGCGGCCGATCTACGGGCCGTTCGAAGGCTCGATGGACCGCTTCATCAAGCTCGAGAAGAACGGCTTCATCGGCCGTGAAGCGGCCGCCAAGGAACAGGCGGAAGGGCCAAAACTGCGCCGCGTCTCCTTCATCGTCGATGCAGCGGACGCCGACGTAATGGGCGACGAGCCGATCTGGGCCAAGGTCAGCAAGGATTATGGCACGGTGGAAAAGCCACATGGCTACGGTGCGCCGCGCTTCGACACATCAGGCCAGGAAATACGCGGTTCAAAGGCCGCCGAAGGCGCGTCCGCCGTGCGCGGCATCGTCGATGGCGACTGGCGCGTGGTCGGCTGGGTGACGTCGGGCGGCTATGCGCATTACGTCCAGAAGTCGATGGCGCAAGGCTATGTGCCGGCAGCCCTCGCCGAGGATGAAAGTGCCGGATTGTTCGAGATCGAGATTCTTGGGTCCCGCCGCCCGGCCCGCATCAATGTCGAAGCGCCTTTCGACCCCAGCGGCGAGAAGATGCGAACCTGAGGTTTCGTCATGGATAGCGGGGCGCCAAAGGGAAGCTTCGGCCGCCACCGCAAGATCATGCCGTTTGTATCAGGCTCGATCGAAGCGTTGCGCGAAGCCTCCCGGGAGAAGGCGGCGGCGCTCAACCAGCATGTGCTGGGCTATGGTGCACAAGCTGAAGCAGAATGGGCGGCGGCAGGTATTGCCGCGCCCGACCTGCCGGCGATGCGAAAATACCGGCTCGAGCGCATCCGTGCCGAGCTGAAGCGCCGCGGTTACGCCGGCGCCTTGCTCTATGACCCCGTCAACATCCGCTACGCGGCCGATTCTACCAATATGCAGCTCTGGGTCGCGCACAACCCGACGCGGCATTGCTTCGTCGCCACCGACGGGCCGGTGGTGCTGTTCGACTACTTTTCCTGCGAACACCTGTCAGACCATTCCGGCATCGTCGACGAAGTGCGGCCGGCGGTGTCGTGGATGTATCTCTACAGCGGCGAACTGACCGAGCAAAAAGTCCGCCGTTGGGCCACCGGTATCGCCGATCTGATCAGGGAGCACGGCGGCGGCAACAGCCGCATCGCCGTCGACCACATCAACCCGGAAGGCGTCGAGGAACTGGCGCGCCTTGGTGTTTCAATCGGCAATGGCGAAGCGGTGATGGAGAACGCCCGCTTGTTAAAATCGCCGGACGAAATCCTCGCCATGCGCCGCGCAATCGTCGCTTGCGAAGCGGCCATGGGCGAGATGGAACATGCGCTCAAGCCCGGTATCTCCGAAAACGAATTGTGGGCCGAACTCCATCGCGGCAACATCGCGCGCGGCGGCGAATGGATCGAAACGCGGCTGCTGACGTCGGGACCGCGCACCAATCCGTGGTTCCAGGAATGTTCGTCGCGGAACATCGAGACGGGCGACCTGGTCGCCTTCGACACCGACCTGATCGGCCCCTACGGCTTCTGCGCCGATCTCTCGCGCACCTGGCTGTGCGGCGATACAAAGCCGACCAACGAACAACGCGACCTGTTCCGCATCGCAGCCGATCAGATCGAACACAACATCGCGTTGATGCAGCCCGGCGTCTCGTTCCGCGACCTTGTCGAACGCTCAGCCATCCCGCCGGGAGACTGCTTCCCGACCCGCTACGGCGTGCTCTACCACGGCGTTGGATTGGCCGACGAATATCCAACCTTGCCGCATGCCAGTGACTGGACGCCAGACACGCCCGATGGCGTGCTTGAACCAGGCATGGTGCTGTGCGTGGAAAGCTATATCGGCCGGCTGGGCGGCCGCGAAGGCGTCAAGATCGAGGAGCAGATCCTGATCACCGAGACCGGCAACGAGAAGCTTTCAACCTACCCGTTGGATGCGAGGCTGCTCGGCTAGTCCAGCAAGCGCTTCGCGCATCGAGTGCAGGGTCTTTTCCGGCGTCGTCCTGGCGGTGATGTAAGGCAGGCCTTTGCGTCGTGCCGTCCAGCCGACGATCACGACCTTGCGCGCCGCCGGCTCGAAACGCTGCGCCAGCGCCCAGCTTTCGCAGTCGATCGCCGCGATATCCGCTCTGCCTTCGGCGACCGCCACGATCGAGTCGCGATGGCCGCCGCTTTCGCCGCTCGATGAAAATATGTCCAGGTTTTCGCCGGCCGCTTCAAGGTCGCGCGTCAGCGCGATGATGCCCGACATGGAATCGAGGCTGTTGAAGGTAAAGCGCCTGTCTCGGATGAGATCGAGCGGCAGCAAGGCCTTGCCGTCGGCGGGCGACCGAACCTCCGGTCCCTCGCCTGCCCGCATAACCAGCGCGCTCGAATAGAGTTCGCCCTGTCCGCCCTCATAGGCGTCATAACTTGGCTGGCCAACCACCTGCACATGCCGGGACAGGCCGAGTTCCATCGGCCCCCAGCAGGCCTGCGCGAACAACAGTGCCGGATGCAGCCAGAGCTTATGGGAATCGAGTTCATCCGGCGGCAGCGTCGCCGGATCCGGAGCAATCAGGCCCCCCTGAGCCTCATGGATACCACCCGGCACGACCGGCAGGTCGCCATTGCGGCGCACAATGCTTTGCGGCGCATCGATACCCTTCCGCCGGAAGGCATCGCGCAACACCGCCCATTGGGCGTCGACCTCGTTACGCGCCTCCGGCCAGTCATACATCGGCAACGCCGCAATCAATTCGCTCATGCCGATATCAAACCACCATGCCGGGATAAAGGATCGCAAAAACGCGGCGCCCAATCAGAATTGGCCGACACGGTATCCACTCTACGCGCGGATACTATTCCTTGGGCGGTTCGGCGGGAACCGGCGCGCTGCCAAGCCCACTGATGCTGCGCGCCCTGACGCGCGGCTTGAACGCCCTGCCCGGCTCGGGCGCGCGCCGCAGAACCGGATGCACGATCGGCTCCTTGGCCTTGAAGGCATAGGATCTGAGCAGCGCGAAATAGTTCGGGTAGGCATAGCCATTGTTCATCCGCAGCCAATCCTCGCGCCGGTCACGGAACAGTTTCGGCAGCCGGTACCAGGCGATGGTCGGGCTCTTGTGATGGACAAAATGCAGATTGTTGTTGAGGAACAGGAGCGACAGCGGCGAGCGCTCGACAATCACCGTGCGGCCTTCCGGATGCTCCGACCACTGATGCTCGGCATAGGTGCGGATCGAGATCAGCGACTGGCCGAGCCAGACCGGCACCAGCACATAGAGCCAAACCGGCATGCCGAACCCGAACTGCACGACCGGCAGCACCACGACGAGGCCGATCGCATGCAGCAGCCAGGCCTTGCGGATCGCCTTGTCGCCGGCGATCGCCTGCTTGGCGTCGTCGATGAAGAAGCCGATGCAGGACAGCCATGGCCCCAGCACGAGGCGACCGGCCATCGTGTTGTTGACCTTCAGCACGAATTTCATCAGCGGCGGCAATTCTTCGTGATGCCACAGAGCCTTATAGTAGCTCTCGGGATCGTCCAGCGGATCGGTCAGCCGCTCGTCCGCATGGTGGCGCAGGTGAATGGTCTTGAAGCGACGGAACGGCCAGGCAAGGCCGATCGGCAGGAAGACGAAAGCTTCGTTGATGAGGGCGTTGCGGGTCGGGTGACCATGCAGCACTTCATGCATGATCGAGGACTGCAGAGCCAGCGTAAGGGCCATAACGACAAGGGCCAGGATGGGATAGGATGGCCAGAGGAAGAGACCGGCAACGAACCAGACACCGTAGCAGAAGAAAGCGAGAACCACGGTCGGCCATTCGATGGCCGGTCTGCTGCTTCGCCGAATGCTCTTGCCAGTCATGCTATCGACCACTGTCCCTCAGTCGCCGGAACCCCAACTGGTTCCTGACAGCATTGTGTCAGGAGAAGTGATTCCACTCAACGCGACAAAGTGCACAAAATGTTGCGATTGCGCATTTTTGACCGCATATGTTGCACATTGTGAACAAACTTAGGGATTCGTTTACGCCTCAAGCGCCTATTCACCGGGCTCGAGCGCAAATTTTTCCTCCAGAAGACGGAAGCAAAGGTATGGACAAACGCGATCTGTCGACGATCTTCCGGGAGCGTCTGAAGCTCCTCCTGACAAGGTCCGACCTCAACCAGTCGGCTTTCGCGTCAGCAGTCGGCATCGATCGGTCGGCGCTGTCGCAACTGATGTCGGGCGCCTCGACGCGCCTGCCGCGCGCTGAAACGCTGCTCAACATCGCCGCCGAATTCAAGGTGTCGCTGGATTGGCTGCTTGGCCTCAGCCAGGACGAAGGCGTGACCGGCGAAATCCGCGAAAGCCTCGAGATCGAGGAAGCGCCCGACGGCTTCGACCGCACGCTGCTGGCAAAATGGTTCGCTGAAGCGGCCGGCACCAAGATCCGTTATGTGCCGGCCGGCATTCCCGATCTCCTGCGCACTCGCGCGCTCGTCGACTACGAGGCCAACATCACCAATAGGAGCCGCCTGGCGCAGGCCAGCGAGACGCAATACCGCATCGAATACAACCGGCGTCCGGAAACCGACATGGAAGTCTGCATGCCGCGCCACACGCTGGAGATTTTCGCCCGCGGCCTCGGTGTGTGGGACCGTTTCCCGGCGGCAGACCGCCAGCAGCAACTCGCCCATATGGCGACGCTGCTCGACGACCTCTATCCGACCTTCCGCCTGTTCCTCTACGACGGCCGCATGCGCTATTCCATCCCGCTCACCATCTTCGGCCCCTACCGCGCCGCCATCTATGTCGGCGACATGTATGTGGTGCTGAACGCCACCCAGCCGGTCCAGGCCCTGACCCGACACTTCGACAATCTGATCCGCGCCGCCGACATCAACCCGCACGAAGCGGCCGCTTTCGCACGCAATCTGGCCGGCATGTCGTTCGCAGCAGGCACTGTCTGAGCGCGCTGGATACCGGGGGATCGTCAGATCCGCCTCTATGCCTGCCATTCCGACGTCGCAATTTGATTGACTAGACATAAAGACTTCTTTATATCCTTATTCGAATTCCAGGACATGAAAGCCAATCCGATGATGCCCAATCCGATCGATGCCCTGCTGGCTGAAAAGGGTGTGCTGCTGGCCGATGGCGCCACGGGCACCAATTTATTCGCCATGGGTCTGGAGGCCGGTGAGGCGCCGGAACTGCTGAACGAAACCGCGCCCGACACCATCACCCGCCTGCACCAGAATTTTGTCGACGCCGGCGCCGACATCATCCTGACCAACTCCTTCGGCGGCACCCGCCACCGGCTGAAGCTGCACCATGCGCAGGATCGCGTCCATGCGCTGAACAAGCG
This sequence comes from Mesorhizobium sp. B2-3-11, assembly GCF_006442215.1. Taxonomy (NCBI): domain Bacteria; kingdom Pseudomonadati; phylum Pseudomonadota; class Alphaproteobacteria; order Hyphomicrobiales; family Phyllobacteriaceae; genus Mesorhizobium; species Mesorhizobium sp. B2-3-11. Next base: position 65,870 of record NZ_VFVS01000026.1, on the reverse strand, counting down.
CGCGGCCGAGATTGCGCGGGCCGTTGCCGACAAGGCTGGCCGCAAGGTGATCGTCGCCGGTTCGGTCGGCCCAACCGGCGAATTGCTGGTGCCGCTTGGCGCCATGACCTATGACGAGGCGGTTGACGCCTTTGCCGAGCAGATCGAGGGCCTCAAGGAAGGTGGCGCCGAGGTCGCCTGGATCGAGACCATGTCGGCGCCCGACGAAATCCGCGCCGCTGCCGAAGCCGCCATCCGCGTCGGCATGCCCTACACCTATACCGGCTCCTTCGACACCGCCGGCCGCACCATGATGGGCCTGCTGCCGAAGGATATCCACGGCGTCGCCGATGGCCTGTCGCAAGCCCCGCTCGGCGTTGGCGCCAATTGCGGCGTTGGCGCCTCCGACATTCTGGCCTCGCTGCTCCACATGACCGAGGCGAAGCCGGAGGCGACCGTCATTGTCAAGGGCAATTGCGGCATCCCTGAATTCCGTGGCACCGAGATCCACTATTCCGGCACGCCGGAATTGATGGCCGACTATGTCCGGCTCGCCGTGGATGGCGGCGCCAAGATCATCGGCGGCTGCTGCGGCACCTCGTTTCAGCATCTTGCCGCGATGCGCAAGGCACTCGACGCCCACACCAGGGCGGATCGTCCGACGGTCGAAAAAATCGTCGAGCGCATCGGCCCGATGCGCAATAAGGTGGCGACGGCAAACACCGCCGAGACCAGCGAAGCCCGCCGCGAGCGGCGCCGCGGCCGCGCTTGACGCGATTTCTTAACGGCTATTCGGTGTTGTCGGCGTAGCTCGACTGCGCCGACTTGAAATCGACGATACTGTCGCCGCGCATTGTCGCAAGCGCACCCGATGCACCGGGATCGGTGATCTGCTCCAGCATGGCGCGGAAGCGGTCGTTGGTCAGTGCCGACATGGCGGTATGACGCGCCTGCGCGACATCATCGCTGATGCGTCTGGATTCGGCAGACGGGGCTGATGAAATCGCCGAAGCATCCCGTGCCGGCGGAGTCGAGTTGGCGATGGTTCTGATTTGCAATTCCGGCTCCCTCAAGCCTTAGACATAACCGGCGTAACGAGAGGAAATTGCGATCCGGTACCGGAAATGCAGCGCAATTTAATGATCCGGCGCGCTGCCCTAGGATCTGTTGAGATTCAGGTCAGGCCGAGCCGAAAACAGTGACTTTCGAGAACCGGAGCGGAGCGTACTTAGGTACGTGAGCACCGGAAGCGCAGGAAGCCACTGTTTGCAGGCCGGCATCACCTGAATATCAACAGATCCGAAAAAAGGCCGGCAAGGGAAAGTATCCCTCGCCGGCCTGCCTCACCCGCCCGTGGGCCGGTTATCAGAACGATCCCATCATCTGAAAGAAACCGGCCTTCATCGCCACTACCGGTTGCCGCCCAGCGCCGAGGCAAGGCGCACAAGCGAAAGGAACTCGGACCTGTACCCAAACGGGTCGGCTCCTCGGGCGGCAGTGGCAATCTCCATGATCTTGTCGTAGCCGAACTTCGCGGTCGCATCCTCGTCGCGCAGCTTCTGGCCGAAGGCCGCGACCGCGACGGAGAAACGCTGGTCGGTGCTCGCCTGGTCGAAGGACGACACCTCGTTGGCCGAGGTTACCGGCGTGGTGATCAGCTTCGAGACATCCTCGTTCGGCAGCTTGTAGCGGATCTTGACGAAGGCATATTCGCCCGCATTGGCAACGCCGCCATTGTTCACCGTGGCCTGGCCATAGCGCAGCGGATCGATCTGCTCGCCGCCACCGCCTTTGGGCGTGATCTCATAGATCGCGGTGACCGAATGCCCCGAGCCGATATCGCCGGCATCGACGCGGTCATTGTTGAAATCCTCACGGTTGAGCGCCCGGGTCTCGTAGCCGATCAGTCGATATTCGGAGACCTTGTCCGGGTTGAACTCGACCTGGATCTTCACATCCTTGGCGATGGTGAACAGCGTCGAGGACGTGTCCTCGACCAGCACCTTCTCGGCCTCGGCCAGCGTGTCGATATAGGCGGCGGTGCCGTTGCCGTTCTGGGCAATGGTCTGCATCATTTCATCGTTCAGATTGCCGCGGCCGAAACCGAAAACCGACAGGAATACACCGGTCTTGCGCTCGCTCTCGATCAGCCGCTTGAGATCATCGTCATCGGTCTGGCCGACATTGAAGTCGCCGTCGGTGGCAAGCATCACCCGGTTGACGCCGTCCTTGACGAAGGACTGCTGGGCAAGCTTGTAGGCTTCCTTGATGCCGGCCTCACCTGCCGTCGAGCCGCCGGGCTGCAGATTGTCGATGGCATTGAGGATCTTGTCCTTCTCGGCAACCTTTGTCGGCATCAACACGGTGCCGGCGTCACCCGCATAGGTGACGATCGAGATCGTGTCGTCGGCCTTGAGCTTGCTGACCAGCAGCCGGAACGCCGACTTGAGCAGCGGCAGCTTGTCCGGTTCGTCCATCGAGCCCGACACGTCGATCAGGAAGACCAGATTGGCCTTCGGCTGCTCGGTCGGCTTGATGTCGAAACCCTTGATGGCGACATGCATTAGCTTGGTGTGCGCGTTCCACGGCGTCGGCATGACGCTGACGGTCGAGTTGAACGGTGTCGAGGCCGAGTCCGGCCCCTTCCAGTCATAGGGGAAGTAATTGATCATCTCCTCGACGCGGACCGTATCGGCCTGCGGCAGGTAGCCCTGCTTCAGCGAGCCGCGCACGAAGGAGTAGGAGGCCGTGTCGACGTCGATCGAGAAGGTCGAGACCGGATCCTCGAGTGCGGCATGCACCGGGTTGGTCTTGAAATCCTCGATACGGTCGCGGTTTTCCTCTTGCGGCTGCATCTGGTCGGCCGGGATGGCCGCCGGCTGCTGCGGGGCCACAAGCTTGGACTCGGCTCCCTGGACGCGACTGGTCCGCGCGGCATCGGGCGCGGTTGGCATGAGACCGGCACTCTCCCGTGAAACTTCACCGGTGGGTGCAGGCGCCGGCCTGGAGGCTCGCAAAGTCCCAGACTCCATCTCCTTGCCGCTGTAAGTCTTCAGGTCAAGCCTCGACGATACAGTGGGGCTCACCGGCGCGTTCGGTTGTGCTGCGCCACCGGCGGCAGTCGATTCGGATTTCGGCGGTGCGGCCGGCGCGAGGGCATCGCTGGCATCGCGACTTTCCAGATCCGCGTCGGCCTTCTTGTCCTTGGCCGGCACAGTGGTCACGGCCGGCTCATTGACGGCCTGATCTCCCGGTGCCTGCTTGGGCAATGGCTTCAGCGTCGCTGGCTTGTCGGCCAGCGTCTCGGTGATCTTCTCGTCGCCGCCGAACGGCGAAGGCTGTTCCCTCAGCATATGGAAGGTGGCGTATCCGGCGATCGGCAGGGCGACGAGCCCGGCGATGGCCGGCGTGGCAATGAGTTTCTTTTGCATGATCTCGCTCCAGAGCTTTTGTGCTCGCTCTGTGAGACGAAGGCCGCCGACTGATCCTTGGGTGACGGCGGAAATATTCTGCTGGTCATAAGCGCGCAGGGCGGCCTCGAAGGCGCGCGCCTTCGCGCTCTCGCCGGGCACCGGTATTGCCGCGTCGCGCAGCTTTCTGAGTTCGTTGTCGTCGACCATGGTCACACTTCCCCGGCTGAACGCATCAACGTCTTCAGCCGTTTCTTCGCTTCATGGATGTGCCAGGAAACCGTCGTCTCGGAGATCGCCATCGCCTCGGCGGCGGCCGCGTGGCTCAAACCTTCGCCATAGACAAGCATCACGGCATCGCGCTGCTTGTCGGGCAATTGCCGCACCGCCGCCCACAGCGCCTCGGCGGGGTCTTCGCTCTCGGCCGGGGCCTCGCCCGAAATCAGCGCATGGACGCCATAGGCCTCGGTCTTGACGGTCTCGCGCGCGGTCTTGCGCATCATGTCGCGCGCGGCGTTCATCGTCATGGTATAGAGCCATGTCGTGAACGCGCCGCCGCCGCGATAATCGCGGATCGCCTTGCCGAGCCGGACACAGACTTCCTGGGCGATGTCTTCGGCATCGGCCTTCCTGCCGCACCAGCGATAGGCGGCGCGATAGACGAAGTCGTAGTGACGCTCCAGCAACTTGCCGAAGGCCCCCCTGTCTCCGCCCTTCGCCCGCCCGATCAGCTCGGCGTCGGAGGCTTCGCTCACATCCAGCATCATCGCCATCATTTGCCCGTTGGACGAAGGCTAATGGCTAATCCTTGGGGTGATGGAAAGATTTTTTCGAATTGGGACTTTTGCACCTGGAGCGGGTTGAGATTCAGGGCAGGCCGGCTCCACCAGGATATCAACACGCCTGGCCCGCCGCCCAGCCCGACGACCACGCCCATTGGAAATTATAGCCGCCGAGCCAACCCGTGACGTCGACGACTTCACCGATGAAGAACAGTCCGGGTATCGATTTCGCCTGCATCGTCTTCTGGTCGAGGCCATTGGTGTCTACCCCGCCAAGCGTCACTTCGGCCGTACGGTAGCCCTCCGAACCGGCCGGCTTGATGCGCCAGTCGTTGACCGCGGCCTCGACGGTTTTGATCTGGGCCTCGGAAAGATCGGCGAGGTTGCCGTCGAGCCCAGTTCGCTCGGCTATCGCCTGTGCCAGCCGTTTCGGCAAATGATTTGCCAGCACGGTCTGCACCGCTTGCCGGCCATTGCCACGCCTGGCGGCGCGGACGAGCTCAGCCACATCCGTGCCCGGCAGCATGGCGACGCGGATTTCATCACCCTCGCGCCAATAGGAGGAGATTTGCAGGATGGATGGCCCACTGACGCCGCGATGCGTGAAGAGCATCGCTTCGGAAAACCGCGTCTTGCCGCAGGCAATCTCGGCGTCGACGGCGTTCCCGGCCAGGGGCGAAAGCCGTTCAAGCGTTTTTGCATCGAAGGTCAGAGGCACCAGGGCAGGCCGTGTTTCGACGATGGCAAGGCCAAACCGTTCGGCAACCTCGTAGCCGAATCCCGTCGCGCCCATCTTGGGGATCGACTTGCCGCCACAGGCCACGACCAGGGACTGGCAAGAGACCGCGCCGGTGGAAAGGGCGAGTTCGAACCCTTGCACGGTTTTGGCGACCGTCTCAACGCGGGTCGACAACACCAGCTCGGCATCCCTGCCCCGCATTTCCGAGACCATCATGTCGATGATCTGGCGCGCGGAGCCGTCACAAAACAGCTGCCCCAGTGTCTTCTCGTGATAGGCGATGCCGTGGCGTTCGACGAGCGCGATGAAGTCGCGTTGCGTATAGCGGCTGAGCGCCGAGATGCAGAAATGCGGATTCCTCGAGATAAAATTCTTCGGGCTCGCATGGATGTTGGTGAAATTGCACCGGCCGCCGCCGGAGATGCGGATCTTTTCGCCAGGTGCCGCCGCATGATCGAGGATCAGCACCGAACGGCCGCGCTTGGCGGCCTCCACGGCGCACATCATTCCGGCGGCGCCGGCGCCGATGATCACGACATCATAGGATTGCATCAGGCTGATCGTTCCCGCATGACCCCGCGCCGCATTAGCCGGGCGAGGCGCTCATTCCGCCTGATACCTCCAATGTGCCGCGCGGCCAACAGGGTGGCGAAGGCTCAGACCAACGTTTCTGCGAACAAGTCAGTCAATCGCTTCCAATGCCGCTCGGCACCGGCTGCATTGAAGACGCCATGGTCGGGCACGCACCAGCCATGCGCCATGCCGACATAATTCTCGATCGCGTGGTCGATTTCAGCGTTCCGAAGCGCCTCTTCCAGCCGCGTCGACTGCTCCGGCGGAAAGCTCCGGTCGACACCGGCCATGCCGACATAGACACGCGCCTTGATGGAGGCCGCCTTGCGGTGCGGACTGTCGGCGGCATCGCTGGCGAGATTGCCGCCATGGAAACTGGCGGCGGCCTTGATCGTGTCTGGATACGTCGCAGCGGCGTTGAGCGCCCGCGCTCCGCCCATGCAATAACCGACGGTGCCGATCGGCCCGGTGACGCCTTCGGCGGACATTGCCTCGAGAAAGCCGCCGCTGTCGCTGATGGTCATCTCCTGCGTCGTGCCGGTGACCAGCGCCATCAGCGCTGTCTTGGTCTTTTCCACGGTGAAGGCGGTCTTGGCGTCGAACGGACCGTAAGGCGCATTGCGATAGAAGAGGTCCGGCACCAGCACCGCATAGCCCTCGCCCGCCAGCCGTTCCGCCATTTGGTCAAGCGCCGGGCGTGGACCGAAAGCGTCCTGATAGAGGATGATGCCAGCTTTGGCTGGAGAGACGTTGGTCGAGCGGAACAGGCCAGCCTTCGCCACGCCGTCACGGGTCTTGATCTGAAGGTCCTGCTTCGCCATTGCCTGCTCCGTTGATCAGATGGGCGATACATATCCGCGCAAGCGGCCGCGGCAAGGCGGTTGCCTGGGTCCGCCAGTCAACATTTCGTGGGATCGCGTGACGCGCTAAAGATCAGCGAATGCAGCCATATGGAAGGCCTGAACCTCTGCCGGATAGCGGTAGCTTGTGCCATAGGGGCAGGCATTGCGGTCAAGGCAACCGCCAGTGCGGCACGGCCCGCCATTCGCTCCCCGAACATGCGCCAGGCAGGGCTGGTAGGCGAACCCTTCCGTGGAATAGGCATCGACCGGGCAGGATTTCAGGCACGGTTTCTCGACACATGCGTCGCAGAGATGGATCGCTTCGCAAGACTGCGGAAGCGCTATCTCCTCCTCGAACAGCAACGCGCCGCGATAGGCATGCCACAGCCCATATTGCGGATGCATGAGGATGCCGAGCGGCGACGGCCTCAGCCCCTCCGCCCGAACAGCCCATTGCTGGAACGGCAGGTAAGGCTTGTCCGACGGCGAAACGGCGCGCGCGCCAAACTTTTCTGCTACAGCGCCAATCACCTGCCGCGACCAGGTGTCGAGCGGATTGGCGATCGCCTGCGGCTGCTCTTCCCGCCAGCGCAGGAAATGCGGCCAAGGCGCGGCACCCGCTTGCCCCACCAGCAGGACGGACTTTGCCGGCGCGCCCGAGACGCCATGAGGGGCACCGTCGTGATGGGGAAAAAGAAAGCCGCCACGCAGGATGAGGCCGTTGGCGCCAAGCGCGGCCGTGATCTCCCCGATCATGCCGCGCACGCAATCATCCCTTCTTGTCCGGATCGGAGAAGGCGCTCCGCCAGACTTCCTTGTGGATGATGTTGGCGACTTTAGCCCCGCCTGACTCGGGCTCCTTTCAGGTGAAGGCGTCGGGCATCGACCCCTTTTTCTTGGCGATGAAGTCCTTCAGGGCTTCGTCGATGCCTTCATCAAGGTGCGGCGCCTCGTAAGTCTCCAGCCAGCGCCGCGCCAGATCGTTGGCACGCTGCGGCGCGGTCTTCTGACCCTCGGCCAGCCACTGCTCATAGGAGTTGTTGTCGGCGATCGACGAGCGGTAGAAGGCGGTCTGGAAATTGGCCTGGGTGTGGTCGCAACCGAGATAGTGGCTGCCCGGGCCGACCTGGCGGATGGCGTCCATCGCCTGGCCGTTTTCCGAAAGATCGACGCCTTCGGAGAATTTTTGGGTCATGCCGAGCTGGTCGATATCCATCATGAATTTTTCGTAGCAGGACGCCAGGCCGCCTTCGAGCCAGCCAGCCGAATGCAGCACGAAATTGGTGCCGGCGAGAATGGTCGAGTTCAGCGTGTTGGCGCTCTCATAAGCTGCCTGCGCGTCCGGGACTTTCGAGGCGCAGAGCGAGCCGCCGGTGCGGAACGGCAAGCCGAGGCGGCGTGCGAGTTGCGCCGCGCCATAGGAGACCAGCGATGGTTCCGGCGTGCCGAAGGTCGGCGCGCCCGACTGCATGGAGATCGACGAGGCGAAGGTGCCGAACAGCACCGGGGCGCCCGGCCGGATCAGCTGCGTGAACGACGCGCCGGCCAGCACTTCGGCCAGGACCTGCGTCAGCGTGCCGGCGACCGTCACCGGGCTCATCGCGCCGGCCAGGATGAACGGCGTGACGATGCAGGCCTGGTTATGACGCGAATAGACCTTCAGGGCGCCAAGCATGGTCTCGTCGAACACCATCGGCGAATTGGCGTTGATCAGGCTGGTCAGCACCGTGTTGTTCTCGACGAAGTCGTCGCCGAAGACGAGCTTGGCCATCGCCACCGTGTCCTCGGCGCGCTCCGGCGCGGTCACCGAACCCATGAACGGCTTGTCGGAATATTTGATGTGCGCGTAGACCATGTCGAGGTGGCGCTTGTTGACCGGCACGTCGACCGGCTCGCACACCGTGCCGCCCGAATGGTGGATCGATGGCGCCATATAGGCGAGCTTCACGAAATTCTGGAAATCCTCGATCGTCGCATAGCGCCTGACGCCGTCGAGATCGCGTACGAAGGGCGGACCATAGACCGGCGCGAACACGGTCGCATTGCCGCCGATCTGCACCGAGCGTTCTGAATTGCGGGCATGCTGGGTGTAGACGGATGGCGCGGTCTTCAAGAGCGAACGGCAGAGCCCCTTGGGAAAATGCACGCGCTCGCCCTTGACGTCGGCGCCGGCCTCTTTCCACAACTGCAACGCTTCCGCGTCATCGCGGAAAATAATGCCGATCTCTTCCAGCACCGTGTCGGTATTCTTCTCGATCAGCGCCAGGCCTTCCTCGTTCAGCACCTCGTAGACGTTGATCTTGCGCTTGATGTAAGTGAGCTGTGTGCCCGGGCCGCCGCCGGAACGCGCCGCGCGCCTTGCCGCCGCTCCGCCGCTGGCGCCGCGCCCACGCCGCGCGTTTGACGCTTCCTGGTCGACTGCCGCGTGTTCGCTCATGATCGCTCTTCCCTGAATATGGCCTGCCTGACTATGGCCGGTCCGTAACCGTTGCGGCCGCATGGCGCGGCTTTCGCCGGATCGTAGCCAAGCACCCTATTCGAAACGGCCCGTCCGCGCCAACGCCTGTCGCAAAATCGACAAGAAATCCGATAGATTTTCCAGTCGCTTTCCTTTTGCGGGAAGTCGCAAATCAGCTATGGATACCCGCCCGTTGCGGGTTAGGTATGAACGCCATTATTTTGTGCCTTGCGACACAGTCGCGATGCCGTGAGGAGCTGGATTAAAATGTCCGACGACGAGATCATCCTTTCCGAACTTTCCGACGACGAGTTGGTGCAGCAGATGCACGACGATCTCTATGACGGTCTGAAGGAAGAAATCGAGGAAGGCACGCGCATCCTGCTCGATCGCGGCTGGGTGCCCTACAAGGTGCTGACCGAGGCGCTGGTCGAGGGCATGCGTATCGTCGGCGAGGATTTTCGCGACGGCATCCTGTTCGTTCCCGAGGTGCTGTTGTCGGCCAATGCGATGAAGGCCGGCATGTTCATCCTGCGCCCTCTGCTCGCCGCCACCGGCGCGCCGAAACAGGGCAAGATGGTGATCGGCACCGTCAAGGGCGACATCCACGACATCGGCAAGAACCTCGTCGGTATGATGATGGAGGGTGCTGGCTTCGACGTCATCGACCTCGGCATCAACAACGCGGTTGAGAAATATCTCGATGCGATCGAGCAGCACCAGCCCGACATCATCGGCATGTCGGCGCTGCTCACCACCACCATGCCCTACATGAAGGTCGTCATCGACACGATGAAGGAAAAGGGCATTCGAGACGACTATGTCGTGCTGGTTGGCGGCGCGCCGCTCAACGAGGAATTCGGCAAGGCCGTCGGCGCCGACGCCTATTGCCGCGACGCCGCGGTGGCGGTCGAGACCGCGAAGGACTTTATGAAGCGCAAGCACAACGTGCGTGCTTCGGCCTGATTGGACAATCCGGCATGGACAATAGAACAAGCCGCGCCTTGCAGCGCGGCTTTTTTGTTCCCAGATGATGGGAAGGCCGCTCGCGGATCAGGGCTTCGTGACGGTGTCCTTGACCGCCCTGGCCGTCGATTTGACGTCCTTGCCGACGCCGCGGACGGTGTTCGCGCAAGCCGTAAGGGCCAGGACGCTGGCAAGAATGGCAATCGGTCCGATGCGTAGCAGTTTCATGGACGGTGTCTCCCTCAATAGATAAATTAGCTTACAGCAACGAAGCTCGGCTTGACTGATCCCATGGCCAAAACACAGAAAACGAAACCGAATCAAAGCGACAGGCTGCTCGTCATCGCCTGCGGGATGATTGCGCGCGAGGTGTTGGCCGTCAAGGAACGGCTCGGGCTGGATCACCTCGAATTGACGTGTTTGCCGGCGGAATTTCATTTCTATCCCGACCGCATCGCGCCAGCCATGGATAAGGCGATCGAGAGGGCCAAGGCGGAAGGTTACGAGCACATCTTCGTCGGCTATGCCGATTGCGGCACTGGCGGCCTGCTTGACCGCGTGTTGGAGAAGCATGGTGTCGAGCGCATGGCCGGCCCGCATTGCTTCGCCTTCTATCAAGGCATGGAGGCCTACGACAAGGTCGGCGACGACGACATGATGTCGTTCTACATGACGGATTTCCTGTGCCGTCAATTCGATGCCTTCTTCATGAAGCCGCTCGGCCTGGACAAGCACCCGGAGCTGATCAAGGACTATTTCGGCAACTACCAGAAGCTGATCTATCTCGCGCAGACCGATGACCCCGAGCTCGACAAGGTCGCGGAAAAGGCCGCTGCCCTCCTTGGCCTTGCCTATGAGCGCCGCTCCACCGGTTTTGGCGACCTGACGCCAGGCCTGGCGCGGGCGGCCGCGAACGCCTGACGGCTCAGGTCCCGTCTTCGGCCGCCAGCGCCGCCAGCACGTCGGCAAACTTGTCCTGCAGGCAAAGCCCAGCCTGTCCCTCGTCCGTGACGCGTCATAGACCCGGTCGATCGAGGGAAACATCGTCCAGCCTTTGCGCGCATAAAGTGCCGGAAATTCGGGAAAATAACGCGCCACGACCGATGGAGCGTCGGCGATCAAGTCGGCGCAATCGTCGGGTTGGAACGGCGTTGGCGCACAGACGATGAAGATGTCGAAGCCGAGTTCCGGTGCCTTCTCCAATGCCGCGACATGCGCCTGCGCCGCGTCGTCCACCGTCAGCCGCCGAAACAGCAGTTCGTTCGCCTTGGTGTTGGCGTCCGACTCCTCGATCGCATGCGCCATGTCGTCGGCCTCGGGGGAAGAAACGTGCCGTGCGCGCAGCACCACCACCCAGCCAACCCGACGACCCCGTGAGCAAGATTCGCATTCGTCACACCATGAATTTCGACCGTGACGCTGTTAAGCACGGATGACAGGCGCCAGCGACCCGGTAAGTTAGCCCCAGACAAAAACAGGGAATCCTTTGATGAACCTCCGCCCCTTGCTTGCCGTTGTCGGCCTGCTCTGCTGCGCTTTGCCCGCCTTTGCCGACGGTCAGGTGCAGAAACTGATCACCGCCGCCGACAAGGCGCGGCTCGACAAATATGGCGACACCCGCAAGGCGGCGCTCGCCGAGGCAAAGGCGGGCAAACCCGCCGAGCTCAAGCAACTCGACACGCTGCTGGGCAAGCCGCTGGTCGCCTTCTCCGACAAGGATCTCACCGGCAATTGGCGGTGCCGCACGATCAAGATCGGCGGACCGAGCCCGCTCGTGATCTATGGCTGGTTCAAATGCAGGGTCACCGATGATGGCTCCGGCTGGCGGCTGGAAAAGATCAGCGGTTCGCAGCGCACCCAGGGCCGCTTCTTCGACGACGGCGACAAGCGCTCGATCTATCTTGGCTCCGGCTCCGTCAACGACGACCTGGCAAAGCCCTATGGCAGCGGCCCGCAAACCGACCAGGTCGGTTACGCCTTCCGCAACAGCGCCAAGGAATGGCGCATCGAATTCCCCGCGCCCTACTACGAATCGAAGCTCGACATCATGGAGTTCAAGCGCTGACCGGGGTCTTCATGCCGTGGTAGGCTTCCGGCATACCAAGGATTAACCCGCCTGCCCTAAAGTCCGGCCACATCAGCCGGTCCTTGGAGCATGGCAAGATCAATGGCGGCGTCGCGACGTTCGATCCAGGGCTGCTATCGAAACAATGGTACCACCCAACGATCTGGTTCTACGTCTGGAGGGCTGAGAACCGGCATCTGATAACGCATCCAGCGTCGGGAACAGCGCAAACTTCGCCGCCATTCCTGCTGCATTGACCCCGTCGCGACATAGGTCGCAAACGAATAAACCCCCCTTTCATTTTACGACATCCAAATGCGTCGCTTTTGAATGCGCGCGCGTCGTCCCATAACAAGCAGCCTTGCGACGCTTTCGGCAATGCTCGGAATATCGAGGAGCGAGAATTCATGGCCGATCTTATCGTCGTCTACTGGCGCGACATCCCTGCCCAGGTCATCGTCAGGAAAGGCCGGCAGAACGCCAAGCGCGAATTGCCGTTGCGCTTCACCGAGGCGATCGACATGTGTGCCATGCGCACCGGCGCCGGTGGCACTGACGACTATCTCGCCGAATGGCGCAAGGCCGAACCGGTTCCGGTCGGTGACGATCTCGAAGCCGAGGTCGAAAAGGCATTCCACGAGCTCGACACGAAATACGACCGCGAGCGGCTGGTCGCTCTGGTCAAGGCGGGCGGAAAAGAAAATGTCTGACGAGAACCCGGCGGTTACCCAGGCCACGCTGGTCAAGAAGGCCGCGCCGAAATCCGACTACAAGCCAGCCGACGTGTCGCCACAGCGCCGCGTGCAGCGCTCGTTCGCGGTGAGACTATGGTCTGTTCGGCACTCGCGATTGCTCGAATGGTTTTATGCCCGTTTTGCCGACATGTTCCTGCTGCTGCATCCCTTGTGGAAGGGTATCGGCTACGGCCGCGTCGAGGCTCCAATCAAATTCGTTGAAAAGCGCGTCAAGGGCTTCATGTTCGACTGCCGCATGTGCGGCCAGTGCATCCTGTCCTCGACCGGCATGTCGTGCCCGATGAATTGCCCCAAGCAGTTGCGCAACGGCCCCTGCGGAGGCGTGCGCGCCAACGGCAATTGCGAGGTCGAGCCCGATATGCCCTGCGTCTGGGTCAAGGCCTGGGAAGGTTCGCAGAACATGGTCAATTCCGACAGGATCCTCACCGTGCAGAAGCCGGTCGACCAGTCCTTGCGCGAAACTTCAGCCTGGCTGCGGGTGACCGCGCAGGCCGCGGCAGCCCGTGAAGCCGCCGCTGCCGCGAAGACCGGAGCCTCCGCATGATCGGCCGCCAGCTCGATGAAAATCCGGCCGGCATCCATTTGCCGCTCGATCCCCTGCCCGGCCACACCTCGCGCGGCCGGCTGGAGCGCGTGCTCAGGCGCGGCGAATTCGCGGTGACCACCGAGCTCAACCCACCCGACAGCGCCGATCCCGAGGATGTCTATAACAGGGCGAAGATATTCGACGGATGGGTCGATGCCATCAACGCGGTCGACGCGTCCGGCGCCAATTGCCATATGTCGTCGGTCGGCATCTGCGCACTGCTGACCCGCATGGGCTACGCCCCGATCATGCAGATCGCCTGCCGCGACAAGAACCGTATCGCCATCCAGGGCGATGTGCTGGGCGGTGCTGCGATGGGCGTCGCCAACATGCTGTGCCTGACCGGCGACGGCGTGCAGGCCGGCGACCAGCCGGGCGCCAAGCCGGTGTTCGATCTCGATTCCATGTCTCTGCTGGAGACCTGCCGCATCATGCGTGACAACGGCAAGTTTCTGTCCGGCCGCAAGCTGACGACGCCCCCGCAGCTGTTCCTGGGCGCTGCCGTCAATCCGTTCGCGCCGCCCTTCGACTTTCGCCCGATCCATCTCGGCAAGAAGATCGCCGCCGGTGCGCAGTTCGTGCAGACGCAGTATTGCTTCGACGTGCCGATGTTCAAGACCTTCATGCAGAAGGCCCGCGATCTCGGCCACACTGAAAAGGTGTTCATCCTGTGCGGCGTCGGCCCGCTCGCTTCAGCCAAGACGGCAAAATGGATCCGCTCCAACGTGCCCGGCATCCATATCCCTGACGCCATCATCAAGCGGCTGGAAGGCGCCCAGGACCAGAAGAAGGAAGGCAAGCAGCTCTGCACCGACATCATCAACGAGGTGAAGGAAATTCCCGGCGTCTCTGGCATCCACGTGATGGCCTATCGCCAGGAGGAATATGTCGCCGAGATCGTCGATGAATCGGGTGTGCTGAAGGGCCGCCAGCCATGGAAGCGTGAGATCCGCCGCGACGACCAGATGGTCGCCGACCGGCTGGACCATATCCTGCACGACGAGATTACCGAAACCCAGGTGGATATGGTGAAGACCGCGCATTGACCCGCGCGGAACGACCACCATTCGCTTGATCGACAAGAGATAACGATATAAAGAACTCTTTATATCACGACGGAGAGATTTCATGACCCGGACCATCGTTGCCTCGGCGACACGAGAAATCATCATCGGCTTCGACCAGCCCTTCTGCGTGATCGGCGAACGCATCAACCCGACCGGCCGCAAGAAGCTCGCCGCCGAGATGGTGGTTGGCAATTTCGAGACCGTCATCAAGGACGCGCTGGAGCAGGCCGCCTGCGGCGCCACCATGCTCGACGTCAATGCCGGCGTCACTTCGGTCAACCCGAACGAAACCGAACCTGGTCTTTTGGTGCAGACGCTGGAAATCGTCCAGGGCCTGGTCGACCTGCCGCTGTCGATCGATAGTTCCGTCAGTGCCGCGATCGAGGCCGCGCTGAAGGTCGCCAAGGGCCGGCCGCTGGTCAACTCCGTCACCGGCGAGGAGGAAAAACTCGAAGCCATCCTGCCGCTGGTCAAAAAATACAACGTGCCCGTCGTCGCCATCTCCAACGACGAGACCGGCATTTCGATGGACCCGGACGTGCGCTTCGCCGTCGCCAAGAAGATCGTGCAGCGCTGCGCCGATTTCGGCATCCCGGCGCACGACGTCGTCGTGGACCCGCTGGTCATGCCGATCGGGGCGCTTGGCGATGCCGGCCGCCAGGTGTTCGCGCTGCTGCGCCGCCTGCGCGAAGAGCTCAAGGTCAACACCACGTGCGGCCTGTCGAATATCTCGTTTGGCCTGCCGCACCGCCACGGCATCAACGCCGCCTTCATCCCGATGGTGATCGGCGCCGGCATGACTTCGGCGATCATGAACCCGGTGCGGCCGCAGGAAATGGAAGCCGTGCGCGGCGCCAACGTGCTGAACGGCACCGACGAGAACTGCACCAAATGGATCAAGACCTACAAGGATTACAAGCCGGCCGAAGGCGGCCACGCGGTGGCGGCGCCGACAGCGGTCAATGCACCGGGCGAAGGCGGCGGCAATGGCAGCCGCCGGCGCGGCGGTCGTGAAGCCCGGATGGGCCGGGGATAAGCGCGCAATCGTGAATTCACCTGCAAACATTACCGATCCGCTCGTGCTGTTCATGCCGTCAGGCAAGCGCGGGCGGTTCCCTGTCGGCACGCCGGTGCTCGACGCCGCGCGCCAGCTCGGCGTCTATGTCGAGAGCGTGTGCGGCGGACGCGCCACTTGCGGGCGCTGCCAGATCGAGGTGCAGGAAGGCAATTTCGCCAAGCACAAGATCACCTCCTCAAACGACCACATCTCGCCCAAAGGTCCCAAGGAAGAGCGCTACGAACGCGTGCGCGGCCTGCCCGAAAGGCGCCGCCTCTCCTGCTCGGCGCAGATCCTCGGTGATCTCGTCATCGACGTGCCGCAGGACACCGTCATCAACGCGCAGACCATCCGCAAGGATGCCGACACCAGGGTGATCGCCCGCGATACGGCGATCCGCATGTGCTATGTCGAGATCGAAGAGCCCGACATGCACAACCCATCAGGCGACCTGGACCGGCTCAAGATCGCGCTGATGAAGGACTGGGGCTTTAAAAACCTCGAATTCGACTTTTATCTGCTGCCGCAGGTGCAAGGCATATTGCGCAAGGGCAACTGGACCGCTACCGCTGCCATCCACAAGGATGCCGACAGTGACATCGCGCGCGTCATCGCGCTGTGGCCGGGCCTCAAGAACGAGGCTTATGGGCTGGCCTGCGACATCGGCTCGACCACCATCGCCATGCATCTGGTATCGCTGCTGTCGGGGCGCGTCGCCGCCTCGTCCGGAACGTCGAATCCGCAGATCCGCTTTGGCGAGGATTTGATGAGCCGCGTCTCCTATGTGATGATGAACCCGGATGGCCGCGAAGGCATGACGGTGGCCGTGCGCGAGGCGATCTCCGGCCTCGTCGACAAGGTCTGCGCGGAAGGCAATGTCCAGCGCAACGACATCCTGGATTCCGTCTTCGTCGGCAATCCGATCATGCATCACCTGTTCCTCGGCATCGATCCGACCGAACTCGGCGGAGCCCCCTTCGCGCTTGCCGTCTCGGGCGCCGTGCGCATCAAGGCATCCGATATCGGGCTGAAGCTCAACCAGGGCGCGCGCCTCTATATGTTGCCTTGTATTGCCGGCCATGTCGGCGCCGATGCGGCGGCGGTGACGCTGTCGGAAGGCCCGCATCGCCAGGACGAGATGATGTTGATCGTCGATGTCGGCACCAATGCCGAGATCGTACTCGGCAATCGCGCGCGTGTCGTGGCTGCCTCCTCGCCCACCGGTCCGGCCTTCGAAGGTGCCGAAATCTCCGGTGGCCAGCGGGCTGCGCCCGGCGCCATCGAGCGCGTGCGCATCGATCCCGACACGCTGGAGCCGAAATACCGCGTCATCGGCTCGGAATTGTGGTCCGACGAACCGGGCTTCCTCGACAGCGTGCAGGCGACCGGCGTCACCGGCATCTGCGGCTCCGGCATCATCGAGATCGTCGCCGAAATGTATCTCGCCGGCATCATCTCGGAGGATGGTGTCGTCGACGGTTCGCTGGCCGCGCGCTCGCCGCGCGTCGTCGCCAACGGCCGCACCTTCTCCTACGTGCTGAAGGAAGGCGAACCCAAGATCACCATCACCCAGACCGACGTACGCGCCATCCAGCTTGCCAAGGCGGCGCTCTATGCCGGCACCAAGCTGTTGATGGAAAAGCAGAACACCGAGCACGTCGACCGCATCCATTTCGCCGGTGCGTTCGGCTCCTTCATCGATCCGAAATACGCCATGGTGCTCGGCCTTATCCCCGATTGCGATCTCGACAAGGTCTCGGCCGTCGGCAACGCCGCCGGCGCCGGTGCCCGTATGGCGCTGCTCAATCGCGGCTATCGTCGCGAGATTGAGGAGACGGTGAGCCAGATCGAGAAGATCGAGACCGCGCTGGAGCCGAAATTCCAGGAGCATTTCGTCTATGCCATGGCGTTGCCCAACAAGGTCGATCCCTTCCCGAAACTGTCGGCGGCGGTGAAACTGCCGCCACGCAAGACGGTCAGCGAGGATGGCATCGCCGGAGATTCAGCACCGCGAAGGCGCTCGCGCGAAGGCCACGCCGCACGGCGCAGCCGCGACTGACAAACCGCTTCAGGCCGTTGCGATCGGATTCATGTGTCTGCAGCCTGGGTAAGCGGGGTCTCTTTTCCGCGCTTGACGCCTTTGGGGCGTGAGGGGTGCAGCGCCCGGATGAGCGGCTTTTCAACGACCGGATAAAGCATCGCCGAGAACACCAGGCTGAGAACGACGATCAGCGCCGGCTGCAATGCCGGCAGCACGCCGAGCCGCAAGGTGATGCCCGTCACCGCGACGGCGACCAGGGCGTGCCAAAGATAGATCGAATAGGAGGCTTCGCCGAGGAAACTGAACAAGGCCACAGGCCTGAACGGCCGAGCGCGTTCGGCAAAGACCGCACCCGCCACGATCAGCATGGCCGGGATGCCCCAGCGCAATACGCGCGGCATATCGGCGTCGACCAACGGGATGACGGCGAGCAGAAGAAACCCACCACTAAGCAGCGTCAGGGCCAGCCCAAACGAGAGCCTAACGTCCTGGAGCCACAGGCGTGCGAGAATGACGCCGGCAGCGAATTCGAGCACGATTGGGCTGGTGAAGGAACGCGCATATCCGTCGGGCAAGACAAAATGCAGCGCGACGATGATGGTGAGACTGCCGACGAGCACGCGCAGACGCCATCGTTCGCCCAGAAAAAGAGTCAAGGCGAAAACGAGATAGAACATCATCTCGTAGCTCAGCGTCCAACCCTGGAGGACGACGGGATGCAATGCGCCGTCTTGCAGAAGCGGCAAGAAGAACAGCGAGCGGCCGAGACTCAGCGGGCTGAGCAACTGATCGTAAAAAAACTGTGGCTTGATCAGCATGGCTGCGGCAGTCATGAAGGTGACGATCCAATAGAGCGGCACGATGCGGGTGATCCGGCGGCCGATGAAGCCCACTGGATCCGCCGGGCGGCTCGCCGTCGTCACCCACATGATGAAACCGCTGATCACAAAGAAGACGTCGACCCCGGCAGCACCGACCGAGAACGGGCCGTCGAACTGCTCGCTGACGTGGAAGCAGACCACAGCACTCGCAGCTAGCGCCCGCAGATACTGAATGCTGTGGATACTCGGCACGATGACCCCAGTCATGGTTTCCGCGTTGTGCTGCAACGCACACTTCTGCTGCTGCGCTGCACAATTACAGGCAGTTGCGGGGCGACTTGTCAACTATTTTCTATTCGAGTCGCAGCGCACCACCGCCCGAGGACGTCCAATTTACCGGGACCTGAAAACGACTTCGGCGCCTCGAAAACTCATTTGTATGCAATGTTTCCAGATTAGGCCGATCTGGAAACGAACGCGCTATTTCCGCGAAATCCATCCGATACATGGCAGGCGCATTTACCCCGCATCGAACGGCGGCCGAGAAGTCCTTGGCCACTGCCGTTCTTCAAGGGAGATGAAAATGTCGATGTTCGAAAGTCTCGGCCGCTTCGGTGTGACCGTCAGGCAAGCTCATGCCAGGAATAAGGCGATCCGCGCGCTGAACAGCTTGCCGGCGCATGTCCAGAAGGACATCGGGTGGCCGGCATCGCCGCCGAACGATCCGCAGGCCACGCTCGCCTCGCTGCTTCTGGGTACGACGCGCTGATGACCTTCACCGACAAATGCAAATTGCTCGGCCTTCGTCGGGGACCTCGTACGTCCCCGACGGCCCACAACCGGCTGCGCGCGGCACTTCTACCGCGCCACTGATCACACCAGCGTGTGGACAAGGCGCTGATCTTGACATCTTTGGCCAGGGCACGATCTTCAAGAATGAAGGGGAATTCTCTTAGTCGGCTGCCGCCGAAGTCCGTGTATCCGCATGCCAAGTTTGAAAAGCCACGTCGTGTCCTTCGTGCTCAGGCACAGCCGCAAGCAGGCCTTTTCCAGCCCGGAAAACCTGCAGCGCTGGATAGCGGCCGCGCGCAAGACCGAGGATCACCGTCCGCCGGCCTTGCTGCAGCAGCGTTACGATATCCAGACGCGCAGCGTTGACGGGTTTCCGGTCTACGAAATCGCGCCCAGGGCCGGAGAACACAAGCAGATACTCTACCTGCATGGCGGCGCCTATGTCTTTGAGATCACGCCTTATCACTGGTATCTGATCGCCGACATGGCCGACCGGCTGGGCTACGGCATCACCGTGCCGATCTATCCAATCGCGCCCGAGCACAACTTCCACGCAATGTTCGGCATGGTCGGCGCTGTCTATCGCCGGATGCTCGAGGAGACAGAGGCGGAAGACATCATCTTCATGGGCGATTCCGCCGGCGGCAACATGGCCGTGGTGCTGACCATGATGGCCGCGGAAGCGGGCCTGCCCCTGCCCTCGCGCCATGTGCTGATTTCACCCGGCCTCGACGTCTCGCTCGCAAACCCCGAAGTATTCGAGGCGGAGCGGAACGATCCATGGTTGGGCATTGCCGGTGGGCGGGAGGCGATCCGGCTCTATAGTGCCGGTATGGATCCGACCGACTGGCGCATCAGCCCGGTCTATGGCGATCTGTCGGTGCTGCCGAAGACATTGCTCCTGACGGGCTCCCGCGATCTTCTCACGCCCGACAATCTGATCTTTGCACAAAAAGCCCGCACCGCCGGTGTCGAGGTGGAGTTGGTTTACGAGGAAGGCATGTTCCACGTCTGGCCGCTGATTGACATGCCGGAAGCGCGGCGCGCGCGCCAACACATCGTTGCTTTCCTGAGCCAGAGCCCTTCGCCGATCGCCGCCTCCGCAGAGGCGGCGGAGCAGCGCCTTCGGTCCGACTATCCCGGATGATCAGAACTTGCCGGTTTCCCTAAATACTTCGAAAGTCGCGCGGATGTGGTCGGCGACGGCCTTGACCGGCGCACTGGCGTCCGGCGCCACCACCATGGCAAGATTGTAAGTGCCGATATCGGGCATGCCGTCCTTTGGGCAGAGTTCGACCATGTCGTTGCCGAGGAACGATCGCGGCAGCGGCGCGACCGCAAGGTCTGCCATGATCGCGGCTCGCTGGCCTGCGGTATGGGCGCTCATGTAAGCGACGCGATAGTTGCGGCCCTCGCGGCCTAATGCCTCGAGCGCACCGGCCCGCCAGGCACAGCCTTCTTCCCACAATGAGACCGGCAGCGGTTCGCGTAGATGCGCGCAGCCGCCCTTGGCGCCGGCCCACACGATGGGCTCGGTCAAAAGCACCTCGGCGCCAAGCGCGCTGGTCTTATAGGAGTTCGTCAACAGCGTGATGTCGAGCGCGCGGTCGTCCATGCGCCGGCGCAGATTGCTGCTCTGGTCGATGGTGACGTCGACGGCAATCGAGGGATGCGACTGCGCGAAACGCTTCAACACATGCGGCAACACGCGCTCGCCATAGTCGTCAGGTGAGCCGAGCCGCACCACCCCGACAATATCGGGGATGATGAACTTCGACACCACCTCGCGGTTGATCGACAGAAGCCGCCGGGCATAGCCGAGCAGCATTTCGCCGTCCGTGGTCAGCGTCACCGAACGCGCGTCGCGCGCGAACACCGAGCGGCCGAGAATATCCTCCAGCTTCTTGATCTGCATGGAGACGGCCGACGGGGTCCGGAACACCGCATTGGCCGCGGTGGTGAAGCTGCCGGTCTCGGCAATCGCCACGAAGGTGCGCAAAACGTCGAGGTCGAGCAGCGGCAGCGGATGATTGAGTGGGGCGTTCATGACGATCGACCTTCAATTTTTCTGATACAAAACATCATTCCATTTCGTTTGATTGAACATCAGATCAGGAGCATAGTCAACTCCATCGAAGCAGCATGCTGCCAAAGCGGCCACGAAACGACCACGGCGCAGACCTGCATTCGACGTGTAATGTAGCTGAAACAGACCTGACGTAATGCATTGCCGGCGCCTCCGCGCCGCAGCAAAGGAGATCGAAATGTCTATCCTCTCGTCCCTCGGCCGCATCGCGACCGAATTCAACGCGGCCCGCGCCCGCTACCAGACCGAACGCGCCATCCGTTCGCTGCCGATTGAGTTGCAGAAGGATATCGGCTGGCCGGAAGCGTCCGACGCCAAGGCCGGCATTCGCAGCGGCATCGGATCCTGGGCTGGAGCAAAGTAGATCGTGTGTACCCCGTGCTGAAGGCCTGCCGCGCGACCCGCCCGGCAGGCCTTCTCTATTTCATTTGTATTCAAACGAATTCAGGAGCCATGCCGCCGCTGCAGGGCGCATATGAGCAAGCCGCATAGCAGCTCGATTTTCAGATTAACTCGCTGTAAATATTCATGAATCCTAGGCATATTGCTCGTAGCCTGCCAAAATTTGTCGCATCCGGTGTCGCTTTTCATATCAAGCGCTTCGCTTTTACGATTTAGTTCCTGCTCACACAAGCCTATATCACCGTCAGCAAACGAGCTGCCCCACTCCATCAAGCGAAGGCGACCCGTCTGAGCAACCGATTGGAGATGATCATGAAGCTTTTTGCCCGCCTCTTCGCCCGCCGCGAAATGAACCTGACCACCGCTCTCGAGCGTCAGCGTCTTGCCAACACCATGCCCGGCCAGACCGGGGCCATGGCTGCGGCGCGTCTCGGCTTCGTCGCCTGATACCTCCACAGCCGCGCTCCGTGCCACGGCTTCAGAGTTGACAGCCGCCGCTTCGGTTCCGCCGAGGCGGCGTTTATCTGTTGCGCTTCCATCACCTTTTCACAACCTGACGGTGGCCTGGTTTGAGCAGCACCGCGCTGCGATTGCCCATTTGCGACCCATGTCGCAAATTTAATCTTGCCAAAGCCGCCTAGCCGATTGACAGGAATGGTTTTTCCTGATGACGCTATGCTATTCGCGACATCCTGTTCGCGTCATGGCCAGATGAGGTTACCCGTGAACGCCGTCAAGCATCCGATCAAGCGGTCGTTTGTGTTCTTCCTTGTTCCCGATTTCACCATGATCGCTTTTGCGACCGCGCTGGACCCGTTGCGCTCCGCCAATCGGATGCTCGGCTACGAGGCCTATCGCTGGCGCCTTGCCAGCATTGACGGCAAGCCGGTGCGCGCCTCCAACGGCGTGGAGTGTGCGGTCAACACCTCGCTGGAGGAGGAACGCAAGAAGATGGCCGGGCCGGACCGCCCGAACATGGCCATCGTCTGCAGCGGCACCAATGTCGAGCGCTATCAGAACAAGTCGGCTTTTGCCTGGCTGCGCGAGGAATATAACCGCGGCGTCGCCGTCGGCGGTCTGTGCACCGGTGCGCATATCCTGGCCGCCGCCGGGCTGTTGTCGAACAAGCGCTGCGCCATCCATTGGGAAAACCTGCCGGGCTTTTCCGAGGCCTTCCCGAAGGCCAATGTCTTTGCCGACCTGTTCGAGATCGATCAGAACATCTACACCTGCGCCGGCGGCACCGCCGCGCTCGACATGATGCTGAAGCTGATCGGCGACGATTTCGACGAGAACCTCGTCAACCGCGTGTGCGAGCAGGTGCTGACCGACCGTGTGCGCAGCCCCACCGACCGCCAGCGCCTGCCGCTGCGCGCCCGCCTTGGCGTGCAGAACTCGAAAGTGCTGACCATCATCGAACTGATGGAGGCCAATTTGTCCGAGCCGCTATCGCTGATCGAGATCGCCGACCATGTCGACCTGTCGCGCCGCCAGATCGAGCGCCTGTTCCGCACCGAGATGGGCCGCTCCCCAGCCCGCTACTATCTCGAAATCCGCCTCGACCGCGCCCGGCATCTCTTGATCCAGTCGTCGCTCCCGGTGGTCGAGGTGGCGGTCGCCTGCGGCTTCGTCTCGGCCTCGCATTTCTCGAAATGCTACCGCGAGCTCTACGCCCGCTCGCCGCAGCAGGAGCGCGTGGACCGCAAGCAGTTGCTGGCGGCTTGACCCCAAACCGCAGACGACCGAGCCGTGAACGGTTAGTGCACCTCTGCGGTCCGCATCGCCTCGACGCGGATGTCCTCGGTCAGCCGTGCCTTCAACGCCGAGAATTCCGGACTGGTCTTCAGCGTGTAGTGGCGCGGATGCGGCAGGTCGATGGCGACATCCGACTTGATGCGGCCGGGCCGCGCCGTCATCACGATAACCCGCGAGGCCATGAAGATCGCCTCCTCGATGTCGTGGGTGACGAACAGCACCGTTTTCTTGCGCCGTTCCCATATGCCGAGCAGCAATTCCTGCATCAGCCCGCGCGTCTGGTTGTCGAGGGCTCCGAACGGCTCGTCCAGCAGCAGGATTTCCGGATCGTTGGCCAGTGCCCGCGCTATCGCCGTGCGCTGCTGCATGCCGCCGGAAAGCTGCTTCGGCCAATGATTCTCGAACCCCTTCAGCCCGACGAGATCGACATAGGAGGCAACGATCCCATCCCTCTCCTCCTCGGCCATGCCGCGTTCGCGCAGGCCGAAAGCGATGTTTTCGGCGACCGTCAGCCATGGGAAAAGCGTGTAGGACTGGAAGACCATGCCGCGGTCCGGCCCGGGTCTCGTCACCGCCTTGCCGTCGAGCAGAACGCGACCTTCGCTTGGCGCTTCCAGGCCGGCGACGATCCTCAACAGCGTCGACTTTCCGCAACCGGACGGCCCCAGTATGGTGATGAAATCATTTGCCGCGACCGCGAGATCCACCGGCATCAGCGCCCTGACCGGCTCTCCGCCGCGCACGCCGGCAAAGGTGCGCGCAACGCCCTCGATGAGAAGCTTGCTCACGCCAGGCTCCATGGAAAGAGCCAGCGGTTGAACGCCTTGAAAGCGAAATCGGACAACAGCCCGATCAGGCCGATGACGATGATGCCGAAGATGATCTGCCCGGTCGCCAGCCGCGACTGGCTGTTGATGATCATATAGCCGATGCCCGACGACGAGCCGATCAGTTCGGCAACGATGACATAGGTCCAGGCCCAGCCGAGCACCAGCCGCAGCGTCTCGGCGATCTCGGGCGCGTTGGCCGGCATGATCACCCGCCTGACGATGCCATTGTTGGTCGAGCCCAGCGTATAGGCGGCCTCGACCAGATCGCGCCGTGTGGAACCGACCTTGACCGCAATGATCAGGATGACCTGGAACACCGAGCCGACGAAGATGACGAGCAGCTTTTCCAGCTCGCCAATGCCGGCCCACAGGATGAGCAGCGGAATGAAAGCCGAGGCCGGCAGGTAGCGGGCGAAGGAGACGAAGGGTTCCAGAAACGCTTCCACCGGTTTCCAGGCGCCCATGGCGATGCCGAGCGGCACGGCGACGACCGAGGCCAGCACAAAACCGCCGAAGACCCGCCAGATGGTGATCAGTATGTCGAGCCAGAAACGGTCCTCGACCAGCAGCCGCCAGCCGTCCCGCAGCATCGACAGCGGGTCGGCGAGGAAGATGCGGTTGACGTGGCCGCCAAGTGTGATCCAGGCCCAGAAGGCCACGAACAGCACGAAGAAGGAGATACCGAGCACTGTTCGCAGGCTCGGTGAGACAGGATGCAAGGGGCGCATCTTCATCCTTTGTCAGCGGGAAAGTGGCGGCGCACTGCGCCGCCGCACGGTATCCAAGGGTTGAACCGTCAATTCGCCACGGCGCTGGTGTCGGCCAACGTGGCGACGTCGGGCGCCTCCTTGATCAGCCCCATCTGCAGCAGCAGGTCGCCGGCGGTCTTGGAAAAGTCCTGGAATTCCTTGGTGAAGAACTGCTTGTTCGCGGCCTTGTCGGCCCATTTCAGGTACTTCGCCGAATCCTCGAATTCCTTGGCCGACTGTTTCACGTCGGCGCCCATGATCTCGTAGGATTTCTGCGGATCCTTCTTGATCATGTCGAGGGCATCGAAATAGCTGTCGGCAAGCGCCTTGGCGGCGTCGGGATTAGCCTTGAGGAATTCGGGCGTGCAGCCGACCGTGTCGAGAACCATCGGATAGTCGAGCGTGGTCGCCAGGATATGACCCTGATCGGCCTTGTCGCGCACGGCCGAGATGAAGGGCTCGTAGGTGACGGCCGCGTCATTCTGGCCGGCGAGGAAGGCTTGCGCCGCCGCGTCAGGCTCGAGATTGACGACCGTCACGTCCTTGGTCGACATGCCGTTCTTGTTCAGCACCCAGGCCAGCATGAAATAGGGCGAGGTTCCCGGCGCGGAGGACGCTACATTCTTGCCCTTGAGGTCGGCGACGGTCTTGATGTCGTTGCGCACGACGATGCCGTCGGCGCCGTAAGATTTGTCGAGCTGGAAGATTTGCTTGGTGGTCACCCCGCTGGCGTTCCAGACCAGCCAGGTCTCGACCGTGGTGGCGGCGCATTGCAGGTCGCCGCTGGCGATGGCGAGCGGTCGGCTGGCCTGCGGCACCTTCTTCAAGGTCACGTCGAGGCCATGCTTCTCGAACAGCCCTGCCTGCTTGGCGAGCGTCAGCGGCGCGAATCCGGTCCAGCCGCTGATGCCGATGGTGAGTGACGTGGCGGCCATCGCCGGCGCGGTCAACCCCGCGGCAAGCGTCAATGTAGCGGCAAAGACGGTTATCCTGTTCATGTCAGTTCCCCTTTTGTTTTTCTGGGGGAAATTGTTCACAGAGGCCGATGGGCTTGTCAATCAACAGGAACGTGTTTGCGCACAAAGCAGCCGGCAACCCGGTTTGGAATTGCTCTACCTGCTGTCGTGCATCCAGTTGCGGTTGCGCCACATTTTCTCGCCGACCTGGCAGTCGGCGGCGGGCTTGTCCTGCGCCAGCTCCACTGGCGGATAGTCCGCCTCCTCCGCCACCCAATAGGGTGACGCTGGACCGGCAAGCTCAAGCACAAGCTTGCGGCGGATGGCTTCGGGAAATTGTGTCCAGTCATTGACCGGGATCATGAAGGCACCGGCGCCGCCGATGACGCAGTCGCTGTAGTAGCGGTCGAGATCGTTCACGTCATAGACGCCGGAAAAGCCGCCCCGGGTCATCAGCGGCAGGCCGTTGATGACGATGCCTTGGCTGACCACCCCGTCGCGGACGAGATTGACCGGCGCGCCCTGGTTGTTTGGCCCGTCGCCCGAAATGTCGATGACGCGCTTGGTTCCCTGGTAGCCGCTTTCGGCGAAAAGATCGCTGCCGAACTCCAATGCACCGGAGATCGAGGTGCGCCGTGCGCTGTTGGGCGGCTGGGCCGACATTTGCGCCACCACCCGCTCGGCGTCGGCGCGGCTTGCGATCACCGTCCACGGCACGATGACGTGTTGCCAGCCGGTGCCGGCCCATTCGACATAGGTGACGGCGATCTTGCCATAGGCGCCATCGGCGATCGCCTGCAGCACATTGTCATGCGTCAGCGCCGCCGCGTAGCCATGGCGCTGGATCTCCAGCTCCTCTGCCGACATGGACAGCGAAACGTCCACCGCCAGCACCAGCTCGACATCGACCGGCTCGTCGGCGTGGGATCTCGGCGCCAGCCAGAGCGTCAGCGCCAGTGCGGCAGTGGCCGAAAGCAGATGTCTCGCGCAGGGCAAACCAGACATTGCGCAAGGTTAAGCCAGAATCGCCCACCGAAAAAGAGAAAAGCCCGGCCGTGGCCGCGCTGATCCAATAGCGAGCCCGGCCGCGGGCGATCAGCTCCGCGGCTTGAGATTCTCCGGGTCGTAAAGCGGCTTGTAGCCAACGCTGGCGACTTCGACCGGATAAGTCTCGCCGAAATACTCGACCGTGAGCTTGCGGCCCTCCTGGGCATAGGCCCAGGGCAGATAGGCGAGCGCGATGTTCTTGCCGATGGTCGGGCCATAGGCGACCGATGTTGTGAAGGAGCGGCGGCCGAGTTCGTCGACCAGTGTATCCCCGCTCTCGGGGTCCATCACCGGCATGATGCCGACGGGATAACGGGCAACACCCTTGGAGTCCGTATTCTCGGTCATCACCAGCGTGCACAGCATGGCGGGCTGGTGCGCGCGTTCGCGATACTCCACATGCTTGGCCTTGCCGCAGAAATCGTTCTCCTTGACCTTCGGTCGGGCAAGGTCGGCCTCGAGCAGATTATACTCGGTCAAGAGGTCGGCATTCTGCAGCCGCAGGCTCTTCTCCATGCGGCGCGTATTGGCATAGGTCTCGACGCCGAACGGCATGACGCCTGTCGAGCGCAGCGCGTCCCAGACGGCCAGACCGTCCTCGTAGCGCATATGCAGTTCCCAGCCCTGCTCGCCGACATAGGAGATGCGGAACGCGGTGACGTCCTTGCCGCCGATCCTGACCGGCTTGATCGCCGCGAATGGAAAATTCTCCGGCGAAAGCCCATCCGGGTTCTCGACCACCTTTTGCAAGGTCGCCCGCGCGTTCGGCCCCCAGATGCCGATGGTGACGTACTTCTCGGTCACATCGGTGATGGTAACATCAAAACCTTTGTCCTGAGCCGTGCGGCGCATGTACTGGAAGTCGCGCGGCCCCGCGTCGGCGCCGTCGATCAGCCGGCAGCGGTCGGCCATGCGGATCACGGTGAAGTCGGCGCGCACCATGCCTTCCTCGTCGAGGAAGTGGGTGTAGATGCCCTTGCCGATGTTGTTGTCGCCGCCGATCTTGGCCGCGCACAGCCATTCCAGCAGCGCGACATGGTCGGGTCCTTCGATATCATACATGGAGAAATGCGAGAGGTTGACGATGCCGCAATCCTCGCTCATCGCCAGATGCTCGGCGTTGGAGACGCGCCAGAAATGGCGGTTGTCCCATTCGTTCTCGCGCACCGGCACCCGGTTTCCATACTTTTCAAGCAGATGCTCGTTGGCGGCGTAGCCGTGGGCGCGCTCCCAGCCGCCGAGTTCCATGAAATAGCCGCCGAGTTCCTTCTCGCGCTCCCAGAACGGCGAACGCCTGATGTTGCGGGCCTTGGAGAAGGGTTCGCGCGGATGCACCGCCGGATTGTAGACCTTCATCGCCGTCTCGGTGCAGCGATCCCAGATGAACTGTTCCTTGGTCTGGTGCGGATAGAAGCGCGCATAGTCGATCGCGTGGTGGTCGATCTCGGTGCGGCCGTCGGTCATCCAATCGGCGATCAGCTTGCCCATGCCCGGGCCGTCCTTGACCCAGATGGCGACGGCATACCAAAGCCCCCTCACCTTCTGGCTTTCGCCCATGGATGGGCCGCCATCGGCCGTCACCTGCAGCAGGCCATTGAACGAATGGCTTTCGTTATAGCCGAGTTCACCCAGGATCGGCGTCAGTTCCATGGCGCGTTCGAGCGGCGCCAGGATCTGCTCCATGTCGAGATCGCGCTGCGACGGCGACAGCCGCGCCTGGTCCTTCTCCAGCAGGTCGCGCGGGTGGCAGAGGCGCGGATTGGTCTCTTCGTAATAGCCCCATTCGATCTGGCCGCCCTCGGCGGTCTTGGGATCGCCAGTGTCACGCATATAGGCCGAGTTGCCCTGGTCGCGCAGCAGCGGCCAGCCGATCTCCTTGCCGGTGCCGGCGAACTCGGTGTACGGGCCAAAGAAGGTCAGCGGATGGTCGATCGGCATGACAGGCAGGTCCTCGCCGACCATCTCGGCGATCAGCCGGCCCCAGATGCCGGCGCAGACGATGACGTAGTCGGCCTCGATCGTGCCGCGGTCCGTCACCACGGAACTGATGCGGCCATCCTTGACGACAAGCGACTTCGCCGGCGTGTTGGCGAAGGATTTGAGCTTGCCGGACGCTTCGGCCTGGTCGACCAGCTTGCCGGCAACGGTCTGCGAGCGCGGAATGACGAGACCGGCGTCCGGATCCCACAGGCCGCCCTGCACCAGGTCCTGTTCGATCAGCGGGAATTTTTCCTTGATCTCGGCGGGCTCGATCAAACGGGCGCGCGTGCCGAAAGCCTTGGCCGAAGCGATCTTGCGCTTGATCTCGTCCATGCGGCCGTCGTCGCCGACACGGGCGACCTCAAGGCCGCCGACGCGCGCGTAGTGGCCCATCTTCTCGTAGAAATCGATGGAATAGAGCGTCGTCCAGCAGGACAGAAAATCATGGCTGGTGGTGTAACAGAAGTCCGACGCATGCGCGGTCGAGCCGATATCGGTCGGGATGCCCGACTTGTCGATGCCGACAATGTCGTCCCAGCCGCGTTCGATCAGATGATGGACGATCGATGCGCCGACAATGCCGCCGAGGCCAATGATGACGACCTTCGCCTTTTTCGGAAACTCTGCCATTGCCCGCGACTCCAGAATGCTGTTGCGGGCGGCGTCGCCGCCCGCTTGATCGGCGCACAATATGCAGGCGACGGGCACGGCGCCACCGCCTGTTTGCGACACGCCAAAGATGCGGCGCGACCCTTCCCAAATCAGGGAAAACAGCTACCCATCAGGCAAACGCCCACACGTCCTGGGCCTGGAAGCCAAGCTGGTAGCCCGCCGTTTTCAACTTGACCACGACCTGGCCTATCTACAGGGCGGCGCGCCGACCTCGACCTTGATCATGCCGGGACGATAGCGCTTGAGGTCGAGCTGCTCGAACACGATGCAAACGGCTGACGCGGCGGGATTTTCAGCGTCATTGTTAGACAGCTACCGGAAATGATAAAAGGCCGAGCAAACGCCCGGCCTTTCCAATCATGCCACCGAGATTACTTGATGCGGGCGACACCGCCGGAAATCTCGACGGTTTCCGAACCGGTCAGGGCTTCGAGGTCGCCATTGGGCAAGGTGACGAAGCAACCGTTCTGGCAGAACTCGACGGTTTCGCCGCCGGCCAGCGCAAGCTCGGTCTTGCTGCCGCCCTCGGTCACGACCAGCGTGCGCGTCTCGGCGTCCTTGTTGACCGCGCTTGCGGCATGGGCGGAGCCGCTCACGGCGAGCAAAGCCACGGCGGCGACGAGAGACTTCCACATTGCAATATCGGTGTTCCCACCGCCTCTGTTGCATTTCACAAGGCATTTTCGCCTTTGCATGGAGCTTATATGAGATGGAAGCTGAACCGCAACTGAATGCCGCATTCATGCCGCAATTGGTCTTGGCGACGTGCAACGCCTCCAATCTAATCCGGATCGGGCTTGCGTGTCCTGCGGCCTGATTTGGCCTGACGCTTCGCTTCGGCCTCGGCTTGCGCCTTAGCCTCTTGCTGTTCGGCGAAATCGGCCTCGATCTTGTCGTCATCGGTGGGCCATGCCACGTGCTTCTTGGCCTCGACGACCGCGCGAGGCGTTGAAGGGATTTCGATGTGCTGATCGTCGAATTTCTCCAGCACGGTGAAGCGGACGTCGTTCTGCACGATGTTGCCGTTCATCACATCGGCCAGGAACAGACGAATCTCGAATTCGAGCGCGGCGGGTCCGAAATTGGAAAACAGCACGAACGGCTCGGGGTTCTTCAGCACCAGCGGATGGCTGCGCGCGATCTCCAGCAGGACGGCGTGGACATGCTTGACGTCGCTGCCATAGGCGACACCGACCTTAATGTCGATGCGGCCGAGCTTGTTGCGGTGCGTCCAGTTGCCGACGGCATTGTTGATCAGGTTCGAATTGGGCAGGATCACCGACTGCCGCTGGAAAGTCTCGATCTCGGTGGCGCGCACGCTGATCTTCTTGACCGTGCCGCTGACGTCGCCGGCCACGATCCAGTCGCCGACCTTGAACGGCCGCTCGGCCAAGAGGATCAAGCCGGAGACGAAATTGGACACCACATTCTGCAGGCCAAAGCCGATACCGAGGGAGAGAGCGCCGGCGACCAGTGCCAGGCTGGAGAGATCGATGCCGGCCGCCGAAATACCGACCAGCGCCGCAAGAGCAACGCCGGCATAGCCGACCGCCAGCCGGATCGAGTTGCGCACCCCTGTATCGACCTTGCCACGCGCCATGACCGAGCCGTCGAGCCAGCCCTGGAACCAGCGCGTCAGGAAATAGCCGATGACGAAGACGACGATGCCCGACAGGATGCCGGTGACCGAAATCGTCACCGAACCGATATTGATCCCGGTTGCGAGCTTGTACGCCCACGCTTCGATATCGCCAGGCTGGAAGCCCCACATCAAAAGGATCAGCGGCAGGAACACCAGCACGATCATCACGTTGATGGCGATGCTGACGACAAGGCCGAGCTGGTCAAGCGCGGTGTCCTCGTAGCTGGAATTGGCCGACAGCCAGCGCCCGACCGACGTGTTGGCGAAAGCGTCCTCCTCGCCGATCGCCTGCGCCGACAGGAAGCCGATATAGGCTGTTATCAGCGCCGTGCCGGTGACCACGACCTGTTGTGAGACGAACAGCGCAAGGCCGATATAACCGAGCAACGCCGCGACGATGGTGAACAGGCCAAGGGCGAGCGATGTATAGCGCAGCCATGCCGGCCATGGTCGCCAGCTTCCGTCACGCGCCCTGAACGGCCTCAGCATCGCCATCAGCATCAGGATGACGCCGACGGTTATGGCGGCTCCGAAACTGCGGGCGATGGTCAGCGACAGCGGCGAGCCCATCTTGTCGTTGACGATCGACAGGAAATAGTTGGCGCCGATGACCACGGCCATGGCTGTCGCTAGCCGTACCAGCCAGCGCGCCGGGCCGGTTTCGACGGGAATGAGCCGCCAGTTCGGTAGGCGCGGCTCGAGCGCAGCGTTGGTCAGCCGATTGACGCAAAACACCACGCCGATGACGGCCGCCAGCGCATTCAGGAAGAGCCCGATATCGCCGCGCAAAACATTATAATAGTTGAAGAAGAAGATCGTCGAGCCGAGAAAGGCGGCAACCGCCACCGTCGGCAGCAAGGTCGACCAGAACGCCACCGAAAGACGGCTGAGATAGGACGGGTCCTCATTGCTGGAGTCGGCCTCGAACACCCGCCCGAACAGGCGCCGCCCGCCGACCAGCAGCACCAGCGCAAGGCCGAGCGCCACGAAGGTCGCCGCCAGGATGGCCTGGAACTTGAACTTGATGGCGAAGCTCAGCCAGGACGACACCGCCTTGTAGAAATTGCCGAACTCGTCGCGCGCATCGGAAAACACCTGCGGGCTCAAGGCGTCCGAGAGTACGTAGCGCTTGGTCAACAGATTCCGAAACAGCGCGCTGCGCATGTTGCCGATCTTGTCGATCAGCCCGCTGATGCGGATCGACAAGGTCTGAGCTTGTGCGATGACCGCGTTAATCTCCGCCTTTTCGGACGTCAGCGCCTGGCGCTCGCCGCTGACGATGTCGGGCTCCGCCGGTTGGCCCGCGGCAGGCGGCGGCCCGAGCTGTTCGAGCCGGCTGTTGATTTCGCCCAGGCGCGTGCGGAACGCCAGCGCGCTGGTCAGCGA
This sequence comes from Mesorhizobium sp. B2-3-11, assembly GCF_006442215.1. Lineage (NCBI taxonomy): Bacteria > Pseudomonadati > Pseudomonadota > Alphaproteobacteria > Hyphomicrobiales > Phyllobacteriaceae > Mesorhizobium > Mesorhizobium sp. B2-3-11. The sequence goes on along the minus strand of NZ_VFVS01000026.1, from coordinate 33,432 downwards.
TTGCCGCGACAATTCCTCGAGCTGCAGGCGGATATCGACGAGGTTGCTGTCGTCCTCGCCATCCTGCTGTGTCTGCTTCTCGAAATTGTCGGCCTTGGTCGTCAGGCCCTGGATGATCTTTTGCTGGTCGGCGATCAGTCCGGCGGGCGCCTGGCCAACGCCTTGCGCCGCCGCCTCGAACGACAGCGGCGGCGCAACGACAAGCGCCAGGACCAGAATGAGGCGAAGCAATCGAAAAAACATGATGGATCGGCGACTCGCGGGCGGCAAAGGCATTCAAAAGCCTGTCCTTGATAAAGACGGCCATATCATGGGGCAAGTCACCGCGACGATCGCACTCATCAAGCGTCGGCCAGTCGAAAGGCGATGGCGCAATATTGGCTTTCTATCAGCCCCCTGCTCTATAGTCTGCCGCATCGCCGCAACGGACACCTTACACATGGCAGAGTACTCAGCCCTTTCGCTGCTCGCGAACGCGTTCAAGGGAAACAAGGACTGGAAGCCGGCCTGGCGCAAGCCGGATCCGAAGGCATCCTACGACGTCATCATCATCGGCGGCGGCGGTCACGGCCTGGCGACCGCCTACTATCTAGCCAAGGAACATGGCATCACCAATGTCGCGGTGCTGGAGAAAGGCTGGCTGGGCTCCGGCAATGTCGGCCGCAACACGACGGCCGTTCGCTCGAACTATCTCCTGCCCGCCAATACCCGCTTCTACGAACATTCGATGAAGCTGTGGGAGAACCTGTCGCACGAACTCAATTACAACGTTATGTTCTCGCAGCGCGGCTGCCTGAACCTGGCGCACACGCCGGCTCAGTTCGACGACTACGCAAGACGCGGCAACGCCATGCGCCATCTCGGCGTCGATGCGGAACTGATGACGCCAGCCGAGATCAAGCGCCTGATCCCGGCGCTCGATATCTCCAATGATGCACGCTTTCCGGTGGTTGGCGGCCTGATGCAGCGACGCGCCGGCACCGCCCGGCACGATGCGGTCGCCTGGGGCTATGCACGCGGCGCCGACCGGCGCGGCGTCGACATCGTCGAGAATTGCGAGGTCACCGGCTTCCTGCGCGACGGCGACCGCATCACCGGCGTTACCACATCGCGCGGCGATGTCAGGGCCAAGAAGGTAGCGGTCGCGGTGGCCGGCAGCACCGGCCGCGTCATGCAACTGGCCGGCGTCGAGACAATGCCGATCGAGAGCCATGTGCTGCAGGCCTTCGTCACCGAATCGCTGAAACCCTTCATCGACACGGTCGTGACGTTCGGCATGGGCCATTTCTACATGTCGCAGTCCGACAAGGGCGGCCTTGTCTATGGCGGCGACATCGACGGCTACAACAGCTACGCCCAGCGCGGCAACCTGCCCATCGTCGACGAAGTGATGAGCGAGATGCTGGCGCTTTTCCCGGGCCTAGCGCGTGTGCGCATGCTGCGCTCCTGGGGCGGCGTCTGCGACATGTCGATGGACGGTTCGCCGATCATCACCATCGGGCCCCTGCCCGGCATGTATCTCAATTGCGGCTGGTGCTATGGCGGCTTCAAGGCGACGCCCGCTTCCGGGTGGTGCTTTGCCTGGACAATCGCCAAGGACCAGCCGCACGATTTCAACGCCCCTTTCACGCTGGACCGATTTCATCGCGGCCTGGTGATCGACGACAAGGGCCAGGGCGCGAACCCGCGGCTTCATTAGGAACATTCAGTGCTGATCACTTGCCCCTATTGCGGCCCGCGCGACGTCATCGAGTTCACTTATCAGGGTGACGGCAACCGCGAACGTCCCGACCCTGCCTCGCAGAATTTCGAGGCCTGGAACGCCTACGTCTACGACCGGCTGAACCCGGCCGGCGACCACAACGAGATCTGGCAGCATTCCGGCGGCTGCCGGGCTCACCTGAGGGTCGTGCGCAACACGCTGACGCATGAGATTTCCAGTGTCGCCTTCGTGCGCGCCGATCACAGCTCGGCCGCGCGCCGCAAGGCGGAGGACAAGCCATGAGCCCGCGCCGCACCGTCACCGGCGGCCGCATAGACCGGTTGAAGACGATCCGCTTCACGTTCGACGGCGTTCCCTATACCGGGCATGGCGGCGACACGCTGGCATCCGCGCTGCTGGCCAATGGCGTCACCCTTTTCGGGCGTTCTTTCAAATACCATCGCCCGCGCGGCCTGCTGAGCGCAGGCGTCGAGGAGCCCAACGCGCTGGTAACGGTGCTGAAGGGCGAGGTGCGGGAACCCAACATCCCGGCGACCATGGTCGAGATCCATGACGGGCTGATTGCCGTCAGCCAGAACCGTTTCCCCTCGCTCACCTGGGACATCCATGCCGTCAACCAGCTCGGGGGCAAGCTGCTGTCGGCCGGCTTCTACTACAAGACCTTCATGGGGCCGGTTATCGGCCCGCTGAAAGGCACGCGCTTCTGGATGTTCTGCGAGCATTTCATCCGCCGCGCCGCCGGCCTCGGCAGCGCCGGATCGGCAAAGGACCCGGCCCGCTACGAGCGCATGAACGCCTTTTGCGACGTGCTTGTGGTCGGCTCCGGCCCAGCCGGCCTGATGGCCGCCAAGGCCGCCGCGGACCAAGGCGCCCGCGTCATGTTGACCGATCTCGAGCCGCGTTTCGGCGGTTCGGCCAACTGGTCCGGCGAAACCATCGATGGCGCACCCGCGGCTGATTGGGTGCACCGCACCGTCGCTCAGCTCGAGGCGCGCGACAACGTCCGGCTTCTGCCGCGCACCACGGTCTGGGGCTACTACGACAACAACACGCTTGCCGCGCTCGAGCGGGTCAGCGACCACAAGGCACAGCCCGCCAAGGGTGAGCCGCGCCATCGCTACTGGGCGATCCGCGCGGGATCCGTCGTGCTGGCTACCGGCGCCTTCGAAAGGCCGCTGGTGTTTCCCGGCAATGATCGGCCCGGCGTGATGCTGGCGCATGCGGCGGAGCGCTACGCCAACGAATTGGGCGTGCTGCCGGGGCAGCGCGTCGTGGTGTTCACCAACAATGACAGCGCCTACCGGTCGGCGCTGGCGCTGAAGCAGGCAGGTGCGGCGATCGTTGCCATCGTCGACGTGCGCCCGCAACCGTCCGCCGAGATGAGCGCCCTGGCCGGCGAAGCCGAGGCGGAATTGCTTTCCGGTCATGCGGTGGTCGCCACGGAAGGCGGCAAGTCGTTGTCCGGCCTCAAGGTCCAGCGTTTCGACATGGTCGCCGGTGCGCTGAGCGGCGATGCGCGCAGCGTCCATGCCGATTGCCTGCTGATGTCTGGCGGCTGGTCGCCGACCATCCATCTGGCCAGCCAGGCCGGCGCCAAGGCGGAATGGAACGCCGCCCGGCAGGCCTTCCTGCCGCCCAAGCCGACGCAAAATTGGATCGGCGCGGGCGCCTTCACCGGCAGCTTTTCGACGGTCGAGGCGATCGCCGAAGGGCGCGCCGCAGGCACTGCCGCGGCTGGCGGAACCGCCGCGCCTGTAGCATTGCCCGCTGTCGAGGCAACCCCTGGAGATCCAGATCCCGCGCCCGTGTTCGAAATCAAGGGCAGCGGCAAGAGCTTTGTCGACTTCCAGCACGACGTCACGGCGGAGGATGTCCGCCTGGCGCATCGCGAAGGCTTCGTCTCTGTCGAGCACTTGAAGCGCTACACCACGCTCGGCATGGCCACCGACCAGGGCAAGAGCTCCAACGTCCCCGGTCTTGCCATCATGGCGGAAGCGCTCGGCAAGCCAATCCCGGAAGTCGGCACGACGCGCTTCCGGCCACCCTTCGCACCGGTGTCGATCGGCTCGCTGGCAGCCGAGCGCTTCGGCGACCTCAAGCCCGAACGGCTGACGCCGATGCATGACTGGCATGTCGCCAATGGCGCGACCATGTATTCGGCCGGCCTCTGGTACCGGCCGATGATCTACGGGCTTTCAGGCGAAACCATCGAACAGGCCTACGTGCGCGAAGCCAAGGCGACGCGCGAAAGTGCGGGCATCGTCGATGTCTCGACGTTGGGCAAGATCGCCGTGCAGGGCCCCGACGCCGCCACGTTCCTCGACCGTGTCTACACCAACATGTTCTCGACCCTCGCCGTTGGCAAGGCGCGCTACGGTTTGATGCTGCGAGAGGATGGTTTCGCTTTCGACGACGGCACCACCTGGCGGCTCGGCGAACAGGATTTCCTGATGACCACCACCACGGCCAACGCCGGCAAGGTGATGCAGCATTTGGAATATTTCCTCGACGTGATCTGGCCGGAACTCAAGGTCCACGTCACCTCCGTGACCGACGAATGGGCGGGAGCCGCGATCGGCGGGCCGAAAGCGAGGCAGATTCTGGCCGCCTGTGTCACCGGCACGGCTGTCGACAATGCGACGCTGCCCTTCATGGGCATCGTGCACGGCGACATTTCAGCTGTGCCGGTGATGATTTGCCGGCTATCCTTCTCCGGTGAAATGGCGTTCGAGGTCTATTGCGGCGCCGGCCACGGCACCCATGTCTGGGAAGCGTTGATCGAAGCCGGCAAGCCGTTCGGGCTGGTCACCTACGGGCTGGAGGCGCTGGGCACGATGCGCATCGAGAAGGGCCATGTCACCGGCGCCGAGATCGACGGCCGCACCACGGCGCGCGACCTGCATCTCGACTGGATGCTGTCGAAGAAGAAGCCCTTCATCGGCTCGGCGATGATGGACCGCGAAGGTCTCGTTGCGTCCGAGCGGCTGGAACTGGTCGGCCTGGTCGCGCTCGACAACCGGCCGCTCAATGGCGGCGCGCACATCGTCGAGGAGGTCGACGAAGCCAATCCGCACGGCTCGGTCGGGCACATCACCGCCTGCTGCTATTCGCCGGCGCTCGGCAAGCATATCGCGCTGGCGCTGGTCAAGGGCGGCAAGGCCAGGCACGGCACGCGCGCCCATGTCTCCGATCCCTTGCGCAACCGCTTCGGCCCCGTGGAGATCGTCTCCAACCACTTCTACGATCCGGAAGGGACCCGCATGCATGGCTGAGCGTCAATCGCCCCTCGAGCCGGAGTTCCATGTCGGCTCGCATGGGAATTTCGAACATGGCGTCGAGATACTGCTCACCGAAACCCGGCCGGGCTCGATCGTGCAACTCGCAGCATGGCCGGGCGAAGAGAAGAAACTGATCGCGGCCATCCGCGGCGTCACCGGGCTTGCGCTGCCCGACGGCGCTGGCGGCGGCTTGAGCGACGGCGTGAAATCGGTGTTCGGCTTCGCACCGGGAAAATTCACGGTAACCGATGAGGCCGAAGGACTGGCCGCGGCCTTCGCCAAGTCGGTGACGCCGGCCATCGGCACGGTGACGGACCTGTCGCATGGCCGCACCGCCATCCGGATCGCCGGGCCGAAAGCCGAATGGGTGCTGTCGAAATTCTTCGCCATCGACTTCGCCCTGCCCGCCTTTCCGGTCGGCGCCGGCCGCTCGACAACGCATCACGATGTCTTCGCCCAGATCCAGCGCACCGGCACCGACCAGTTCGACATCTATGTCTTCCGCTCCTTCGCCCGCTCGTTCTGGAAGGCGCTCTGCCACGCCAGCGAGGAGGTCGGCTACGAGGCACAGTAGGCGGTGTGGCCTTAGAGCGGCTGCCTCTGGCCTCAATGCCGGCTGGTTCTGCCGCTAGAGAATCCCGCCGCGGGCGCCCATGATGGCAACGTGGCCCGTTCAACCGGTCCAAGGGGATGAAAATCCCATCTCAGAGTCGGCATATTTGGTTCGAACATCCCCATGACCGCTGAATTATCCGCCGGCGCCACCGATCGCGCCGATGTGTCGGCCAGAGCCTTGCTCCTGCTGCCGCTGACCGTTGCCTGCGGCGTGTTCATGACCAGCCTCGACCAGAATGTCGTGGTGACGGCGCTGCCGGGCATCAGCGAAAGCCTTGGCCGTCCGCCAAGCCAGCTCGGCCTGCTGATCACCGTCTACGTCGCCAGCCTGATCATCTCGATGCCGCTCGGCGGCTGGGCCGCCGACCGTTTCGGCCTGCGCAATGTCTATTGCTTTGCCCTGCTGGTGTTTGCCGCTTCATCGGCCCTGTGCGGGCTGTCGAACGACATCTGGATGCTGGTCGGCGCCCGCGCGCTGCAGGGCTTCGGTGGCGCTCTGATGGGCACGCTCGGCCAGGTAGTGATCCTGTCGACCTTCCCGCGCAGCCGGACCTTGAAGATCAACATGTATATCTCACTGGCCGGGCAGTCCGGGCCGCTGGTCGGTCCGCTCGTCGGCGGCGCATTGACCACCTACATCTCCTGGCGCTGGATCTTCTTCATCAACGTGCCGTTCGCGCTCGCGGCGGCTATTCTTGCCGCCTCATTGTTTCCGACAATGACCAAGCCGGCGCGCACGCGGTTCGATTTTCCAGGCTTTGTGCTGGTCGGCGGCGGCATGGTCCTGCTGGTCTTCGGCATGGACTCGCTCGCGGCGAAAGACGCCGCCGGCAGCATGATCGCCGCCGAGCTTGCGCTGGCGCTCATCATCCTGACGGCCGCCTCCTTCTACTGCCTGCGTGTGCGCAATCCCCTGCTCGATCTCAAGCTCCTGCGCATCCGCACCTTCCGCATCTCCTTCCTTACTGGCGGCGGGCTCGACACGATCGGTCTCAGCTCCGTCGTCTTCCTGCTGCCGCTGATGTTCCAGCTCGGCTTCGGCATGAGCGCGGTGCAGGCGGGATCGCTGACCTTCGTGGCGGCGGTCGGTTCGGTGGGTATGCGTGTCTTCATGCCACGCGTCCTCAACCGTTTCGGTTTTCGCCGCGTGCTGGTCTTCAACACACCCGTTGTTGCCGCCATGGTCGCGGGCTTCGCCTTGATGCAAGCAACGACTCCGGTCTGGATCACGCTCACCTACATCTTCGTCTTTGGCGTCTTTCGCTCGGTGCAATGGGCTTCGACCGGCAATCTCGCCTATTCCGACATCGCGCCCGAACAACTCGCCCGCTTCAGCGCGCTCTACTATATTCTCTGGCAGCTGGCGGTCGCGATCAGCGTCGGCCTGGCGGCTGCGATGCTGTCGTTTCTCGCCGGCGGCGGGCCGGCCGCCGCCAGCGATTTCCGGATCCTGTTCGTGATCGAGGGCATCATCACGCTCTGCGCGCTGCTCGCCTATCTCAAGCTGACGCCGCAGGACGGCGCCCATGTCAGCGGCCACGGCGCGCACATGAATACAGAGTAGCGGAGCTGCGCCGGACGAAACCTATTCGCTGAACGTCACCCATTCCTCGAGCGGCTCACGGTCGGTGCGGAAGGCGTTCTCGGGCTTGGACGTGTCTTCATAGCCGAGCGCCATGCCGCAGACGACGATCTCCTCGTCGGGAATGTCGAGCACCGGCCGGATCTGCCGGTGATAGGGCGCGAAGGCCGCTTGCGGACAGCTATGCAGCCCCCTGCCGCGCGCCGCGACCATGATGTTCTGCAGGAACATGCCGTAATCGATCCACGAACCCTGGTTGAGCCGGCGGTCGATGGTGAAGATCATGCCGACCGGCGCGTCGAAGAAGACGAAGTTGCGGTCGTGCTGGGCGCGCATCTTGTCGACTTCCCGGCGGCCGATGCCGAGCGCGCCGTAGAGGCCGAACCCGTTGGCACGGCGGCGGGTGAGATAAGGCTCGAAGAACTGGGTGGGATAATAGCGGTATTCGTCCCAGTCGGCTTTTTCCGCGCGGATGCCGGAATTCATGATGGCATCCGTGATCCGTTGCTTGGTCCCGCCCTTGGTGACATAGACCCGCCACGGCTGCATGTTGGTGCCGGAGGGAGCCCGCGCAGCAACAGTCAGTATGTCTCGGATCGTCTCGTCGTCGACCATGTCGGGCAGAAATGCGCGCACCGAACGGCGCGACATGATCGCATCGTCGACGATCTCGGCATCAACCGCGATTCGAGCCTTCTTTTCCAGCATGGGCCGTCCCTTAGCCATTATGTCGATCGGACGTCCCCACTCGCCGCTCGCGGCGGAGCCTTTGCATGAACCGTCAAAATCCTGCAAGCAAATCTTGAGCATTGGTGAAAATCTACTTGATTTTTTCATGAGCTTCATTTCTCATGAAATTCGACTGCAATTTTTCATGAAGTGAGCGATTTGGCCTCCCCTACCGTACGAACATTACAGGGAGCTGACGAACGAGTCCTGGCCGGCGATATCAGGGCCTTGCGCCGGGTGCGCGGGCTAACGCTGGCCGAGATCGCGCTGAAACTCGGCCGGTCAGTCGGCTGGGTCAGCCAGGTCGAGCGCGGCCTGTCGACGCCATCGCTCAGTGACCTCAGGGCCTTCGCCGAGTTGTTCGGCGTGCCGATCAGCCTGTTCTTCAGCCATGACGTGCCCGTGGAAAGCGAGCGCGGCGTGGTGGTGCGCGCCGGCAAGCGTCGCACGCTTGGCACCAGCGAATCCGGCCTGGTGGAGGAGCTTCTGTCACCCGACCTCGGTGGTAGCTTCGAGATGGTGCGGTCGGTCTTCGCGCCGGGCGCGGAGTTGAAGAGCGAGGCCCGCCGGCCGACCGAGGAGGCCGGATACATCGCGTCCGGGCAGTTCGACATCGAAATAGCCGGGGTCTGGCACCGGCTTGGCGAAGGCGACTCCTTCCGCTTCGAAGGCAAGCCTTACCGCTGGCGCAATCCGGGTAGCGAGCCGGCGGTCGTCATCTGGGTGGTTTCGCCACCAGTCTATTGAGTGCATGTCGCCCCAAACCCGTGGAGCGGTTTTGGGATAACGACATGCATCAAACAAAAATAAAGCGCGGCGCGCTTGAAGATTGGGAGAAGAACATGGCGGGTTTGCCGAGCTCGGCGCGCGTGGTGATCATCGGAGGTGGCGTTGTCGGCACCTCCTCGCTCTATCATCTGGGCAAGGCCGGCTGGACCGACTGCGTGCTCCTGGAAAAGAACGAGCTGACCTCGGGCTCGACCTGGCATGCTGCCGGCAATGTGCCGACCTTCTCCTCCTCCTGGTCGCTGATGAACATGCAGCGCTATTCGACCGAGCTCTATCGTGGGCTCGCCGACGCGGTCGACTATCCCATGAACTACCATGTCACCGGCTCGCTGAGGCTCGCCCACTCCAACGAGCGCATGCAGGAATTCCAGCGCGCCAAGGGCATGGGCCGCCACCAGGGCATGGACATAGACGTGGTCGGGCTCGACGAGATCAAGCGCCGCTACCCCTTCCTCGAAACGCACGAGTTGAAGGGCGCGCTCTACGATCCGAGCGACGGCGACATCGACCCGGCACAGTTGACGCAGGCGCTGGCTAAAGGCGCGCGCGACATGGGCGCCAGGATCATCCGCTTCTGCCCCGTCACCGGCGTGCGACGCGAGAAGGACGAATGGGTGGTCGTAACAGCGCAAGGCGAGATCCGCTGCGAGATCATCGTCAATGCAGCCGGCTACCGTGCCGCCGAAGTCGGCAGGATGTTCGGCCGCGACGTGCCGATGATGGTGATGAGCCACCAGTACATACTGTTCGAGGAAATCCCCGAACTCGCCGCCTGGTCGAAGGAACAGGGCAAGAAGCTGCCGCTGCTGCGCGACGTCGACACCTCATACTATTTGCGCCAGGAAAAGGCCGGCATGAATCTTGGCCCCTATGAGCGCAATTGCCGCGCGCATTGGGCCACCCACAGCGACCCCATGCCGGAGGACTTTTCCTTCCAGCTCTTCCCCGACGATCTCGACCGGCTGGAGCATTACCTGGCCGACGCGGTCGCCCGCGTGCCGATCCTGGGCACCGCGGGCCTCTCCAAGGTCATCAACGGCCCGATCCCTTATGCGCCGGACGGCAATCCGCTGATCGGTCCGATGCCGGGCGTTCCCAACGCCTTCGAGGCTTGCGTCTTCACTTTCGGCATCGCCCAGGGCGGTGGCGCCGGCAAGGTGCTGGCCGAATGGGTGACGCAAGGCCGGACCGAATGGGACATGTGGTCGTGCGATCCGCGCCGCTTTACTTCCTTTGCTTCCGCGCCGGACTATTGCGTGGCCAAGGGCATGGAAATCTATGGCAATGAATACGCCATCCAGTTCCCGCGTCACGCCTGGCCGGAAGGACGTGACAGAAAACTGTCGCCGATCCACGATCGCATCAAGGCGTTCGGCGCCCGCTTCGATGCCTATAATGGCTGGGAGCGCGCTATCTGGTACGCGCAGGACGGCGACGACGTCTCCGAGGAAGCCACGTTGACCTTCCGCCGCGACGGACCCTGGCAGCATCGCGTCCGTGAAGAGTGCCTGGCCGTGCGTGACGCCGCGGGCATCCTCGACCTGCCCGGCTTCTCGCGCTTCAACCTCGAGGGCCCAGGTGCCGCCGAGTGGTTGAGCCGGCAAGTGACCGGCCTGGTGCCGAAGCCTGGCCGCATCGGCCTCGTCTATTTCTCCGACGACAAGGGCCGCATCGTCACCGAAATGTCGGTGGTACGCCATGGCGAGGAATCCATGACGCTGATCACCGCGGCGGTGGCGCAGTGGCATGACTTCGAATGGCTGAAATCGCACATGCCCGGTGATGCGGCGCTCAAGCTGATCGACCGGACGGAGGAATTCTCCACGCAGATCCTGGCCGGTCCCAATTCGCGAAAAATCCTTGCCGATGTCTGTGGTGCCGACCTGACCCTGCCATGGCTGACCCATCAGGAGACCAGGATTGCCGGCCGCTGGGCCAAGCTGGTCCGTGTCTCCTTCGCCGGCGAGCTCGGCTGGGAGATCCACACCAGGGTCGACGACACCGCCGCGATCTTCGATGCGATCTGCGCCGCCGGGCAGAATCATGGGTTGAAGCCGTTCGGCATGTACGCGCTGGATTCGCTGCGTCTGGAAAAGGGCTACCGCACCTGGAAGGGCGACCTGTCGACGGACTACTCTATCCTGCAGGGCGGGCTGGAGCGTTTCGTCAAATGGGAAAAGCCCGACTTCCGTGGCAAGTCGGCGCTCCAGAACGAGAAACAGCAAGGCGTGAAGAAACGCTTCGTCACGCTCGTGGTCGAAAGTCCCGGCGATTGCGACGCGCCTTACATGTCGACGCTCTGGCATGACGGCCAGATCGTCGGCGAGACGACATCGGGGGGCTGGGGCCATCGCGTCGACAAGTCGATCGCGCTCGGCATGCTGCGCGCCGACCTGACCGAACCCGGTACCGCCGTCGAGGTCGACATCTTCGGCGATCGCTTCAAGGCGGTCGTGCAGCAGGACGAGCCCTTGTGGGATCCCAGGAACGAAAGGCTGCGGGCATGAAGAGCGTTATCCTCACCGATGGCGGCATGGGTCAGGAGCTGGTGCGGCGCAGCAAGTCCGAGCCGACGCCGCTGTGGTCGGCCAGGGTGCTGATGGACGAACCGGACCTCGTGCGCGGCCTGCATGCCGAATTCATCCGCGCCGGTGCCCGTGTCATCACCATAAACACCTATTCGGCGACGCCCGAACGCTTGGTGCGCGAAGGCGCGGAAGACTTGTTCAAGCCATTGCAGAAGCGTGGCATCGAGCTGGCCAGGCAAGCGCGCGACGAGGCGGGCGATGCGGCCATCGCCGGCTGCCTGTCGCCGCTTTTCGGCAGCTACGCGCCGGCGCTGACCATCTCCTACCAGGACACGCTCAACATCTACCGCCGTATCGTCGCCGAGCAGGCGGACGGTGTCGACCTGTTCCTGTGCGAGACCATGGCGTCATCAGAGGAAGCGCGGGCCGCGGTCACCGCGGCATCGGAAAGCGGCAAGCCTGTCTGGGTGTCATGGACACTGGCCGATCACGGCACGCCACGCTTGCGCAGTGGCGAGACGATTGCGTCGGCGGCGGAGGCGCTTGGCGATCTGCCGGTGGCGGCGCGGCTGCTCAACTGCTGCCGCCCGGAAGCGATCGCGGCGGCCTTGCCGGAACTGATCGAGCTGGGCGGCCCAGTCGGGGCCTATGCCAATGGCTTCACCTCCACCGAAGCGCTCAAGCATGGCGGCACGGTGGATGTACTGCATGCCCGCCACGACCTCGGTCCGGACGCTTATGCCGAACAGGCTGTCGGCTGGGTGGAAGCGGGTGCGGACATCGTCGGCGGTTGCTGCGAGGTCGGTCCTGCCCATATCGCCGCCTTGCGCGACCGGCTGCAACGGAACGGCTACGCGATCTCGGGAGTCTCACATGCCTAGACCATCATCGCGCATTACCGGCATCGTGCCATCGGGCAAGGACGGCTGGGAGGTTCATTTCGCCGCCTGGAACCGCAAGGAAGCCGGCGAGGACATCATCATGCTGTCGGCCGGCGACCATGATTTCGACACGCCTTCGGAAACGATCGAAGCTTGTGTGGTAGCGGTCCGTGGCAGCAACCATCACTACACGCCGCTGCCTGGCTTGCCACGCCTGCGCAAGGCGATGGCGGCGGCCTCCAGCGCCTGCACCGGCGTCGAGACGATGCCGGAAGAGGTCATCGCCACGCCAGGCGGCCAGGCCGCACTTTACGCGGCCGTGCAGGCTGTTCTCGACCCGGGCGACCACGCCATCGTCGTCGCCCCTTATTATGCCACTTATCCCAACACCTTCAGTGCGGCGGGTGCCAGTTTCACCGTTGTCGAGACACCGGCCGAGGATGGTTTCCAACCCCGCGCGGACATGATCCGCGCGGCACTCAAGCCCAACACGCGCGCCATATTGATCAACACGCCGAACAACCCGACCGGTGCGGTGTATTCGCGCGAGCGGCTGGAACAATTGGCCGAGGTTTGCCGCGAGCATGACCTGTGGCTGCTGTCCGACGAGGTCTACTGGACGCTGGGCGGCGGCGAGCACATCTCGCCGCGCTCGCTGCCAGGCATGGCCGAGCGCACGCTGGTCATCAATTCCATGTCCAAGAGCCACGGCATGACCGGCTGGCGCATGGGCTGGCTGACCGGTCCTGAGAAAATGATCACATTGCTGATCAACCTCAACCTGGTGACGACCTACGGCTTGCCCGCCTTCATCTCGATCGCTTGCACCGAGGCGCTGGAGCAGAACTATGGCGTCAAGGACATCGCCGAACGCTACGCCGCACGCCGCACCGTCCTGCTCGATGCGGTACACGGAATGAACGATGTCACCGTGCGCGGTTCCGAAGGCGGCATGTATGTCATGCTCGACATTTCGGCTGTCGAACCCGACGACGAGAAATTCGCCTTCGCCCTCCTCGACAAGGAAAAGGTCGGCGTCATGCCGGGCTCCAGCTTCGGCGAAGCCGCCGCCGGCCATATCCGCATCAGCTTGTGCCAGCCCGAACCCGTGCTCAGGGAAGCAGCCGCCCGGCTGCGCCGTTTCGTTTCCAGCTACCGCCGTGAGGCCGCATGACCGCCAGGACCCTTCCCACCAAAGCGCGGGCGGTCATCATCGGCGGCGGCGTCTCCGGCTGCTCGGTCGCCTACCATCTGGCCAAGCTCGGCTGGACCGACATCGTGCTTTTAGAGCGCAAGCAGCTGACCTCGGGCACGACATGGCATGCCGCCGGGCTGATCGGACAGTTGCGCGGCTCGCAGAACATGACCCGGCTGGCGAAATATTCGGCCGACCTCTACGTCAAGCTGGAAGCCGAGACCGAGGTCGGCACCGGCATGCGCCAGGTCGGCTCGATCACCGTGGCGCTGACCGAAGAGCGCAAGCACGAGATCTACAGGCAGGCGTCGCTCGCCCGCGCCTTCGATGTCGACGTGCGTGAGATTTCTCCCAACGAAGTCAAAGAGATGTACCCGCATCTCAACGTCTCCGACGTGGTCGGCGCCGTGCATCTGCCGCTCGACGGCCAGTGCGACCCCGCCAACATCGCCATGGCATTGGCCAAGGGTGCGCGTCAGCGCGGCGCCACCATCGCCGAGAATGTGAAGGTCACAAAAGTCCATACGAAAAATGGCCGCGTCTCCGGCGTGTCCTGGGCGCAAGGCGAAGACCAGGGCACGATCGAAACCGACATCGTCGTCAACTGCGCCGGCATGTGGGCGCGCGACCTCGGCGCCCGGAACGGCGTGAACATCCCGCTGCACGCCTGCGAGCACTTTTATCTCGTCACCGAGCCGATCCCCGGCCTCGGCCGGCTGCCGGTGCTGCGCGTGCCGGACGAGTGCGCCTACTACAAGGAAGACGCCGGCAAGATGATGCTCGGCGCCTTCGAACCGGTGGCAAAGCCATGGGGCATGGAGGGCATTCGCGAGGATTTCTGCTTCGATCAGTTGCCCGAGGATATGGACCATTTCGAGCCGATCCTCGAAATGGGCGTCAACCGCATGCCGATGCTGGCCACCGCCGGCATCCACACTTTCTTCAACGGCCCCGAAAGCTTTACTCCCGACGACCGCTACTATCTCGGCGAGGCGCCGGAGCTGCGCGGCTACTGGATGGCGACCGGCTACAATTCGATCGGCATCGTCTCGTCCGGCGGCGCCGGCATGGCGCTGGCGCAGTGGATCAACGATGGCGAAGCGCCGTTCGACCTCTGGGAAGTCGACATCCGCCGCACCCAGCCGTTTCAGAAGAACCGCCGCTATCTCAAGGAGCGCGTTACCGAAACGCTCGGCCTGCTCTATGCCGACCATTTCCCCTACCGCCAGATGGCGACATCGCGTGGTGTGCGCCGCTCGCCCCTGCATGAGCATCTGAAGGCGCGTGGCGCCGTGTTCGGCGAAGTCGCCGGCTGGGAGCGCGCCAACTGGTTCGCGCGCGAAGGACAGGAACGCGAATATCGCTATTCCTGGAAGCGGCAGAACTGGTTCGACAACCAGCGCGAGGAACATCTAGCCGTCCGCAATAAGGTCGGCCTGTTCGACATGACCTCGTTCGGCAAGATCCGCGTCGAGGGCAGCGATGCCTGCGCCTTCCTGCAAAGGCTCTGCGCCAACGACATGGACGTGGCGCCGGGCAAGATCGTCTATACCCAGATGCTCAACCAGCGCGGCGGGATCGAGAGCGACCTCACCGTGTCGCGGCTTTCGGAGACTGCCTATTTCCTCGTCGTGCCGGGCGCCACGCTGCAGCGCGACCTCGCCTGGCTGCGCCGGCATGCCGGCGAGCAGTTCGTGGTCATCACCGATGTTACCGCCGCCGAAAGCGTGCTTTGCCTGATGGGCCCGGATGCGCGAAAACTGATCCAGAAGGTCAGCCCCAACGACTTCTCCAACGAGAACAATCCGTTCGGCACCTTCCAGGAGATCGAAATCGGCATGGGCCTCGCCCGGGCGCATCGCGTCACCTATGTCGGCGAACTCGGCTGGGAGCTTTATGTCTCGAGCGACCAGGCCGCCCATGTCTTCGAGGCGATCGACGATGCCGGCGCGGATGTCGGGCTGAAGCTGTGCGGGTTGCACACGCTGGATTCCTGCCGCATCGAAAAAGCTTTCCGCCATTTCGGCCATGACATCACCGATGAAGACAACGTGCTGGAGGCGGGCCTCGGCTTCGCGGTGAAGACGGCCAAGGGCGATTTCATCGGCCGAGATGCCGTGCTGAAGAAGAAGGAAGCTGGACTGGACCGCCGTCTGGTCCAGTTCCGCCTGAAGGATACGCAGCCCCTGCTCTTCCATAACGAGGCGATCCTGCGCGACGGCAAGATCGTCGGTCCGATCACCTCCGGCAACTATGGTCACCATCTCGGCGGGGCGATCGGGCTGGGCTATGTGCCTTGCCAGGGCGAGAGCGAGGCAGATGTGCTGGCCTCGACCTACGAAATCGAAATCGCCGGCGAGCGGTTTGCGGCGGAGGCATCGCTGAAGCCGATGTATGATCCGAAGGCGGAACGAACGAAGATGTAGCGCTTTCTTCCTTCTCCCTTGTGGGGCCCGAAGGGCGGGCGAGGCCCGTGACTCGCCCAGGGCGGTGGATCGGCGCGTAGCGCCGAGACGGTTGAGGGGTGTTCCAGCGGAGTGAGATGTCGGTGTTCTCTGGAACACCCCTCATCCGACCTCGCTTCGCGAGGCCACCTTCTAACCACAAGGAGAGAAGGCAAGTCCCGCGCTTAAAACCGCTCCAGCTTCGCCCGCACCTTCACCAGAAACGCCGCCCTCGTCGCCGGCGTCGACGCGTCCATTAAATAATGCGCCAGGAAGAACGTCTTGCAGCGTCTGGCGCATAGCGCCCGCATGCCACGCAGCAAGGTCTTGCGTCCGGGTTGGCCGACGACGACGCTCCACCAGGTCGGCGCACCGCAGGTGGTGATGACGCCGACCTTGGTCACATGCGTCATCAGCGACTTGATCCCTCCCTTGCCAGCCGGCAGCTTGAAAGCGATGTCGGTCGCCCACACGCGGTCGAGCCAGCCCTTCAACATCGCCGGCAGCCCGTACCACCAGGTCGGATAGACGAACAGGATCGCCTCGGCCCAGTTGAGCAGTTCGAAATGCGGTTTCAGTGCCGGATCCCGCGGCGCCTGATCGTTGTAGGAACGCCGCTCCTCGCAGCTCATCACCGGATCGAACTTTTCCGCATAAAGGTCGAGCAGCCGCACGTCCCAGCCTCGCCGCGTCAGCACTTCCACGGCGGTATCGCGGACCGCAGCGCAAAAACTCTCCGGCACCGGATGGCAATAGACCACAAGCGCACGCATCAAAATGCATCCATGCTGGCCGCGACCTTCGCCGTGAAGGACTTCCGCGTCCCGTCGGTCGACAGGTTCATCGAATAGTGGGCGAGATAGGAGACCGGAGCGCCAGGCTTGATCGTGGCGCGCAGCATGCACTTCACAACCTTGCGCGGCGGGTCGCCCATCAGCATGGCGCGGAATCGGCTGCCGCCATAGGTGGTGACAGCCGTCAGTTTGCGGATGTTGTGTAGCGTCGGCTGCACTTTGCCATCGACAAGCTTGAACGACACGCCGGGCAGGAAGACGCGGTCGAAAAACCCTTTCAGGATCGCCGGATAGCCGTAGTTCCACACCGGAAACGACAGCACCAGAGCCTCGGCTGCCTGTAGCCTCTGAATGTAGCCGGTGACCGCATCGCCTGGTCCACGCTGGTCGTGATAGGCGAGCCGCTCGGCCCGCGTCAGCCGCGGGTCGAAGTCCTCGGCATAGAGGTCGCAGTCATCGACTGTATGGCCCGCCGCCGTCAGCCGCTCGACGATCATCCGGTGCAGGCCGGCATTGAAGCTGGTCTCGACCGGATGGGCGTAGAGGACGAGGATGTTCATGGGAGGACATCCCGCAGGTCAGCGCGAGGCGCCCCCTTCTGCCCTGCCGGGCATCTCCCCCTCCAGGGGGGAGATTGGCAGTTTCGACGTCCCCAATCCGTTGCGGCGTTGGCAATTGGCGAAAGCCCAAGCGACATCCAATTTCCCTTGAGGGGGAGATGGCCGGCAGGCCAGAGGGGGATGGCTTGGCGCAAACGCTTCATCGTTATCAGCCTGCCTTTTGCAGCCCCTTGAACAGAAAAGTCCGGCCCGAACGATAATCATAGTCCGGGTTTTCCCAGGCGATCATCTTGCCAGGGTTGAGCAAGCCTTGCGGGTCGGTCTCACGCTTGAAGGCGAGTTGCACCGCGTCCGTCTGCTTCATGCCGCCCTCTTCCAGCGTGTAGCGGTGCGGGTTGAAGATCGGGCAGCCATTGTCCTCGTGCAGGCGGATGATCTCGTTGAGCCGCGCCTCGGTGGTGAAGTTGACCAGTGGCAGGCCAAAGCAGGTGATGTTGCCGTCCAGCCGCACGAATTCGAGATGCGAGAACACCTCGCCGGGAAACATCGCATCCATTTTCTCGACCAGCGCCAGCTGGTTGGGAAAGGGATAGAGCGACTGCAGATAGGTGATGGCTGGGTCCACGCGCAGCGCCCTGAGCGTCGTGTGGTTCCAGGCCAATTCATAGGCCGGCGGCAGGCCCTTTTTCTCCTCCGGCGCGGCAAGGGCGGCGTTGAAGATCACTTCACCGCCGGCGCGGCGCGTGAAGGCAAGGAAGGCATCCAGCCCATGCCGCGCCACCATGACGACGCAGATGCTTTGGCCTTCCCTGAAAAATTTCTGGTGGCGTTTGAAATAGAGCTGCGGAACGGGTGCTGCGATCGGCGTGATCAGCTTGGTCAGGATGCCATCCTGGCAGGCCAGCGCATTGCCATAGCGGGCCGCATCCATGAAAGCGTCGAAGCCGACGATGACGTCGATCCACTCATAGGCTGCCGTCAGCGGCATCTCGACCTCTGATATGATGCCATTGGTGCCATAGGCATGGGTCACCTTGTGCAGGTCTTCGCCTGTCAGTTCGAGCACCCTCGGCTCGGCCTCCATCGTCACCACGCGCAAGCGCAGCACATTGCCGAAATCGCGCAATCCGCCGAAATTGATCGAGCCGACGCCGCCAGAACCGCCGGCGATGAAGCCGCCGATCGAAGCGGTGTTGTAGGTGGAGGGCGACAGCCTCAGTTCCTGTCCGGAATGCGTCCGTGTCGCCTTGTCGATGTCGGCCAGGATCGCGCCGGGTCCGGTCACCACGCGGCCTGGGCCGATCGACTTGATCTCGTTCATCTCCGCAAGATTGAGCACCACGCCTCCCGACAGAGGCATCGCCTGGCCGTAATTGCCGGTGCCGCTGCCGCGCGGCGTCACCGGCACGCCATGGCGGTGACAGGCGGCAAGCACGCGGATCAGCTCGGCTTCGGTCTTCGGCGTCACGATCAAGTCGCCGGTGACATGGTCGAGCTGCTGTTTCAGAACCGGGCTGTACCAGTAGAAGTCGCGGCTCTTCTGCTGGACGATGGCCGGATTGTCGTCGAGCTTCATCCCATCGAGATCGCGTTTCAGCGCCGAAACATTCATCATTCCACCATCAACTCGTCGAGTTCGGCATAGTCGGGCAATTGCCGGTCGATCGCGCGTCCGGCGCGTACGACGATGCGATCCGATTCGGGCCGCGACAGCAATTCCGTCCAGCTCCGACCTTTAAACAGCACGAAGTCGGCATCGCCTCCGGCGGCAAGCGTGCCGAAGCCATCGAGCCGCATCACCTTGGCCGGCGTCGCGGTGACCGCCTGCGGCCAGTCGGCGACCGGATGATCGAAATGCAGGATACGTGTCGCCATGCGGTAGACCTCCAGCATGTCGAGATCGCCATAGGCATAGAAGGGATCGCGCGTGTTGTCTGAAGCGACGGCCACCGGAATGCCCCTCGCCTTCATCTCGTGCAGCAGCGTCACGCCACGCCAGCGCGGTGTGGTTTGATCAGCGCGACGATCTTGCAAATAGAGATTGCACATCGGCAGCGACACGATTGCGAGCCCAGCCTTCGCCACCTTGTCCAGCGTGTCCAGCACCTCGAGATCCGGCTGCCGCGCCAGCGAGCAGCAATGGCCGACGAGGATTTTTCCCTCGAAGCCGTTCCACAGTGCCGCCTCGGCGATCTTCTTCAGCGAGATTGCGGCGACATCGTCGGTCTCGTCGGCATGGAAATCGAGATCGAGCTCATGCTTGATCGCTTGCGCGAAAACGTGGTCGAGCAGCTCTTCCAGGTCTGGCACCATATAGGTGACGACGCCAAGCACGCCCTTGGCGGCGGCCACGCGTTTCGCCAGCCTGTCGAACCATTTTTTGTCGCGCACGCCCTCGATGCCGAGCAGGCAAGCACCCTGCAATTTGATGCGACCACGCCATGCCTCGCGCATCGTCTCGAACACCGGCCAGGAGATTTCCTCCTGCGGCGCGACGCTGTCGATATGAGTTCTGAGCGCCCGGGTGCCATGCGCGTAGGCCGAGCGCAGCGAGAAATCCATGCGGCGCGCCACATCCTCGGCGCTCCAGCGGGCAGTGCGGTCGGCGCCCGTAGCGTTCAGAGCGCCCATGAACGTACCGTCAGGATTGGGCTTTCGCGGCCAGATATGGCCCTTGTCGATGTGCGTGTGGCAGTCGACGAAACACGGCAGCACGACACGGCCGCCAAGGTCGATGGCGCCGGCCGATACCTTCGATGCGGCATGCGTAGCGGCGATGCTGGAAATCTTGCCGCCCGCGACGGTGATATCGGTCAGCGCAAAACCATCTCTGTCGAAAGCCGCGGCAAGGCCCGGCGTCAGCGACGCGTGAAGCCGGACATTGGCGAGGTGATAGGGACCGGAGGTTGGTATCAAGGCACTAACGCTCCTGCTTCAGTGCGCTCTCGTGCCAGCGCCGCAGAATGAGATGCGAAATCAGTGACAGTACGAGGAAGATCAGGATGCCGGTAAGTGAAATCAAAAATAGCGCCGCGAAAAGCCTGGGTGCATTCAGCCGGTAGCCGGCCTCGATAATGCGCGAGGCGAGCCCCGACGACTGGCCGGTGGCGCCGGCGACGAACTCGGCCACCACGGCGCCGATCAGCGACAGGCCGCCAGCGATCTTCAGCCCGCCGAGGAAATACGGCATCGCCGCCGGCAGTCTGAGATAGCGCAGCTGCTGCCACCGCGTCGCGCCGTTGAGCTTGAACAGGTCGCGCAGATTGCGGTCGACCGAGTTCAGGCCAAGCGTGGTGTTGGACAGGATCGGGAAGAAGGCGACGATCCAGGCGCACAGCAGAAGCTTGGTCGTCTGATTGTCGACATAAATGTTGATCAGCGGAAAGATTGCCACGATCGGCGTCACCTGCAGCACGATGGCGAACGGGAAGAACGACATCTCCACCCACTTCGACTGCGCGAACAAGACCGCCAGGCCGACGCCGCCGACAACCGCGAGGAGCAGGCTGAGGAAGGTGATGCGCAAGGTGACCAGCAGTGCGGAAAACAGCAGGCCGGCATCGTTGTAGAGCGTTGTCAGCACCACGCCGGGGCGCGGCAGGATGTATTGCGGAATCGCGTTCCACACGCAGATACGGTCCCACAGCCAGATCGCCAGGACCATGATTGCCAGCGGCAGCACCCAGCGGCCGATTCGCTCGAGCCGCTCCTGGCGCACGCGCCGCGCTTCCTCGGGGTCGAGTTTCAACGTGCCGTCAATGACCGTCATGATGCGAGCCCGCAGTTGAATTGATGGCATTGACCAGCACATCCGAGGCCTGCCGGCAAAGGGCCGCATAATCCGGCGAGGTGCGAAACGCCTCGTCGCGCGGATAGGATGCCTCGATGGCGAGTTCGTCGAACACCCTGCCCGGCCGCGCGGCCATGACGACGACGCGGTTGGACAGAAACACGCTTTCGAACACACTGTGGGTGACGAAGACGACGGTGAAGCGTTCGTCTTGCCACAGTTCCAGCAGGTCGTTGTTGAGCTTGAAGCGGGTGATCTCGTCGAGCGCCGCGAACGGCTCGTCCATCAACAGCACGCGCGGCTTGGTCACCATGGCGCGCGCGATCGAGACGCGCATCTTCATGCCGCCCGACAGTTCGCGCGGCACGGCGTCTTCGAAACCGGTCAAGTGCACACGCGCCAGCATCTCCGTTATCGCTGGAGCTGCCTTGGCGCGGGAAATGCCTTTCAGCCTGAGCGGCAGCCAGACATTGTCGAAGACGCTGGCCCAGGGCAGCAGCGTCGGCTCCTGAAAGACGAAGCCGATATTCGCGCGGTCGAGCGAACCGCCGCCACGCCAGTCGAGCACACCTGATGTCGGCGTCGACAGGCCGGCAATCAGCCGCAGCGCCGTCGACTTGCCGCAGCCCGATGGTCCGAGCAGGCTCAGGAAATCGCCTTCCCGGATCGTCAGGTCGACATTGCTGAGCGCCGTCACGCCATTGGAAAAGACCTTGCCGACGCCATGCAGCGCCAGCAAGATCGGAGCCATGTCCGAGGCGGGCGTTTGCGCCACCTTTTCCCGCATCATGCCGGGCCGGCCTATTTCTTCAGCTCGAGCCCGACGCCCTTGTTGACGAAGGCCAGCGTGTAGGCCTTCGTGATGTCGATGCCTGCAGGCGTGACCTTGGCCTTGACCATCTTGTCGTAGAAACTCTTGATCCGCGCATCGGTCATGGCGCCGATGCCGAGCTTCTCGGTGTCACCGGAATCGGCAAGGCCGAACTTCTTCATCTGGTCGATCGAGAAAGCGATCTGCTCGTCGCTCATGTCAGGATTGTCTTTCTTGATCAGATCGTTGGCGGCCTTGTTGTCGCCGTAGAGGTACTTGTACCAGCCCTTGGCCGAGCCATCGACGAAGCACTGGACCACCTCGGGCTTCTTGTCGATCGTGTCCTGCATCACCTCGATCGTGGTCGAATAGGTATCCCAACCATAGTCGGCGAGCAGGAACTGGTTCGGCACGAAGCCGCCTTCCTTCTTGACCGCGAACGGCTCCGAAGTGACGTAGCCCTGCTGGATCGACTTCTTGTTGGCGAGGAAAGGAGCGGTGTTGTAGGTGTAGGGCGCGCGCTTTGAAGCGTCGAAACCGAGTTCGATGACCATCCACTGGAAGAAGGTCTGCGCACCTTCATCGCCCAGAATGTACTGCTCGGCATTCTTCAGGTCTTCCCATTTGTCGAGCCCCTCACCGGGGTGGGACATGATGACCTGCGGATCCTTCTGGAAATCGGCGGCCACGACACGCATCGGAATGCCCTGCTGGACGGCATCGAAGGCCGACAGCAAATTGCCGCCCATGTAGAAATCGATCTTGCCGGCAAGGAGCATCGGCCGGCCGCTGACCTGCGGGCCGCCCTGCATGATGGTGACATCGAGGCCGCAGGCGGCATAGGTGCCATCCGCCACGGCCTGGTAATAGCCGCCATGTTCCGGCTCGGCGAGCCAGTTGGTGCCGAAAGTCACTTTTTCATTCGCCGCCGCGCCCAATGTGCTGGCCGCAAGGAGAGCCACCACCGCGACCGAAATCTTCTGTTTCACGTACATTGACCACCACCCTTTATTTGCACCAGCGCGCTGCGCGCCGTGCTTGACACCAAAGATTCGAGAAGCAAGACACATGCCACCGGCGTCGCGCGCCGGGACCCGCCCGCCTGCACCACAGCCATCTGCGAAATCCGGAAAGGTCGTGCTGCACCGAAGGGCATCGTGCCTATTTTTTGAACGCCTGTCCACAATCGCACCGGCGACATGCACCGCCATCTTGATGGTGCAATGCATCTGGTCTTAGGCTGGCGATATCCAGGAGATTGCCATGTTCAAGTTCCTCACCCCGAAGTCGATCAAGCCGCCCTTTGCCCATTACAGCCACGGCGTCGAGGTGGCGGCCGGCAAGCGGCTGGTGCTATGCTCCGGTCAGGTCGCCATCACGGCGGACGACCAGATACCGGACGACGCCGGCGCGCAGGCCGAACTCTGCTTCAGGAACATCGCGGCGATCCTGAGCGAGGCCGGGCTGGGGCTTGGCGACATCGTGCGCATCAACGCCTATGTCACCGACCGTGCGCATCTGCGGCCCTACATGGAGGTCCGCGACCGGCTGTTTTCGAGCCCGGCGCCGGCCTCGACGCTGATGATCGTTTCCGGCTTTGCCCGGCCCGAATTCAAGGTCGAGGTCGAGGCGATCGCGGCCGGGTGATCGACAGGCCGGGCACACCGCGCTAGGTCTGCCCTGATCATTTGAAGAGGCGTGACATGACCGTAGCAAAAAGACGCGTCTGGTGGGGCGATTACCGGACAACCGAGTATGCCTCGATCGATCCCGAGGCGACGATCGCGGTGCTGCCGGTCGCGGCGATCGAGCAGCATGGGCCGCATCTGCCCGTCTCGACCGACACGTCGATCATGAACGGCATGCTCGACACGGTGATTTCACGCCTGCCCGACGATCTCGACATCCGCATCCTGCCGGTCCAGGGGGTGGGCAAGTCGAACGAGCATCTGCACGCGCCGGGCACATTGACCCTGCCGGCAACGACGCTGATCGAGGCGTGGACCGAGCTTGGCCTGTCGATAGCGCGCGCCGGCGTGCGCAAGCTCATCGTCGTCAATTCCCATGGCGGCAATGAAGAGATCATGGGTATCGTCACGCGCGAACTGCGCGTGCGCGAAAAGATGCTGGCGGTGAAGACCAGTTGGCAGCGCTTTGGCCGTCCGGCCGGCATGTACACCGAACTTGAGGACCGCCACGGCATCCATGGCGGCGATGTCGAGACTTCGCTGATGCTGCATTTCCGGCCGGACCTCGTCGACATGAGCAAGGCCGACAGTTTCGTTTCCAACGTCGCCGACGCGGAGAAGGAATTCGCGCTTCTGCGCCAGACCGGCACGCATGCCTTCGCCTGGATCGCCAGCGATCTCAACGCAAACGGCGTGGTCGGCGACGCCAGCATTGCAACGGCAGAGAAAGGCCGATTGACGGCGGAATATCAGGCCGATGGCTTCATCAGCCTGGTGCGGGACGTGCGCAAGGCCAAGCTCGCCGAGTGGCTGAAGTAGCCGCCTAAATATCGATCTTGAGTGCGAACGGCGTGCCTTCGAAGGCGTCGGCGCCGCGCCCGATCGCTTCGATCGCCTCGATCATGCGGCCATTGCGCTCGAGCAGCGTGTCGGCCACAGCGATCAGCCGTGGATTGGGCGTCGCCGAAGGCGACAGCGCGCGCAGCGTCTGCGCCAGTTCCACCTCGTCGCGTTTCGGCGCCAAAGCCGCGGCGATGATATAGGCCGAGGCGGTCGAGCGGCTGATGCCGGCATAGCAGTGCACGATCATCGGCTTTGCGCGGTCCCAGCGGCGCGCGAAATCGAGCAGGTCGCGCACATGCTCCTCGCCCGGCATGGTCATCCCCTCTTGCGCCACGGCGATGTCGTGCATGACCAGATGCAGATGGTTTTCCCGGGGGATCGAGGCTGGGCGAATTACGTCCGTTCCGGCGGCAAGCAGCGACAGCATGCGGTCGGCGCCGGTCCTGGCAACGGTTTCCTCGATCTTCGCCAGCGAGCAGACATGGATCATTGTTTCGAACCTTTCGACCGATCCTCACGCCGCGACGCCCATTCGGCAAGGGCGGATTCAAGCCTGCGCCATTCCTCCTCGTTTGCCGGCAGGCCGGCGCGCAGGGCATGCGGCCGGTCAGAGAAATGCCGGAGCAGGATGCCACTCTCGCCAAGCGCGGAAAACAGGCCGCCGGCATCGGGCAGGCTGAGATAGCGGAACAATATGGTGCCGCCCGCGACGCGAACGCCGAACCGGCCAAACAGCGCATCAACCCGCACCACCTCATCCACCAGCGACGCCCGCATCGCATCTTGCCAGCCGAGATCGGCGAGCGCGCGAATGCCGTATTCCAGCGCCGGTCCGGCGACGGCCCACGGCCCGAGTTGCATGTGCAACCGTTCAGCCGTCGTCGCATCGGCAAGTGCGAACCCAAGCCGCAGGCCGGCCAGACCAAAGAACTTGCCAAAGGAACGCAGCACGACAATGCCGGCCTGGCCGACGTCGGCGGCGAGGCTGTGTTCGCGTGGACCGACATCCATGAACGCCTCGTCGACGACCAGCAGCCCGCCCTTGGCGCGAAGTCCGTCAGCCAGCATCAGCAGCCGGTCGCGCTCGATGATGCGCCCATCCGGATTGTTCGGATTGACGATGATGGCGAGGTCAGCGTCCGCCAGCGCCGCGAAATCGCTGACCTCGACCACCTCATGCCCGGCAATCGCCGCCGCCCGGGCGTGTTCGGCATAGGTCGGCCACAGCACCATCGCCTTGCCGGGCCTCACCAGCGAGGCCACGCGCGGCAGCAGGATTTGGGTCCCGGGCGCCGCCACCACGTTTCCCGCGGAAGGCGCGCCATAGGTGTTGGCCGCGATCTCTATCAGTTCGCGCCCACGCGCGGCCTCCGGCAACCGCCACAGGGAGGTGGCGGGCAGGTCGAAAAGCGGGTAGGAGTGCGGATTGATACCGGTCGAGAGGTCGACGAAAGGCAGCACGGCATTGGGGAAAAGCGCCCTTGCCCGGCCAAGACTTCCACCATGGTCCACCGCTCCTTCAAGAAGCTTCATGTCTGTCCTGATCGCTTTCCTGTCATTGGTTGTCGAATTCGCCCTTGGTTATCCCGACTGGCTGTTTCGCGCCATCGGCCATCCGGTGACGTGGTTCGGCAGGCTGATATCCTTTCTCGACTTGAGGCTCAACCGCGCCACTGATCCCGACGCACTGCGTCGTCAACGTGGTGTCCAGGCGCTTTTGGTCATCGTGCTGGTGCCGGCGCTGACAGGTCTTTGCGTGCAGCTCGTTCTGCTCTGGTTCGTCCCCTTGGGATGGATCATTGCCGTCCTTCTGGCAACATCGCTTCTGTCGCAGAAGAGCCTGCATGAACATGTCGAAGCCGTCGCCGACGCGCTCGACAGTGGAGGCCTCGACATGGGCCGCGCCGCCGTCTCGCGGATCGTCGGCCGCGATCCCGAAACGCTGGACCGGGCAGGCGTCTGCCGTGCGGCGATCGAAAGCCTGGCGGAGAATTTTTCCGATGGCATCGTCGCCCCCGCCTTCTGGACCGGCGTTGGCGGGCTGGCCGGCGGCGCCGCCTACAAGGCGGCCAACACCGCCGATTCGATGATCGGCCACCACACCCCGCGCCACGAGGCGTTCGGCTGGGCGGCGGCGCGCTTCGACGATTGGATCAACCTGCCGGCATCGCGGCTGACGGCGCTGCTGATCGTGCTCGCTTCCTTCTTGGTCGAGGGCGCCGACCCCCACTGCGGCTGGCAAGCGGTACGGCGCGACGCGAAAAAACACCGCTCGCCCAATGCCGGCTGGCCCGAAGCGGCCATGGCCGGCGCGCTTGGGCTCGCGCTTGCCGGACCACGCAGCTATGGCGGTGTCATGGTCGACGACATCTTCATGGGCGAAGGCGGCCGCAGCGATGTCGACAGCGGCGATATAAGGCGCGCGCTGCAACTCTACCGTGTCGCTGATTTCCTGCTGATTGGCTTGTTCGGCCTGGTCGCGGTGATCGCTGTTCTGGTTTTTTAAAACTCGATGCCCTGCTGAGCTTTCACGCCCGCCGAGAAATGATGCTTGGTGACGCCCATCTCGGTGACCAGATCGGCAGCCTCGACCAGCGCTGGCTTGGCGTTGCGGCCGGTGATGACGACATGCAGACCCTCGCGCCGGCCCTTCAGCGCCGCAACCACCTTGTCGAGATCGAGATAGTCGTAGCGCAACGCAATGTTGAGCTCGTCGAGCACGACAAGGCTGATCGAGGGATCGTCGATCAATTCCAGCGCCTTGGCCCAGGCGGCTTCGGCGGCGGCGATATCGCGCTTCAGGTCCTGCGTCTCCCAGGTGAAACCCTCGCCCATAGCATGCCAGACCACGCGGTCGCCGAAGGCGGCAAACGCATCCTTCTCGCCGGTGTGCCATTTGCCCTTGATGAATTGCACGACGCCGACGCGCTTGCCGTGGCCGAGCATCCGCAGCGCCAGCCCGAAGGCGGCCGTGGTCTTGCCCTTGCCGGGACCGGTGTTGACGATCAGCAACCCCTTCTCGACCGTCTTGCTCGCAACCTCGGCGTCCTGCACCGCCTTGCGCTTGGCCATCTTGGCGCGATGGCGCTCTTCATCCTTGTCGTCGATATCGGTCATTTCACTTCACCTTGAGCGGTAGCCCCGCCACCATCAGCAGCACCGTGTCGGCAACCGCGGCGACCCGCTGGTTGAGCCGGCCGGCGTCGTCGCGAAAACGCCGCGCCAGCGCATTGTCGGGCACGATGCCTTGCCCGACCTCGTTCGACACCACGAACCACGGTCCGCGCGGCCGCGACAGCACGTCGGCGAGCCGTCGGCACTCCGCCTCGACGTCGTAATCGGCCAGCATGTGATTGGTCAGCCATAGCGTCAGGCAGTCGACAAGCACCGGCCGATCATCCGGCAAGGCCTCCAGCGCTTCGGCAAGGTCGATTGACGCATCGATGGTCGACCAGCCCTCACCGCGCCGCGAGCGGTGCACCGCGATGCGCTCGCGCATCTCATCGTCATAGGTTTGCGCCGTGGCGACATACGCCCATGGCGGGGGGAATGCCGTCACCAGGGTTTCGGCGTGCGCGCTCTTTCCGGAGCGCGCGCCACCGATGATGAAAGTCAGCTTGCCGCGGTCAGGCAAAGCTGTCGCGCAAGCTGGTCGCCGTGCCGGTGAAGCGCCTGCGCACCACGCCCACGACCGCGCCGAGCACCAGCCAGAACACCAGATTGGTCACCGTCACCGCCACCACGAACTGATGGTGCAGGCCTTCCGGGATAGGCGTCTCGAAACTGTCGGGCTGCGGCGCGCCGACGATATGCGGGACGACGATCAGCAAGACGGCGAAGATGGTCAATGGCAGCGATCTGCGAAACACGATCAGGCCAAGGCCGATAGCGGTCGCCGCGGCCGTTGCCGTCCACCAGATCTGGCGCGCAAGCAGATCGGCCGCCGGCATCGCCGGCAGTTCCGGCTGCAGGCCGAGGCCTGGTGCCAGCGTGAACACGGCAAAGCCGGCCAGCCCCCAGAATACGCCCTGGCGCCAATTGCCGACGCCGCCGGCAAACTCGGAAATCGCGACCAGGACCAGCGCGAAACCGATGCCGGTGACGATATTGGCAACCACGCTGAAGGCAAAACGCTCGACACCGTCGGCCGGCGCCCAGCCTTCATCTTCCTCCGCCGGTGCCGTGACTTCGGCGGGTGCTGGCGCGGCAGAACTCATCGCATTCCCAGCGGGCGCGACCGTGCTCACCGCATCGTTGCTCGCCGCCGGTGCAGCCGCGTGGTCATGGTGATGGCCGCCGCCGGCCTGTTCGTAGACTTCCGCCTTGAGGATCAGCGGCACTGTCGCATAGGCCTGCATGCAGGCGAGAACGACACCCGCCACGAGCCCCGCGATCGCCGCGACGAACACGACGTTGCGAAACAGATTCATGATGTCAGATCCTCGTTAGTGGCAGGGAAACGCCATCGAGTGGCGATAGTCGTGGGCGGCATTGTGGACCGCATCGATATGCGAGAAACCGACAAAGCCGACGACGAACATGCCGAGCAGCGCCGCGAGCGCGAGCTGCATGAAGCGCGACTGCGAGGAGACGGAGGCGCCGAGGGAGACGGAAGCGGTAGTCATGTCTTGTCCTTTCGCCCTCCACCCGAGGGCATCGAAGTCAGTTTCCTGTCGCCGGCAGGTCTCCTGGCTCGCGGATAAGCGCCCTTCCCCACCTTCCCGAGGAAAACCCTCAGTGGCATATGGAGAGGACTACCGCACACAGTTGCGGGGGCAGCCACGGCATTGGACAGGAATTCCTGTCCGCACCGCATTCCCTCTTGGCTCCAAAAAGGAACCGACGACGTTGGTGACTATAGGGAAATTTGCCGCGCGCGGCAAACCAAATTCCGACAGTCGCCAGCGCAGGAGCGTCGTATCGGCGAAGCCGCTCCATCCCGTCCTGATTGACAAATTTTCTAGTCGGGTGTCGGCTCGCAACCCTCACAGGAAGCCAGCCATGCAGCCCAATGCCAGCGAGCGCGAGCCCTATAACGGCCTGACCCGAACCGAGCCGACGCTGCCGTCATCGGCCTATTGGGACCAGGAGAACTATCAGCGTGATCTCGATGCCATCTGGTACAGAAATTGGCTGCTCGTCTGCCGCGAGACCGACCTTGCCCAGCCTTTGGCATTCCGCACCTTCCGCGTCGGTACGCAGGAAATCCTTGTGCTGCGCGACGACGCCGGCGAGTTGCATGCCTTCCACAACACGTGCCGGCATCGCGGTTCGCAGCTTTGCCAGGAAAGCGAAGGACGCCTGAAGGCGCGGCTGATCACCTGCCCGTACCATGCCTGGTCCTATTCGCTGCGTGGCGATCTGGTGCGTGTACCGTCGAAATCGCTGCCTGACGGCTTCGACGAGGCCGACCACCCGCTTTACCGCGTTGTACTCTCGGTGCGGCGGGGCTTCGTCTTCGTCAATCTTGCTGAAGATGCCGCCGGCTCAGTGCAGTCATCCTTCGACCCGGCCTCCGGCGACCTCGGCAACTGGCCGCTGGACACGCTGGTGTCAGGCCATGTGCTGCGCAAGGTGATGAACTGCAACTGGAAGATTTTCTGGGAAAACTTCAACGAGTGCCTGCACTGCCCGGGCGTCCACAAGGACCTGTCGCGGCTGGTGCCGATCTATGGCCGCGGCCTGATGAGCCGGCATGACGATCCCGAATGGACGCGCCATGCAGACAATGATGCGCCGGAATTCTCCGGCGGCCTGCGCGCCGGGGCTGAAACATGGTCGCGTGATGGGCAGACGCATGGGCCGGTTTTCCCCGGCTTGACGCAGGCGGAACGCACCGCCGGCCAGACCTACGCCACCAGCCTGCCCTCGATGTTCATCGTCGGCCATGTCGACTATGTCAGGACCGTGCGGCTGGTGCCGCTCGGTCCCGAACAGACCGAATTGACCGCCGAATGGCTGTTCTCGCCCGAGGCGCTCGCCGCCACCGATATCGACAACATCGTCGCCTTCGGCACACAGGTGCTGGAGGAGGATGCCGCGATCTGCGAGGTCAACCAGAAGGGCCTGCGCTCGATGCGTCATACAGCCGGCGTGCTGATGCCCGAGGAATATGAGCTGCACCGCTTCCACAATTGGGTGCGCGAGCGCCATGCTGAGCTTTCGCTCTGATTTTTTAGAGGGATTTAGGCAGGTAGCGCCAGGTCATGAGGCCACAAAACGCCGCCAGCAGGCCGAGCGTGACGAACACCGATCCCAATCCGAAGAAGGCCAGCACCACCGAATAGACCAGCGGCGGCGTCAATTCGGAAAAGTCGAGATAGGTGCGGTAGACCGCCGCCATCTGCGCGCGTTCATAGAAGCGCACCGAGCGCATGAAGGCGGTCGAGCCCAGCGCGTCGAGCGCGATGGTGAAGAAAGCGCCGCACAACAGGAAGGCGCCGGTCAGCAACGGCTCTGCCGCTCCGACCGTGCCCGCCGCCAGCAGCGACGCCGACATGGCGAAATAGGCAAACGTCATGGTGCGTCGGCCGCCAAAGCGTTTTCCTGCCTTGCCCCAGAAGATCGCCATGAACAGCAGCGCATTGCCGGCCGAGACCAGCAGGCCGCCCGCCAGTTCACCCTCGCCGGTGATCACCATGAACAGCGGTCCATAGACGAAGAACGTCGTCCAGAAGCACGACCGGCCGAAGGCGATCAGCCAGGCGAGCCTGAGCCTTGGCTGCGCCACGAAGCGGCCGATGTTGGCGAGCGGATTTGCCGGCCGCGTCTTGCCCGGGCGGATCGACGGGTTGTCGCCCAGCCGGTAGGTCCAGAACAGCGCTAGCAAAGCCATGGCGAAAACCGCCACCGCGCCATGCGCGGCATAGATGCCGAAATGCGCATAAAGGAAAATGCCAAGCGTCGGCCCGCCCGTCCAGGCAACCATCGACCACGCCATGCGCAGCGATTCGGCCTGCATGAAGTCGGTCTTGCGGATGTGGTCCATGATGTAGAGGTTGAGTGTGATCGACAGCGCACTGGCGCCCATGACGCGGCACAGCATGCCGGCGAGTTGTCCAGCGAGCGTGTGGGTGACGAAGAACAGCGAGCCGATGGCGAGCAGGCAGGCGCCTGCCGTGTAGACCCAGCGCCGCGCGAAGCGGCGGATCAGCATCGGCATGAACAAGGTCACCGACAGGCCGAGCATGGATACGACGGTGTAGAGGATCGAGACGATCTGCTCGTTGTGGAGTATCTCGTAGGCCTGGATCGGGATGACGCTCGACACCATGGCGCGGGCGAAGGACTCGACCGCGTAGAGCGAGGCGAAGGTGCGCGCATCCGCGGCCTTGAGGGCCGGAAGCCAGATCGGATGGCGCACATGCGTGGACATTGCTTCCCCAAAGCAGAATCGCGGCGTCAAATCTGCCGTGGACATTTCAGGCCCATTAAGAGGAAACCGACGCACACCCGGCAAAAAGCGAAGCCGGTCAAAGGCTTTCCCGCGCTGGCCCAATTCGGCGGCTGGCGCGGGCTCCGCCGCGCGGTCAGGCCAAGGCGACCGGTCTTCTTCTATCCAGTGCAACCGTGATAGTCGTCTTGGAGGGCTGAATCAGATCGCGAGACCATGAGCATCCACACGCCGACCGCACCCGTTCCGCAGCCATCGAAGCGCATCGTTGCCATCGATATTTTGCGCGGCATCGCGCTGATCGCGATGGCAAGCTACCATTTCACCTGGGACCTGGAATTCTTCGGTTACACCGACCCCGGTCTCACCGCCTTCGGCTGGTGGAAGATCTACGCCCGCTGCATCGCCTCGACCTTCCTGTTCCTTGTCGGCGTCAGCCTCTATCTCGCCCATGGCCGACAGATCCGCTGGAGCTCCTTCTGGAAACGGTTCGCCATGGTCGCCGGTGCGGCGGTCGCCATCTCGGTCGTCACCCGCATCGCCACGCCTGACGGATTCATTTTTTTCGGCATCCTGCATGAGATCGGGCTCGCCAGCCTGCTTGGCCTCGCCTTCCTGCGCCTGCCGGCGCTGCTGACGCTTGTCGCCGCCGCGCTGGTCATCGCGGCGCCCGTCTACCTGCGCTTCGAGGCACTCGATCACCCTTGGCTGTGGTGGATCGGCCTTTCCGCCGTCAATCCGCGCTCCAACGACTACGTGCCGCTGTTCCCCTGGTTCGGCGCGGTGCTTCTCGGCCTCGGAGTGGCGAAACTCGCTTCCACTTCCGGCATACGGGCACGCCTGGCGAGCCTCGTGCCGGGCCGCTGGGCCAATCCACTGGTCTTCATCGGCCGCCACAGCCTGGCCTTCTACCTGATCCACCAGCCGCTGCTGATCGGTGGCGTCTGGCTGTTCTCGCAACTGATGCCGGCGCAAGTCGAGCCCCCGCAGGTCAATTTCCTGAAAACCTGCCAGCGCTCGTGCGAGCAGATGCGCAACGCAACCTTCTGTTCGAGCTATTGCGGCTGCATGCTTGATACGCTGCAAGGCGAAGGATCTCTTGATCGGCTCTTCAACAACGACCAGACTGCGGACTTCAGGGCGCATCTGTCCGATCTTGCCGCAACCTGCACCGCCAAGACGGACGACAAGATGACCGAGGGAGGGACACAATGACCGAGCCGAAGCCTGGATGATACCGTGGCCGCCGGTGATCTACGCTGCCGCTATCGCCATCAGCATCATCCTCGGCATGCTCTATCCCTTGCCCTGGATCGGAGACCTCCTGGGCGACATTCTGTTCGCCGCTGGTTGGGTGGCGTTGTTCGCCGTCGCCGTACTCTGGTTCACCGCGATCCGCACCATGATGCGGGCCAGGACAACGCTCAATCCCAACGCCGTGCCCGATCATCTCGTCACGACCGGCCCCTTTGGCATCACCCGCAACCCGATGTACCTGGCCAATACGCTGCTGTTGATCGGCGTTGCCTTCGTCTCGGGCATCGCCTGGTTTTTCCTGCTTGCCTTCGTCGCCGCCTTCGTCACCCAGAAGGTCGCGATCGAGGGCGAGGAAAAGATATTGGCGGCGAAATTCGGCAAGAAATACCGCGACTATGCCAAGCGGGTGCGGCGCTGGATTTGAGCCAGCGTTAAAGTTGCCAATCTCCCCCTAGAGGGCCCGTTGCGCAATATTGCGGGAGGCTTGTTGTGAGGATTGAGGGCGGCCATTTTCGTTGCTTTGGAGGCTTTT
>NZ_VFVS01000025.1:0-82971 GCF_006442215.1 Mesorhizobium sp. B2-3-11 | reverse complement strand
TAGGTGTAGGACCCGTCGGCGTTGAGATGCAGCGTGCCGTGCAGGCCCGCTATGTCGGTGGCGACCCCGCCGGTCACTGCGGTTGAAGTGTCCGCTCCAGCGGCGCGCACGCCGCTGACGGTGGCGCCATCGGCGCCGGCGACGTCGTTGGTCAGCACGCCGGCCGCGGCCGTGACGGTGAGCAGGACGCCCTCGGTCACGTCGTTGCTGTCGGCATGGGCTGTTGGCACGTCGTCGATGATATTGATGACCAGGTTGCCGGGAGGAGCCGTGTCGCCATCGCCATCCGTCACCCCAACCGCAAAATTCACGCTCGTATTGTCGCCCGAGGTGTTGTCGCCGAGAGTATAGGAGTAGCTGATCGTGCCAACGCCCGAGGCAGCATCATAGACATAGCTTGCGGTCAGCGAGCCGGTAGCGTCGCTGAAGGTCTGCGGGGCACCGGTCAGCACATGGCCGCCCAGCGTCACTTCCGACACGCCGTCCGGCGAGGTGAAGCCGATCGTGCCCGATATCGTCTCGGAGTCCGACGCTGCATCCGAGCCGGCCGACTCGCCGCCACGGGCCGGAAGGCCGGCCTCATGGACCGTCGCTTCCCCTATGGCGCCAATGGAGGGAGTGGAATTGTTTTCCAGGAGGCTCGGGAACAATTCGCGATGATCCGGCTGCCCAAATTGCAGGTCCGTTGGTGGCAGGAGGGCCGACAGGCCGAAGCCGTCGCCGATCCCGCCGGCAGGCTGTTCGAAATTGCCGCCGGCGCTCGAGGTCGAACCTCCCGGGCCCGCCGATATCGAGCCGTCCGCGCCGAAGGCGACATCGACATGGCTCGCTTCCAGCGCGGCGATCAAGGCCACACGCGGCACTTCGACTTCGCCGATGATGAAGGTCGGCACATTCAGGGCACCGTCCTTGATGACGATGACCGAGCCGTCCGCCTGCTCGAGCACGAGGTTCTGGCCGTCGACCTTGATGTTGTCGATCGAGACGTTGGCGGGAAGCCTTACGACGTTGCTTGCGTCCGCCACGTATTCGTGGGGGGCATTTGCCGCTGGCGGAGCAGCCGCCGGCGCGCCGCCGCCGACATCGACCGGCACAGGCTCGGCCGCTGCCGGCGCTGTTTGAGCCGGCGCCGCCGCTTGCTCGGCCGGCGCGGCCTGCGCCACCAACTGGATCGGCGCTGTCAGGTCGTGGTGATCGTTGGAGACGGAATGCTCGTCCCACGAGTTCGAAACGTTGTCCAACTCAATACTGGTCGTCATAGCTTTAACCCCTCCGGCATTTCCCGGAAAGAGACAGGCGGCGCCTCGACTTTGCAACGGTCCGTCAATCAATTCTATATATTTGGATATGCGTTCGATGACTTTTTTTACGCTTGGTAAACTGTGAACATATAATCAGTTATATCTTGCTTGGAATGCGCGGCGCTTTGCCACGACCAGCGCGAAAAACTTGGTAAATAGAAGTATAAATACGTATAAAATTTTACACAAAATAGCAAAATCACTTTGCGGGAAAGTTATCCACCTTCATTTCCAGTAATTTGAGACAAGATTGGTAGCGTCCACGGTCAAAGGTGGGCGTCATGAAAAAACAAAAGAATGCTCCGGGGAAGAGAAAACTCAAGCTGCTTCTGCTGGCGCTGGGGATGGCCGGCGCGGCGCAGCCAGCCCTTGCCGGGCCCGTCATCAGGGATTTCCTGCCCGAAACGGCACTGCTTGGGACGGTCCAGGCGCCGCCTGGCCTCGGCGGCATTTCGCTGCGGGGGTACCAGCCCTGGCAGCCGGCCGCCGCCTACCAGATCAGCCTCGTCCTGAACGGCTACAATCCCGTTTCCGTGCAAGACCGGTCCAGCGCCTTGATGGCGCAAGAAGGCAGGGATATCGACCCGATGCAGACTGCGTCGATTATCCCGGGCGTGTTCGGGTCGGTTGCGCTGTCCATGCGCAATTTTCCGGTTTCGGCGCGCTGGGCACCGGTCTACCAGGCCATAACCAGTTGCACCGCCGGCAGTCCCTGCGACCACAAGAGCCCGGCCTTCGCGGCCATGGTTTCGGCTGCCCAAGGCAAGGGGTTTGTCGAAAAACTGTCGTTCATCAACAGCGGCATCAACCACCTGATCGCCTACAGGAAGGACAGCGTCGTTTACGGCAAGCTTGACTATTGGGCGAAGCCTTCGGAAATCCTCGCCAATCGCGCCGGCGACTGCGAGGACTTCGCCATTCTGAAGATGACGGCGTTGCTGAGGACCGGCATTCCGGCACGCAGCATGTCGCTCGTCGTTCTCCAGGACCGCAAGCGAGGTTTCTTCCACGCCGTGCTTTCGGTGAGCACTGCAAGCGGCGCTTACATCCTCGACAGTCTCAACAATACGGTGCTCAAGGACAGCGCTCTTCCGGACTATCAGCCACTGTACTCGTTCAGCACCGACCGGGCATGGATCCATGGGTCCAAACCGGGGGCCGCGCAGGTGGCCGACGTCAAGGGCGGTTTCGAAACCGTCGCGCCTGGCGAAGGCGCGCAGATGGAAGTCAAGTAAAGGCAAAGCGCGGCCGCGTTTTTGTCCTGGCCGAATGCCCAGAGCAATTTCAGGAAAAATGCATAGCGCTTCCGCCGGGAATTGCGAAACGATGAGCGGCTCTAACCGTTGAAGACAAAAGCCATCAGCAATTCCAGGTCCAGCACCGGCGCGCGCACCACGTTAAGCTGACCCCGGTAACGGCGCTCACCGGCGCCGATCACAAATCCGCTCGCAACGGCAACGTCGCCGTTGGTGTCGAGGCGCGCGAATATATCCGCCACGTTGAGATCCAGCGCCAGCTTCAGGTCCTGCCGCGTGTCTCCGTCGAACGCCGTCGGCAACTGCCGTTTGACCAATTGCTGGAATGGCGCGTTGAACGTCACGATCTTCTTGGTCGATGCCAAAGCGAAAGCCGGCGACGGACAGGCAAGCAGGATGGCGTTTACCGTCCTGATCGACGCAAGCCTGCGCAAATTCAGGTTCTCGTGTCCCAACGCGCGAATGCAGGCCACCCGAATTGCCGAAGTCAGGTTTCCGTTCTCCGCGTGACTTTCGGCGATCTCATCGACCAGCATGCCGATGGTGCATTTGCGGCTCTCGGCCATCTGTTTCAGCGAAAGCCAGAAGGCCCGTTCCAGACGGATGCCGCGCCTTGTGCCGCCGCGCGCCACGACGCGGAACTCGAGCTCGAAATCTTCTGTCGGCAGCGGCAGAAGCAAACGGTCTTCGGGGGGCGGGGGAGAGATGGCGCTAGCGCTCACTCATTGCCTCCTGACGTGCTTTGTTGATCGGCTTCAGCAGGTAGCTCAGGATCGTCTTGCGTCCGGTCTTGATATCCACGGAACAGATCATGCCGGGGATGATCGAATATGCCTTTCCGTCTCGCTCCAGTGTCGATTTGTCGGTTGAAACACGCACTTGATAATAGGGCTCGCCCGTCTTCTGATCGACCAGGCTGTCCGCGGTAATGTTGGAAACCTTGCCTTCGATGCCGCCAAAGATCGAGAAGTCGTAAGCCGTGACCTTTATCAAGGCATCCTGGTCGGGGCGGATAAAGGCGACATCGCGGGGCGAAACACGCGCTTCGACCAGCAATGTCTCGGAAGTGGGCACGATGCCGGCTACGACAGTTCCGGGCTGGACGAAGGCGCCGACGGTGTTCAGTTCCATCGTGTTGACGATCCCGTCCACCGGAGAACGGATATCCGTTCGCGCGACCTTGTCGGTCGCGCCGCGAATGGTTTCGTCCACCACCGAAAGATCGGCCAAGGCCTGCGTCAGGTCATCGAGCGCTTCCTGCTTCAACTGCAGACCGAGTTCCTCGACCTGAAGCTGCGCCTCGGTGATCGCCGACTTGGCTTTCTTTATCGTCTCGCCGGCCAGGTTCAATTGGCCGTTGAGTTCGGTTTGCTCCTGCTCGACCTTGAGCTGCTCGGTCCTTGCCATCAGACCTTTCTTGACCATCGCCTCGACCAGCTTCGCCTGCTGGTCGCTCACAGCCAGGTTTTTTGTCAGGCGGTCGAGATTGGCGTTCGCCTCGTCGAGTTCCTTTTCGCGCTGATCGAGGCGCGACTTGAGCACCGACAGCTTGTTGTCGAAGTTTTCGCGCCGGGCCACGAGGAGATTTTGCTCGTTGTCGCAGATTTCCGGCGCCACCGCCTGAATATCCTGCGGACACGGAAACGATCCGGTGATGCTGCCGCTCTGTTCGTATTTGAGCCTGGCGATCCGTGTTTGCAGGGCCCGCGCCTTGGCCTGCTGTTCGCCGAGGCTGGACGTGTTCAAAGTGTTGTCGAGACGAATGATAAGGTCGTTCTTCCTGACGACCTGCCCCACCTTAACGGCGATTTCCTGAACGACGCCCGGCTCGCTGGCTTGGATGACCTGGGTCTTGGAAGCCGGTATGACCTTGCCGTCGCCACGCGCGATCTCGTCGACCTCGGCGAATGATGACCAAGCGACAAAGGCGACGAAGAGCGCCGCTATGATGAATATGGACGCCGTCGCAAAAAGCGGCGGGCGGTCTTCCCTGGCAAGCATTTCCTACGCCCCGTTATTATATCGGTTTCAGCCCGATATAATTTGTTCCTTCAGGTATTGGTTCTCTGCAGCGCCTGAATGACTTGTTCTTTTGGTCCATCGGCAACGATCTTCCCCTGCTCGACAACAATAAGGCGATCAGCCAATTCGAGCATGCTGAAGCGATGCGTCGAGACGATCAGCGTCGTGTTGCGGTCAAATGCTGTCTTGAGTTGCTTGATCAGCTGTCGTTCCGAAGCCAAGTCCATCGAGCCGGACGGTTCATCCAGAAAGACGATCTTCGGCTTGGTCAAAAGCAGCCGGGCAATCGCCACCGTCTGTCTCTGCCCGCCGGAAAGATTGGTGCCCCGCTCGCCGACATTCATGTCGTAGCCGCGTGGATGGCGAGAGACGAACTCGTCGACGCCGGCGGCTTTTGCGGCTTCGATGATCTGTTCGTCGGTCGCCTCGGGAGCTGCCATGAGCAGGTTCTCCTTCACGGTGCCCGAAAACAGATCGCCGGCTTGCGCGACGATACCGACGGCGGCGCGCACCTCCGACGGGTGATACTGGCGGATGTCGATGCCATCCAGCAGCAGCTCGCCTGAACTCGGCAGGAAAAGCCTGCCGATCAGGCGTCCCATCGTCGTCTTGCCTGACCCGATGCGGCCGATGATGCCGATGCGCTCGCCCGGCTTCACCGAGAAGTTCAGGCCGGACAGAACCTCGTTTTCCGAGCCGGGGTAGACGAAGCCGACATTCTTGAACGTCATCGCCCCATTGCGGATCGGGCGATTGACAAAGCCCACCGTGTCCGGCCGGTCCTCCGGTTGGGCCATGATGGAATTCACCATTCTCAGGGAGAGCATGGCCTGGCGAAATCTCGACAAGGTGATCGCGATCTGGCCGAGCGGAGCCACGGCCCGGCTCGCCAGCATCACCGTGCCGATAATGGCTCCTGTCGAAACATGCCCTTCCGAAAAGGCATAGGCCCCGGCCACGACCAGGGCGACCGTCACGAGCTGCTGGATGGCCTGGGTGATGTTGCCGGCCGCCGCCGAGAGCTGCTTGATCTTCTCGGAGGTGTTGGCCGCGTTCTTCGAATGCTCGCCCCACTTCCTCAGCAAATAGGCTTCGGCGCGCAGGGACTTGATTGTTTCCAGCGTGGAGATGGACTCGACCAGCAAGGCCTGGCGCTGGGATGCTTCATTCATCGAGGCGGCGACCCGTTTGCCGATGCGGCGTTGCGTGACGAGGCCGACTATCACCGACGCCACGAATGCCAAGGCCGGTATGATGACCAACCAATCGCCGATCGCGTAGATGACCAGCAGGAAGATGAAGACGAAGGCCGTGTCGATGAAGACGCTGATGGTGTTGGAGGTGAAGAACTCCCTGACGAACTCATATTGAGTGACGCGATTTGCATATTCGCCGGTCGAGCCCGGGCGCGCGGACAAGGATGAATTCAGCACCTTCTCGAACAGCAAATACGATATCCGCAGGTCCGCCTTGCGCCCGGCATAGTCGATGAGCGAGGCCCGGGCCGTCTTCAGAAGCAGGTCGAAAAGAATGACGGCACCGATACCGATCGCCAGCACCCAAAGCGTCGATATCGCCTTGTTCGGCAATATGCGGTCATAGACGTTCATGGTGAAGATCGGCGAGGCGATGGCCAGCAGGTTGATGAAGATCGCCGACAGCACGACCTTCGAATAGGTGCGCCAGAAAGCGCCCATCGTTCCTGTCAGCCAATGGCGCCGTTCGATCTGCTGCGCCGACCCGACCTTCATGCCTTCGGTGGCGTTGGCATAGGTGATCGAGAAGGATACGCCGCCGCTGATGTGACTTGCGGCCAGCTCGGATTTGCCGACAGTCGTGCGCCCGTCTTCCTGCGGGGCAGTGAGATACCCGTCACCGTCGATTTCCGCCAGCAGGGCGATCGGCAACTGGCTGACACGGAAGAGAATTGCCGGAAGATCGAGGCGACCGCGCAAGAAGTCGCGATGGTTGAATTCGTGGGTCTCGAGACCGATGCGTTCGGCAAGATGCCTGATCTCGGTGACCTCGATGCGCGTGTCCGAAATCGGTACCCCGGCAAACAGCACGGTTTCCGCGCTCGGCCTGCCGAGATAGGCGGCAACCGCCGAAAAGCAGGCCTTGAATGCCTCCTTGGGCGACAGAATATGTGGCTGCTGATTCACGACCCGCCCGCCAGGACCCTCAACCCCCCTTACACCGGCTCACTTCTTCCTGACCGGGGCAAGGATGTCGAAAGGTATATCGTTCGTCTGTTCCGACGGGGTCCGTGCATAGGTTTCGGTGTCCGCGTTCGCCGGAACAGCAAATTCGTCTTTGGCGTAGGCCGTGGCCTGCTTTGGCGGATGGATGTCCATCGTTTTCAGCAACTGCCCGGTCGCTGCCAGAAGCCGGTATTGGGCAAAGAGGGATGCGTAGGACGCGGTGTCCGCCAGCGTCGCTGTGTTGAACCGTGTATTCTGCGCATCCAGCACATCGAGCAGCGAGCGCTGTCCGACCTTGAACTGCTCGCGATAAGAGGCAACCAGCTTCTCGCTGGAAGCGGCTTGCAGCTTCAGGGTCTTTGCCAGATCGGCTTGCCGGAAGCGGCGATCCCAGGACGTGCGAACGGCCTCTTCGATCTCCCGCAGAACCTGATGCAGCCCAAGCCGCTGCTCGCTGGCGCGGCGGATTTGCTCCTGCTCATTCGCTTTGTCGATGCCGCCGCGGTACAGGTTCCAACGCAGCACCAACCGTGCCTGCAAATCGGAGGTATCTCCATTGTCGCCGTCAATGTCATATCCGGCCCGGGCGGTGCCTTCGGCGACGATCGAAGGGCCGTATTTCGCCCGAGCGGCGTCAACCTGCGAGGCCGCGGCCGCAATATCGCTATTGGCCATGTGGACGCGCGGATTGTTCTCCCGCGCAATGCCCAGTGC
Source organism: Mesorhizobium sp. B2-3-11 (assembly GCF_006442215.1). Lineage (NCBI taxonomy): Bacteria > Pseudomonadati > Pseudomonadota > Alphaproteobacteria > Hyphomicrobiales > Phyllobacteriaceae > Mesorhizobium > Mesorhizobium sp. B2-3-11. The sequence goes on along the minus strand of NZ_VFVS01000025.1, from coordinate 75,477 downwards.
GTCGTCGAGGGACCTTGGCAGCGCGGAGGAAACATCGCCAGGCCGCGAAGCATTGGTCAGCGGTTTCCCGACTGTCTTGAAGAAGCGTATCCTCGAGGCCTCGAGTTCCTCGGAGGCTTCCTGCATGCGGGCCTTGGCCGCAAACAAGCGCTCCTCGGCCTGTTGCCGGTCGGCTTCGTTCAACCCGCCGCCTGCTATGCCTTCCCGGATGTCATGGAGAATCGCTTGATGAAAGCCCAGATTCTTCTTTGCCTCTACCACGATCGAGCCCTGAAGCATGTATTCCAGGTAATCCTGGACAACCGACAGCCCGATGAACTCGGATCGCTCCAGCACGCGGAACGAGGCGCCATCGACTCGCGAGGCCTGACGGTTGAGTTCGGCTCGTCTTGCGCCGCTGTCATAAAGCGTTTGTGAAACCGTCAGATCGGTCTCCGCGGGATAAAGCGCATCGTGCTCGATGGAGAGCGCTCGGCGGGAGGAGTTGTCCAGGCGACGAGCACCAGTAGATGCCTGCAGGTCGACGCTTGGGAGATAAAGCCCTTTCGCCTGCCGCAGCTCGAACTCGATCGCCTCACGGTTTTCGATGGCCTGGCCGATTTCCGGGTTGGATTCCACCGCAACCGCCATGGCCTCCTTGAGCGTCAATGCATGCGCGCCCCAGCAGCTCAGCATGGTAGCCGTCATCAAGAGGCCAACGCCCATGACCTTGGTCGACAGACCTGTCGTCTTCATTTTCCCACCCACGTTTCCCCGCTCTTTCAAGAGCGCCCCAGCCGGGCTCGGCGCCTGGCTTTGTTCGCTATCTTACAAATTAACGTGGACGTTTCATTATTAAGCTGTGACTAAATGATAGATTTTGGGCAGACGGCCAGAAAATGTAGCAAAAATAGCACACATTTGAGATGTCGGCGGGATCAAGTGCCGCTGTCGAAACTTGAAGCACCGCAACAAGATATGGAGATGGCAAACAGCAAGCCTGTTCTGACAACATGCTGACGAGTACGCCCGTCGGCAAATAAACTTGCTCTCGCAGGCAATAAGGGCACCCTTAACAAACCCAGGCGAAGGAGGGTTTTGTCCGGCCCCCCATTGCCAACATGTTCTGGTCGCGCTTTGACATCTACGTGGCTGGCGAGATCGCCGAGGCACGGCCGAGCGGGACACTTCTTGGTTGGAGCAGGGTCGATTCGGTGCGTGCTTCAGTCTCAATGAAGTCTGCGCTTGGCTGGGCTTCCTGGAAGCTATTCGAACTTTCCTTCTGGCACCCCCAACCGAATTGCGCTTCCTTATAAAAGAGATTGAGATAGCAGGACACGCAATGGGACAAACTTGATCAAGCACCCGCGCCGGGGGTGCTGGCGGCGGTTGCAGCTTGAAAGATCCAGGCAACGATGTAGCCTGAATTGACTGGTCTAGCGCGCCGATCGTTCGCCGTGTTGGCTTATTTGCCGCTCGCCAATTGAGGTGAAGCGGCGCCACCTGCCAAGAAAGCGGCGATACGCCGACGCGCCTCACGATGGGGAGGAGCCGATGGCAACCGGTTCGCAATTGTCCGGAAACTATTTCGAGAATTGTAGCTGCGACGTCGTATGTCCCTGTCTGATGTCGCCCAACGCGCAGCTGACATCAAGGCCGACGCGAGGCGTTTGCGAGGTCGCCATGGCCTTCCATATCGATACGGGCAACTACGGTGACGCTCGATTGGATGGCCTCAACGTTGCAATGATTGCTCACACGCCGGGTCCGATGGCGGACGGCAGTTGGACGGCTGCCGTCTATATCGACGAACGGGCCGATGAAGGGCAGATGGAGGCGCTGGGGGCGATCTTCACCGGGGCCGCCGGTGGCCCGATGGCTATACTCGCGCCCCTGATCGGCACGAACCTGGGAGCCAGGAAGGTGCCGATCAAGTATCAGATCGATGGCAAAAAGCGGTCGGTGGAGATTCCGGGTGTCATGCAGATAGCGGTCGAACCGCTGCCGACAATGCGCGAGGACGGCGAGATGTGGGCCGCAACCGGCCATCCCGTCAACCCCGACTGGCTCGGTATGGCGATGGGCGTGCAGGGCAGCACGTTCAGCGACCACGGCATGCGCTGGGACAATTCCCGGCGAAACGGGCATTACGCTCCGATCAATTGGTCCGGCCAACAATAGGCCGCGCTTCGGAACGGGGCTCGCCCATGGCCAATGCGGGGACTCCATCGCTGACGCTGCAGCGAAACATCATTGTCGCGCTGTTGATCACCTTCGCGGCGGCGGCTTGGGTCATGCTCATCTGGCAGCAGAGCGGCATGGACATGCCGATGGAAATGAACACGCCCACGATGGGCATGAATGCGCCGCTGTTCCTTGCAGTCTGGATCATCATGATGATCGCCATGATGTTCCCGACGGCCGCTCCTATGATCTTGACGTTTCACCAGGTCCAGGCCGGTCGGCAGGGGCGCGGTGAGACCTTTGTCTCAACCTGGGTGCTCGTGGGGGGCTACATGCTGGTCTGGGGTGCGGCGGGCATGTTCGTCTTTGCCGGTGCGGCGGGTGCGGAGATGATTGCCGCGCAGGCGGGAATGTCCGCGGCGACGGCCGCCCGCATCGGCGGCGTGCTGCTGATCATTGCTGGCGCCTATCAACTTTCGCCGCTGAAGGATCTCTGCCTGACCAAATGCCATACTCCAATGAGTTTCATCCTCACCTCATGGCGCGATGGACAATCCGGCGCGGTGCGCATGGGCTGGAAGCATGGGCTCTTTTGTCTGGGCTGCTGTGTTGGCTCTTGTTTCTTGCTCTTTTTCCTTTCGGGATCATGAATGTTGCGGTCATAGCCATGGTCACCCTGCTGATCTTTGCGGAAAAGACCTTCCCGGGAGGAGAGAGAATAGCAAAGCTGTCGGGTACCGCTTTGCTGCTCTACGGTGCGGCGGTGCCGGTCTTTCCACAACTGCTGCCGACATTTCCGGTGGTGCACGCCATGTCAATAAACTGACGAAGCTTGACTCCGACGGCCACACACTCGGAATTTGGAGCGACCCAAAACACAACAATGGAGATTTGCGATGGCGACAAGGCTGTGCAACCGCAACGGAGCGCCGATTGCTTCTGCGATAGTCGAAGAGTTTGCTGCCGGTCTCGCCGGAAAGATGATCCAGCCAGCGCATCCTGACTACGACACGGCGCGCCAAATCTGGAATGCGGCGATCGACCGCCGTCCGGGGCTGATCGTGCGCTGCCTCGGTGTGCCGACGTGATCCAATCGGTGAAATTTGCCCGCGAGAACGACCTTCTCGTCGCGGTGCGCGGTGGTGGCCACAACGTTGCAGGACGGGCGCTCTGCGACGACGGTATCGTCATCGGCCTGTCGGCCATGCGAGGGGTGCTTGTGGGTGTGCGAGCGCGAACGGTCCAGGTGCAGGGCGCGCGATGCTCGGCGATCTTGATCGGGAGACCCACTTGCACGGGCTAGCCGTGCCTACAGGCGTCGTTCCGAAGACAGGCGTCGCCGGGCTAACGCTCGGTGGCGGCGTCGGCTGTTCGAAAGCACGGTTTAAGCTGCGACAACGTGATTTCGTTCGAGGTTGTCACGGCAGCAGGCGATCTCGTTTCGGCCAGTGCAGAAGAGAACCCAGATGTGTACTGGGCGCTTCGCGGGGGCGGCGGCAACTTCGGCATCGTGACACGCTTCCGCTTTCGGGCTCAGCCGATTTCCATGGTCCTCGGTGGACTGATCGCGCATCCCCGTGACCGGGCCGGCGAGATGCTGCGTTTCTACCGCGACTTCATGGCAACGGCACCTGAGGAACTAACCGCCTATGCTGCCATGGTGACGACGCCGGATGGGATGCCGGCCGTGGCCATGGTTGGCTGCTGGTGCGGCGACATGGCCGAGGGAGAACGCGTACTGGCGCCGCTGCGCGCCTATGGGCCACCAGCCCTCGACGTAGCCCAGCCGATGCCTTTCCCTGCGATGCAAGGCCGTCTCAACATGGCTTTCCCGGACGGTTCTCACAACTACTGGAAGGCGAGTTTCGTGCCCAAGCTGACCGATGATGTCATTGATCTTTTGGTGGAGCACGGCAACCGCATGCAATCAGCCCTCTCGGCGGTGGTGGTCGAATTCTATGGCGGTGCGCCCGGTCGGGTGGGCGCTGCTGAGTCCGCCTTCGCCCAGCGCCAGGCCGAATACAACATCGGCATCACTGCGCAATGGTCCGATCCGGCCGAAAGCGCCACACATATCACTTGGGCGAGGGCGATGTACGAAGCTCTGGAGCCATACTCGAGTGGCAATCACTTCCTGAACTTTCAGAGCGAGGCAGGCGACGATGTGATCAGGAGGTCGTTCGGCCAAAACTATGATCGGCTCGCCAAGGTGAAGCGGAAATACGATCCAACGAATTTCTTTAGCCTAAACCAGAACATCAAGGCCGCCGCAGCCTGACAGAGATGGGAATCACCGAGGCCTACACAGACTAGCAAGCGGCAAGGCGAAGCCGGCACCACCCTGCGCCGTGGCATTCCCGCGCCTATGATGCCGCCGGCGGCGGCCCCGGATACCATTCTTCAGGCGCAGGAAAGACGAAACCTGAGGGCACCCGGTAGATCTCTATCGTGGTGCGTAAATCGTCCTCAGCGGCAAAATAATGGAACTCGATGCCGCCGAAGATGTCGCCGTGCTGCAGTGACCGGTAGCCGCGCTCTTCGAACTGGCGGACGCGCTCGGCGTAGCCGATGAGTTGCAACTGAAGGCAAGGTGCTGGAGGCCATCACCATGCCGTTCCAGGAAATCGGCGTAGATCGACCGGCCCCGCAACGGCTCGATGATCTCCCAATTCATGTTCTGGCTGTTCGCAAGGCATAGCTTCACCGAGAAGTCGGCCGGTAGGTCGCGATAGATCACCTCGATGTTCTTCGACGAATCGACGGTGCGGATCGTCCAGGGACCGACGCCCAGATTGATGAAGCCCTCGAGCGTGCGGCGATAATCGCGCGTGAACACGCAAACCTGAACGAGATTGCCGAGAAAACTGTTGGAGAGTTCAGTTGGGCCGAGCACCTTCGGCAAGGTTTTCATGTTGATCTCCCTTCCTTCCCGTTGTCGCAATGAAGGCTCTGCGAAGCCGCGCAGCGCCTTCGCATTTTATGGCCTTGTCCGACAGCCGTCGGCGTGACAAGGAGCGCGTTATCACACCGACGATCGATAGAACAACCAATGCACGCAGCAAAATCAGATCAGGAGCCGGCAACGCTTGTCACGCGAGTCGTTTCCGGATTGGCGATGGCCGCGATGATCGGCGCACTCGATCCGAGCGCGGTCCGCGGAATCCCCGAATGGCTCACTTTGTGGTGGTGGTGCATCTCTACGATCTGGTCAGGTTCCTTGGCGCTTGGTTTCCTTCGCGCAAAGGATTTTCCGGCCGCCCTTATGCTTGAGACTGTCATCGGGATCGCAGCCACCAGCCTGGCGCTCCTGCCGATAATCACTTGGGCAGGCTTCACCGCCTGGAGCGCCATGACCGCTTGGAGCCTCGCCATTACCGTGTGTGTCCTTCCCGGCCTTGCACGCACGGGCCTCCGCGTGACCCGTCTAGAGGAACTGGGCCTCTTCCTGCTATGTTGCGCCAGTTCTTACGCATGGGCGCTGCCAACGAGTCGAGCAGCCGACGTCCTAGTGGTGACAGGCCGTTTTCCGGCCTGGACAGACTATTTCATTCACGCCGGTGAGATCGCCAGGTTCGGGCCCTATCCCGCATTCGGGCGCGGGCTCGCCTCAATGGTTGATGTCGCCCCCGGATTCTATCATCTCGCCAGTTATGTCCTGCCTGCGACGTTCGCCAGCCTTTCGAACGCCACGCCACTGCAGGTGGCTGTCTCAACCTGGCTGGGGATGTCCTTCCTCATGCTGACGCTTGGTGTCGCTGCGGTCGCAACGGCACTGCGCGGCGGAACGCTTGCCATAGCGAGCGTCGCGGCTGTTACCGCTGTTCCTGATCCGTCATTCTACTGGCTCGGGAATGGTTTCTTCGGCTTTCACTGGCTCCTGGTAACCGCACCAGGATCGGGGTACGGGATCGGAATCGTGTCCGCTGCCACAGTCCTACTACTGCTGTGGACATCGCGGCCGCGAAAACTCCTGCTCGTCGGCAGTGCGGTCCTAGGGCTTTGTTCGGTTCTCTTGCGCGTCCATTGCACGATGCTCTTCGCACCTGTGTGGGCGTCGGTCACGTTCGCTCGATTGGGCGGCGCTTCGTTGCAGACGCAACTAGTCAAGCTCGCAACTATCGCCCTTGTGCTTACCCTTCTCGTGACCTTCGTCCTCGTTGCCCCGCTAAGGGAAGCGCTTGGCTATCGCTTGGATCTGCTTCCATACCTCGACGTCATCCAGCATCAGGACGCGATGGTGCGGACGGACACCGTTTACACGCTGCTGAAGGCCCACAGTGTCGTCCTTGCCGCCATCTTTGGCGTCGCTGTGCTGCTACTCAGTGCTTTTGGCGCTCCATTGCTCTTCTATGCCGCGTATCTCGCGCAGAAGCTCTTCGGTCATGAGGGAAAGCTGACGGATTTCATTCCAGGCCTGTTCGTGCTGTCGTTTGTCGCAGTCACAGTTCTGGCACCTCCGCCCTGGACTGGTGACATCACCGAATTCAAACATCGTGGCTTTGTGCTCGTCTATGCGATAATCGTACCGTGGGCCGTGCTCCCTGTCGTCGAGCTTTGCAGACGGTTATTCCCGCCCCCGAACAGGACCTTTGCAAATCTAGTTTTCTGCTTGGCAGGGGTCGCTGCTATTGCCGTTCCCCTGCTCTTTGGCCGGCAAATGTCGACGCCCCGATTTGCATGGGCGGCGAACTTTTTCAATACCCGGGTCGACCCCGCGCTTTTTTCTCTCGCTGAGCACCTTCGTATTCACGCGGGCCCCCGTGATGTTCTTACCTTCGACAGGCCTGACCCGGAAGTCACGCTCGCGGATCAAGCGACCGTGGTCACCGCTCTGACAGGCATGCCGGCCTTCGTAAGTCGAGTGAAAGTATACTCGCTAAGATCGGACAGCTTGGCGAAAACAGTTCAGCAGCGGGAGCTTCTCCTCAAGTCCGTGGAGGAGGCAAGCAGCTACGAAAAGGCCGGGTCACTATTGGAACGAGCCGGGATACGATGGTATCTGGTAAACAGCAGTCGCCCGCCGCAATGGGACCCGACTGGGGCCAAAGCGGACCTAAAGGCCGGCGAGTGGCTGCTGTTCCGGTTTGACAAATAGCGCGCCGGAAACAGGCCTCTACGGTCTTTTTGCGACAGCAAGCCGTGACTCGACAACAACCGGCTCCGCCCTGTAACGAGCTTCTACTTCAAAGAGCGGCCGGCGCTCATATCGGGTTTGTAGGGGTGGTTTGAGCGGACTTAAGCTCGAAAGGCATCCTGATACGTCCAGCCGGCCGGAACGCGCCAGAAGCCATCGGAAAAGCCGTCGATCTTCAAGACGCCACTCTCCAGAATGTCCCGAGCGACCTGCTCTTCATAGGCAATGACGGCCTCGGGCTTGTTCGGGTCGGGGACGGAATGCTCACCGGTGGCGCCACCATGAAGGGCGTCACGCTCGCCAATTTCCGCCGCTATGTGAAGGCCGGCGCCACCGAGGCGGACCTGCGCAAGATTGCGACGGATTCGCGCTCCGCTCCTGACTGGTCCTGCGGCTGCGCCGCTTCGCTGATAGCTTCCTGAGCAGAATATGCGACGGCTCTGATAATATCCATCCGTCACCAATATGCTTTGACGCGCTGGCGAAGTCAGGGTACGGCCCTACTTGGGCAGGGCGACTTGTACTCCTGCCCGTCAAGAATTGCGGTTCTATGCTGTTTCCCGCAATTGCAGTCAACCGTATTCGGAGCGGCAGTGCATATCCGCATGTCATCTCAGGTAGAAAAGCCCAGCGTCGTGGAACGCCACCTGATTCTCGGAGGAAGCGGCTTCATTGGCCGACATGTTGCTGCACTCCTGGTGCGAAGCGGGCATGAAGTTGTCCTAGCTGGGCGCTCTCTTTCGAAGCCGACATTTACGCCTGTGCTTGACGAGCGAATCGCTTGGCGCAGTTTCGATCTTGCCAACGCGCAATGGGATAGCCTCATCGACGGGGTCACGGTCATTCACCATTATGCATGGTCATCCGTTCCTGCCAGCGCCAACAACGATCCCACCCTTGATCTGTCGACCAATGTGGCGTCAACGCTGGGTTTGCTAGAGGCGCTTCGAAAAAAGGGGGCGCAGGCGCCAAGGCTGATCTTCGCTTCGTCCGGAGGCACGGTTTATGGCAAACTGCTGCGCGTTCCGGTGCATGAAGATCACCGTTTAAACCCGATTACCGTCTACGGCGCAGGTAAAGCTGCGATTGAACTTTATCTAGGGACCTATCGAGCCCTGTATGGTCTCGACTGTCGTGTGGCACGTCTGGCCAATCCTTTTGGAGCAGGGCAGAATTTTGCAAAAGGCCTAGGTGCGGTAACCACGTTCCTACACCACGCATTGTCGCACCAACCAATAGTCGTCTGGGGGGATGGCGAAGTCGTACGCGATTTCATTCACATCTCCGATGCAGCAGCAGGCTTGGTTGCGCTGGCGCGCGCAGCACCGCTCGACAGCCATCATGTATTCAACATCGGGAGCGGCGAAGGCGTCAGCCTGAACGGGGTCATTACCGAACTAGAATCAAAGCTCCCACATAAATTGGATGTTCGCTATGAGCGCGGTCGGAAATTTGATGTTCCAGTGAGCGTGCTCGATATCTCCCTTATTCGGGAAGTGTTGGGGTGGCGACCAATCCTCTCCTTTTCTGAAGGCTTGAGCCAGACACTTGCGGATCTTGGTGGTAGCGCGACGCATCGTGACAAGTCAGCGGTAAGTGGCGCGGCACCCTAGATCAGTGAGAGGAGATCAAATGGGAGAAATATTTGAACGGGTCCTGCCGCGGCAAGCACTAGAGTGGACTGGCGAACGGTTGACAACCGCTACGGCGGGTCAGGTGGAGATTGAGCACCTTCATCGCTATTTTCTTGCCCGGGCTCTTTGCCGCGACCTGGATGTTGTCGATGTCGCATCAGGCGAGGGCTACGGCTCCGCTCTCTTGGCTCAAGTCGCGCGATCGGTTGTTGGCATCGAGTTGTCCGACGAGGCAGTAGAGCACGCCCAGGGGGGGTATGTCGCGCCCAACCTTCGCTATCAGCAAGGAGACGCTCGCAAGTTGCCGTTGGGAGATGCAAGTGTCGACGTGGTCGTATCGTTCGAAACGCTCGAGCATTTTCTTGAACATGATCTGTTTATCGCAGAGGTTCAGCGCGTTTTGCGACCAGACGGTTTTCTCATCCTTTCGTCTCCTGAACGAGATGTCTATTCTCCGCTCGGAAGCCCTGCCAATCCCTATCATGTGCACGAACTCTCGCGTGTCGAGTTCGAAGCCCTGCTGAAGGGGGCATTCCGCAATGTCTTGATACTCCTGCAGAGACCGCTGCTCGGTTCAACGCTCATCGCAGATGACGAGGCTGGAATATCGAGAACGCTAACGTTCGAGCGACGAGGAGTGAAGCACTACGAGGTCAGTCACGGCTTGCCTCGGCCGCCTTACAACATTGCGATTGCGTCCGAATCGGACCTTCCCAGTGTTCCTAATTCGTTGTTCATCGAAACAAGCGAGATCGGCGAAATTCTGTCGCAAGCAGCGAGTGGCGCGGCCGCTCACGCGGAGCTACGCAGCCACATGGAGCAGACGGAATTGCTGGTTTCCGGTCTCCGCCGCGAGATTGAAACGGCTAGTGAAACCATCAAAGCACAAATCGAACGGGCCGAAAAAGCGGAAGCTGCCTTGGCCTTGGCTCCGCCGGACAGCCGTGCTGACTTGGCGCGAGCAGGAAGTGGCGCTCACGCGGAGCTTCGCGGCCATATGGAGCAGTCGGAATTGCTAGTTTCCGGTATCCAAACGGCGAGGGAAACCATCAAAGCAGAAGTCGAAAAAACGGAAGCCGCTTTTGGTTTGGCTCAGTCGGGGAGCCGTGCGGACATTAAGGAGCCGCGGAGCGTCGCCGAAACTGCTAAGGACCAGCAGCATCCCACCGGGTCCTTTGATGGGGCGGCAATCGAAATTCAATCAGCCTCCGCACCTTTGGCTGAACTCGAGCGGCTACGGGCCGAGTTGACACAAGTGCGCTCGGAACTGGCCGTGGCAGGCGTGCAGCGAGACGTGTTGAGAACGTCTTTTCGACACGCAAATATCCTCTCTGAATCGCGCCTCAGACAAGCTACGGAGGCCAACGAACTACGACAGCGGAATGCTGAATTGGAGCGCAAAGCTGCCGAATGGGAGCAACGCTACTTTGGCCTGCGGCGCCGCCTCGAGGCCATCCTGAAACGCTTTGGGGTACTCAGCGCGTCGCGGCTTTTTCCTCGCCCACTCCGCGCCTTTGTCCGTAATCGAGTTCTTGGACCGGGACGCACACAATGAAGAGTCGTGATAGCGTAATAGCTGATGAAATTCGCCAGGAATTCGTCGCTATGCTGGAAATGACAGGGTTCGTGGATGCCGACTATTATCGTTCCTCCCTTGGCCGGCCGGAACTGCGGGATCCAGTGGGACACTATGCGGAAATTGGCTGGCGGATTGGGCTGGAGCCGAATGCGCGATTCAACGGCGATTTCTTGCGTCCCTTCTACGAGGCGGCAGGAATTTTCAAGCCGCCTGCATACGTCTGGCTAGAACTCTCTGCTCTGGTGGGACCGCTGCCCGCGAATAGACACGAGGCCGACCAGGTCGCTGCGGACTTGCGACTGTCGCCGACTTTAGATGCTGAATTTTACGCCCACCGTTTGCCTGCCGGCATGGACCCTGTATTGCACTATGCACTGGTCGGGGAGCCGTTGGGCTGGCGCGCATCGCCTTTGTTTGATGCGGCTTATTATCGAGAACGGTACCCAGAAATAGCGAGCGCTGGGTTTTCGCCTTTACTGCATTTCGACCGCCATGGCCGGCGCGAAGGTCGGCGAGGAGTGTCCGTCGTTGACAGGTTAGAGTTTCCTCCCTTGCCGCAATCCGAAAAACCGGTTGTGCTTTTGATTTCTCATGAGGCTTCGAGAACGGGCGCGCCGATGTTGGGCTGGAACCTTGCCCGGGAGCTGGCGAAAAAGGCAACGGTGGTCTCCCTGATGATGCGCGGTGGAGAACTGGAAAACGACTTCATCGCTGTTGCTGCCTCCTCCGTTGGTCCTTTGACATGGGAGGACTGGCACGCTGCGGATGCAACCCGCCTAGCCAAGCGAATCGTAGAGGAATTCAAGCCACTTTATGCCATCGCCAACAGTATAGAGACGCAGATCATGGTGCCTGCCTTGGCGTCCTTTGGGGTGCCGAGCGTTGCCCTGGTGCACGAATTTGCTGCCTATACGCGTCCTGTAGCCAAGATGCGTAACGTTTATGACTGGGCAAAGCATATCGTATTTCCAGCCCAGATCGTTGCGCAGTCTTCGTATGATGCCTTTCCTGGCCTCGAAAAGCGCCCCGGAATTCATGTCATGGCTCAGGGGCGCAGCGATACGCCCCCGACATCCTTAGCTCATGAGCCGACTGACAAAAAAAGAGACGAGTTCCTGCTTCGTTTGCAGCCCGAAGGTGAGGAGAACTCCTTTCTAGTGCTTGGCGCCGGCTCGGTGCATATTCGAAAGGGCGTTGATCTTTTTGTAAGTGCAGCGGCCACAGCGAAACGACTGCGACCGAATGTTCGCTTTCGATTTGTCTGGATCGGTCATGGGTACGATCCGGAACATGACAGTGGCTATTCCGCGTATCTCGCCTATCAGATAGCCAAGTCGGATCTAGGAGATAGCTTGGTCATGCTTGATGCGGTATCCGATTTGGAGCCAGCATATGCCGTTGCGAACGCCTTCTTTCTCAGTTCCCGCCTCGATCCGCAGCCAAATGTGGCGATCGATACGATTGTGCGTGGGATACCGACCGTGTGCTTCCAGGACGCCTGTGGAACAGCGGAAATCCTAGGCGCCGACGTTGCGACACGCCCTCTCATCGCGCCTCATCTCGACGTTCATGCTGCTGCCGTCATCCTGTGCGGGCTGGCAGACGACCGCGACAAGGCAAAGGCCTTGGGAGCCGAAGTGGCGCGGGTAGGACATTTGGCTTACAACATGAACACGTATGTTCAAAAAGTCGATGAATGGGGCAAAACAGCTGCGGCAGCGCTCCATGACGAGGATCTTGCCACCCTGATGGAGGCTACTGCTGTTGATCTCGATATGGTTCTTCCTCCAGGTATGGCGCCCGTCGACGAGTTGGAAGCTGCGCGGCGCACACTCCAGCAATGGAGCATCATGGGCCTTTCGACCGATTCAACAGCCAATCCACAGTTCCGTCGTCCTTGTCCGGGCTTCAATCTGCAAAGCTATGCACAAGCGAATCCAGAAGAGTGCGGCCCGGGACAAGCCCATCCCTTGGCTCACTGGCTCCGCGCCGGGCGGCCCGTCGGCTCTTGGTCCCGGGACGTTTTCAAACCTACCAACAGTGTTTACCAGCCCTTGGAAGGTATGCAGCGTGTGGCCCTTCATGCCCATTTCTACTATGAAGATCTGGCTGACGACCTGGCTTTCCGGCTCAAGCGTAACCGCACTCGCTGCGATCTGTTTTTGTCCACGGACACCGACGCCAAAGCCCGACATCTTCGAGCCGCGTTTGGCGACCACCACGGTTCGGTTGAAATCAAAATCGTCCCCAACAGGGGGCGCGATGTCGGACCGCTTCTTACTGAATTCTTACCGCGATTGCTTGATGGCAGCTACAATATAATCGGCCACGTTCACGCCAAGAAGAGCGTGGGCACGGACGCGGCTATGGGTGAGGCATGGCGTCACTTCCTTTGGGAGAACTTGGTTGGCGGCGAACATGCGATGCTCGACCTGGCTGCAGCAGTCTTCGCATCGAACCCGGTGATAGGTCTTTTGATGGCGGAGGATCCACACCTCGTCGGTTGGAACGACAACAGAGAAATCGCTGAAGATTTGGCAAGACGGATGGGCATCACCACGCCGCTGGCGGACTTTTTCGATTTTCCGCTGGGAACCATGTTCTGGTGCCGACCAAAGGTGTTGTTTCCGCTACTCGAACTGGATCTCGATTGGAATGACTACCCATCGGAGCCCGTTCCCTATGACGGCACCGTCCTCCATGCGATCGAGCGCTTGTTGCCTTTTGTTGCGCGCAAGGCCGGATTCGATACCGCTGGTTTGCGCGTGCCTGGCACGAACTGGTAACAGGAATTGGGCTGGCAGCCGAAAGAGCTTCCGGCCCCGCGTGCTTTCCAATCCTCAGAACGTGATTAGGGGATCTGCCGAATGATCGAGATGGACAACGTTTTCGTGCATGAAAAAGCACTCTGCGAAAGTGCGACGATTGGCAAAGGGACGCGCATTTGGGCGTTTGCCCATATCCTGCCTGACGCGAAGATTGGCGAAGGATGCAATATCTGCGACGGGGTTTTCATTGAGAACGATGTTGTTGTGGGCGATAATGTCACCGTCAAGTGCGGCGTTCAGCTGTGGGATGGCGTCTCACTGGAAGACAACGTGTTCGTCGGTCCCAACGCAACGTTTACCAATGATCGGTTTCCGCGCAGCAAGGTCTATCCTACAGCCTTTCACAGGACGATGGTTAGGAAAGGCGCCTCCATAGGCGCCAATGCCACCATTCTGCCCGGCATCGAGATCGGACCTGGCGCGATGATCGGCGCCGGGGCAGTCGTCACGCGAAGTGTACCTCCAAACGCGATCGTAGCCGGCAACCCAGCTCGAATAAAAGGCTACGTCCAGATAGGCGGCGGACAAATGTCCAAGCCCGTCTCGTTGTCTCCGACTCAGGGTGCCATTGCGAGCGGTGTGCAGGACTTGGGGGTTGGCGGCGCCACCTTGCATGATCTTAAAGTGGTGGCCGACATGCGCGGCAGCCTTACCGCCGGCGAGTTCGAGCGTGACATTCCTTTTATACCTCAACGATATTTCGTGGTGTTTGACGTCCCCTCTCGCGAAGTCAGGGGCGAACACGCCCATAAAAAATGCAAGCAATTCCTGATCTGCCTGAAGGGGTCTGTAGGAGTACTGCTTGATGATGGCAAATTCCGCCGAGAATTAATTCTGGACAGCCCTGGAATGGGCATCTACATGCCTGAGATGATTTGGGGGACTCAGTATAAATACTCTAAAGAATCGGTCTTATTGGTTTTTTCATCTCACTTCTATGATCCGACGGATTATATCCGAACATACGAGGAATTTCAGAAGCGTTGTTCCGGTTCAAATGCCGATTGATCGAAAGATGTCCCAACAAAAGGTATGGGAAATAATCAGATTTCTTGGGTCTGGCGCGCTAAATACCGGACTTACCTACACCTTGTTTCTAATACTCAACCAGGCCTACCCTTCATCACTCTCTTACACGCTGTCTTATTCCGTTGGTATTATCATAGCGTACCTTTTAAACACTTTTCTTGTTTTTAGATCGGGGCACAGCAAGCGAATGGCGGCAGCCGTGATTGCCTCATACCTCCTTCAATATTTCTACGGCCTTACAGCACTGAATATACTGGTAAATATGTTCGCTCTGCCAGCGTTTCTTGCTATGGCTGTCGTAATCATTACCGCGATTCCACTACAATATCTGATCTTGCGCTCCGCTGCTGCGCAAGCGCTGGCCGCCAAGATTCATGAGGGAATAGACAATGACTGACAGGAGCGTCCAGAGAAGTTCGGGATCGTTATGGCTACAGGGTGCGATAGTGACGGCGTTCTTCAGCGCGCTGATGATTCGGCAGTCGTTGCAGCATGGCAGGTTGGCTCTCCCACCGACCTTCGATGACGTCTCCTACCTCAACCAGGGTGGGTACTATCTTTCGATCTTCGATACTCAAGGCTTCACCGGCCTTTTCGATACCTATCTCGCCGGCCCACCTCACGCTCCGATTTCGACAGGCGCAGCCTTCGCTGGACTTGCGCTTTTCGGCGTTCACGATTGGATAGGAGCGGTAACGAACGCAGTTATACTTTTATTTTTCTCACGTTTATTTCTTACAGTTGCACGAGACCTAACGATAGCGCAGTCCACACTGCTTCTTTCGGCTCTTTGGTGCGGCCCGTATATCGGCATGACGCTGATATGGTTTCGTCCTGACATGCTTGCGGCACTGCTTGTCGCCATTGGCACCGTTTATATCGTCACGCGAACGGACTGGGTGGCGAACCGTCGAGCGCAAATAATCGGCGGCATCTTTTGCGGTTTGTCGCTATGGGGAAAGCCGACGATATTTCCGCTCACGCTCGCGCTTTATGGTATCGCGGTGCTGCTTATATCTCTTACCGCAGCCTTCAAAAGAGAATATAAAGCGATTCTTTATTCCGCCATAGTCGTGTTCGGCTTGGCGATAACCATAAGCTTGCCGTACTATGCCTTCTCCCTAGATAGCGTTGTTTCGTATATATATGCCGTAGTTTTGGGAAGCCAGGCTGATATCTGGGTTCATCCTCTTCCTCTTGCCGAAACCCTCAACTTTTACCTGACAGGATACTACGGGAAAATATCGATTGGCTGGTGGGTTTACGGTGCGCCGGTTGTCGCCCTTCTCGCCTTCATAGTCCTTTGGATCGGAGCCGACATAACAGCACTGCGAAGAGCACTATTGGTTGTTGCGCTTGTGCTCATCGCTTATGTCGCAGTCACAATCCCCACCTTTAAGGGCCCGCACGGATTTCCGTTCGCGGCTGCACTGCTAGTGTCTACCGCGCTAGCGGCGACTGTAATTGCGCGCAGCTTGCCGCGGATCTATTCGACAGCATTCTGCGCGTTGGTTCTAGCGGTTTCGCTATGGCAGTTTCAGTGGGAATTCACGATGTCACACGCATACGTCACTACAGCGCAAGCAAATACCCGACATGCATTGGTCGATAAGATGACCGAAATTATTGGCGATAACGTGGACGACCAAACTATCCTGTTTTCGACATCTTCAAACTACTCGAATTTCTTGACACTAGAATTCAATTACCGCCAGAAGGGACTTCCCCTTCCTCGCTGGACCGTTCCGCAATTGAGCGCAGATTTTGATGAGCATGAGCGAGAAATTCAGAAGGCAGATATAGTCGTCGCCTATACACCTGATTTCACCGACGTCATTCCAAACCTACCCACCGCGAGTGCCGCGTTTCGGCGACGCTTTGTCGACGCCGTTAAGCAGAGCGGATTATTTTCTGATCCAGCGCTAATACCCGATGCCGCTTTCGGTGGGGGTATCTTGATCTTCAAGAGGATCGGCGTTCGATCACCGAACCCAACGATCTAAGCGAGCTAGGCGAGTATGACTGTTCGATTCATGAAGCGAGCCAACGAGGTAGCCGGCCGTATCACAGCGAGTAGATGTGTGGTGCGCGCAATATGGACATAGATACGCTTGGAATACCGGTTATTCCCACCAAGAAAATTGTCACTGGATATCCATGCACCTCGTCAACGCGGAATTCTCATTGACACTCAATGAAAATGCCTAAGCGTAGGACTAGAACGCGCCCAGCTGTCGGCAAGGCAATGAGGTTTAGACTTGATTTCAAATGACCTTAATGGAAGCTCGTATTTCCGTTTTGTGGATGGACTTCGGGCCATTGCTGTAACAAGTGTCGTATTTTACCACCTGGGTGTTCCATATGTATCAGGCGGGTACGTCGGCGTAGATATATTTTTTGTCATCTCAGGTTTCCTCATCATAAATCAGATTTTGTTCGGATTGAAGAAGGGCTCATTTTCTTTTTCTGATTTTTGGTCGCGACGGGCGCTGCGGATACTGCCCCCATACCTTCTTGTTGTCTTAACCAGCACAATTGTAGCCCTCTACGTCCTTGTACTTCCAAGCGAATTTGAAGAATTCGGGCAGGAGGTTATCTATTCTGCTGGAATGGTTGCTAATCAATTATTTCTCGACCAGCAAGGTTATTTCGATACGGAGTCCGGGTCGAAGATTCTTCTTCATCTCTGGTCGCTTTCTGTGGAAGAACAATTCTATCTTTTCGCACCTCTCCTACTCTGGTTGGCGTACCGACTGAGAATCTCGATCCTCGGCTTCGGCGTCGTGGTCGCGATCACGTCACTCGTGGGCTGCATCTATTATACAGGTACGGGCATCACCAAGAACTACGCCTTCTATCTGATGCCGTTCCGCGCATGGGAATTTGTTGTCGGGGGCGCGATTTTGGGGGCGGTGTCGTATCTTCAAAGGTTGCCGGCGGTTGCAATCGAAGTGATCGGCGTGCTCGGTATCGTGCTGATTGCCTATGCCGTTTTCTGTTTCAACTCACAAACACCTTTCCCGTCTTATTGGGCGATGCTTCCCGTCGTCGGCACCGCGATGGTAATTGGTGCAGGCGTCGCGTTGCGACGCGGTGTCGGGACCTGGTGGCTTGCGACGCCACCAATGGTTGGCATTGGTGTTGTCTCATACGCTTGGTATTTATGGCACTGGCCTGCTCTTGCATTGGCTCGCATTTACAACTTCGGAAACCCGAGCCCGAAATGGATGGCTGCGGTCGGCGTCTTGTCCTTTGTGCTCGCGATTTGCACTCACATCTGGATCGAGCGGCCGATTCTCACATGGCGACGAGAGAAGGGGAAATACCGACTTGGCTGGTATCCAGCCATCAATGGGGTAGTTGCCTGTATTATTGCCTGTATCGCCGGCCTGGGATTCGTCTATTTGGCTCCGAAGATTGTGGTGAATTTGTCCCCCTTGCTTGCCAGTATCGAACCCTACCCGTCGAATGGAATGGCTTGCAATTTAGGTGTCATCGAAAGCACAACTGCTTGCTTAACCTATCTCGATGGGAAAAGACCAATCCTGGTGTTTGGGGACTCTCACGCGGGCGTAAGTTACGGAGCTATTGAGGCCGCGTATCACAATCCCGCAATGGCCGGCCTAATGCTTCCTAACTGTCCATCGATTTTCGATATTCGAGTAGTCGGATTTCAGGCTACTACCGAAGCGAACTGCGTCGACCTAAAGTCGCGCGGTCTCGCACAATTGGAGACCGATGTTCATGCCAAGAGTGCAATTTTGATCTCCCTCTGGACAATGTATGGGAAATGGTCGGGCGAACCTGGACCCGGTGAACAAGGTAGGTTCCTTGCTGATTTAGGCGCTGATGCGCCAGCTCCCGCGCAGCGCGATTTTTATCAGCGCAAGCTCACGGAAACTATAGAGAAACTTCATTCCCTGGGGGTCGAAAGGATCGCGCTGTTTGCTCCTGTCCCAGAGATGCCTCGTTTCGCTCCGGATTGCGTCGTTAGAGCATTGAGATATGGTTTTGATGTCGACGAATTATGCTCGGTTACTCAAGCTGCGTCAAAGGATCGACGGACCGGCGCAATGCAGTTGCTGGAGGCAGTTGCAGCCCAATTCCCATACGTAAGGATCATTGATCCTGTACCTGCTATGTGTGATGACACCTGGTGCCGCCCGTATCGCCACAACACAATTTTATATAGAGATATCAATCATTTATTACCCGCAGGAGTTCGAGCCGTCATTGACGCGAACCGAGAAACTTTTGACTGGGTTATGGGATCGAAATGATAACTTGCCTATGGCGAACTTGACAAAGTGGCGGCTGGCGATCGCGAGGTTCCTACCGTCGACGGCTTCCTCGCAGAACTGCCAGCGATCGAGTGGCCAGCCATGGCATGACATGAGAGGTGCTCGGATCAGTTCCCGAGAAGGGGGCCAAGTTTCGGGTGGCAGTCAGGGCAATAGCTGTCGTTCAACCATGTATTTTGTGACCAGGGCCGCACCATCAGTGGTGAGGTGGCCGTAATCCCAAGACGTGAGCTTGCTCAGATTTCCCGGGACATGGGTCAAACAGCCAGCATCCTTGCAAAGCAAATCGACGAGCGAAACATAATCGGCGTCAGCCGCTTTGGCGATGGCGGATATCCTGTTGTTCGTGGCAAAGGTATCCGGACTAAATCCACCGTTGAGACGGTCGGGTAATTCCTTTCCGCCGTTCAGCCAGGCGTAATATACGAGTTTGGGCAATGCATCCGACCATCGAGGCGCGGGACCGACGACCACGATCCTTGCGGGCCCAGCAGCCTTTATCCCTGCTATTGTCGCTGCCAGGTCGCCATCGAGTCGTGTACCTTCTTTCCAGTCGCCATAGAATCCCCAAGCCGCGAACAGCACGACCGTATCCGGCTGGCCGTGTCGGATTTCGTCCAGGACGGCGCGGTTGCTTTCGCCACATGGTCCAGCGAAATTCAGTAGAGGTGGACAGCTATCTTTAGTGAATTGGGCGATGTCGAGGTCGCTCGCAAGCGTCGGCCTCATCCCAGCGTAGAGCCGCGCAGCATGGGAGTCTCCCCATACAATCACTCTTTTCCGGCCGGCTGTCGGAGACTTGAGAAAACACTTCGAATTGAAAGCTTCAAATGGGTCTCCAGCCCTGACCCAGCAATCCAGAGCTCGACCTTCTTTTGCATATTCGTAGTGGCCGTAGGCGAGAACTTCGCGAACTCCCTCCGGAAATCTCAGCGGAAACCCCTGCGTGGAGACTCCCGCGAAGCTCACTGTCCCCAAGAGGACAATGGCGCCTACCAAGGGAACAACGCTCCATCTGTTCCAGGTCCCCAATCTGATCGGCCGTTCGATCAACCAGTACGTGGATGCTGCCAGGAAAAAACTTCCTACCAAGCAGGCGAGGGTTTGCGCAACCGGAATCGAGCCGCCATTGTGCAACCTTGCGAAGACTAGGATCGGCCAGTGCCACAGATATAGCGGGTAGCTAATCAGCCCAACGGCGACCAAGACTTTGCCGCCAAGCAGTCGGCCGACGATCCCTCTCGGTCCAGCCCAAATCAGCGCTGCTGCCCCACCAGATGCAACAAGGTGTGGAAGTGGAGACGTTGAGCCGGACCACAATGCCGCCGCTGATATCGCGAGGACCGCAGTGACCCCGACAATGTCGGTTCTATAACCCGCAACGTCGTAGCCAAGGTGGCCATAGCGAAGATTAAGTGCCGCTAGAACTCCGCCCAGCGAAAGCTCCCAGGCTCTTGCCCAGGGGGCATAGAATGCGGCGGTAGTATCTCGGAGGGACAACAAAAAACCGAACGCGAAAGACACCAGCGAGACTAGGATAAGAGCTGCCAAAATGGGATGCTTGAAGCTGATCAGCACCCCTAAAAACAGCGGCCACACAAGATAGAACTGCTCTTCGACACCTAACGACCAGAGATGGAGCAGCGGCTTTGTCTCCGCTGCGGCATCAAAATATCCCGCCTCGCTCCAGAACTGGAAATTCGGAATGAAGAGCGACGAGGCGACAATCGACTTGCTAAGTCTTGTCATCTCTTCGGGATCTAGTAAAGTCCACCCCATGACAAAAGCAAATGCCAGCACCAAGGCAAGTGCTGGGAATATTCGACGCACCCGGTTCGCGTAGAAATTCTTGTACGTGAATGTGTCGCTGACAATGATCGAAGTGATCAGAAAGCCGGAGATAACGAAAAACACGTCAACGCCGAGGAACCCACCGGGAACAAAATGCGGGAAGGCGTGAAAGCCTAAGACCAAGATCACTGCGGCGGCACGCAGCCCGTCTATGTCGCCTCTATACTGGATCGCAGTGGGCCATGACGTGCGCTGTGCTGTTCTCTGAACCAAAATTGAGAATGGGGTAGCTACCGTATCTGTAGGCCATCGACGGCCGCTGCCCACCATTATCCGAGGATCCTAAACATCATCAACCTGCTCGCGAGGCCGGAAGGACTGACCATACGGCAAGCCCAACCAATCTGCCAGCGCCGGATATCACACTCTGGCCTGAAAAGAATCCTTGGCACGTTGCCGCGACGTTGCGAGAAACTTATGGCGCTCGGCGGCTAACGCCGGATGAGCGTTTAGCGGTGAGAGCAATCGCAGCCGGGTACTCGACCGCGATTAGACTAACTCCCTCGAAACCTGCCTCGATCACCCCGCACCAGACGTCGGCGCCGTACTCGGTATAAACTCGCCAGTCTTCGCCGGTCTGCGTTGGATCACCGTGATAACTGGGCGGGAGGTTGTCACGTCTCTGGGTCATGCGTCCGACGATAATGGGAACGGTAAAACAGAGGCTGCCACCCGGTTTCAAAACTCGCAGGCATTCTCTTAGGCCAGCTGTCGGATCTGGCACGTGCTCCAGCGTGTCGGAATGAACCACCACGTCGAAGCTAGATTCCGGGAAGCTCAACGCCTGCATGTCCTCTTTCGGGTAGCTGGCAGACCGGTATCCTGACATCCCCCGGAGCGTATCAGAGAGGCCGGCGGCCCCGTTCAGATCAAGCAACGAAAGCCTTGCCGCCCGATTGCTGCAAGTGAATTCGGCGAGGACCGGCCCGGCGTCCCATATAGAAATCAGTGCCCGGCCCAAGGCAATGGAACGAAGGTTCCCGCCGCATCCGAGACAGGTCCGACCTTGCTGCAAATCCACATAGCGTACCTCCTCCGGCGAAAGCCTCCATTCCGCGATGAGTTCAGGCCAGAGAACGCTCCTGTCTTGGAAGTCGCTACTGCCGCAGATCGAACAGAAGGTCATTCAAGAGTCCTAAAAAGGAGGGCTGCTCACTTGATATTATCACGAGGTACAATTGCTCGCATCCGAAGAGCGCACGACCCCTCATGATCCCCTGCCTCCCGAAACGATGTGGCTGATGATGCGCAGTGGCCGCCGTTTGGTGTTTTCCGCCGTGCGCCAGATGTAGAGACCGAGAATGCCCTGCACAGTCAGAATAAGGGACCCGAGGAACAAGGTCAGCACAATCTGTGTCGCATAGCCGGCCTGGCTGATATAGCCGGTTATGCGCGCAATAAGCGTTACCACACCCATGACCAAACTTATCGCGCAGCCGATGGCTCCCAGCCAAAGAACCAGCATGATGGGCAGATCAGAGAAGGAAAGTACGCTGTCCATCATGTAACGAAATCGACGCGAAAAATTCCACGCGCTTTTGCCGTGCAGGCGCGGTTTGCGCGCATAGGCAACGAATTCACGGCGAAAGCCGACCCAAAACAGCTGCGCCACCAGCGAACTGTTGGGTTCTTCGATCGCCAACACGGCGTCCAGAACCGCCCGGTTGCAGGCAAAGACGTCCACGCCGCCTTTCGGCATATCAGGCAGCACAAAAGCCCTGTAGGTGCTCCAGAACGCATTCGACAAGAACCGCGTCAGCGCCGGGTCGTTGCGGCCCTCGCGCTTGCCGAACGCAATGTCGGCACGATCGGCGGCCAGAATCCGGAAGAACTCGAGGGCGAGTTCGGGTGGTTCCTGAAGGTCGGCGGCCATCGCTGCGATGTATTTTCCCGATGCCTTTTCCATCCCGGTGCGGATTGCCGCGAACGAGCCGAAATTGCGGCTGTGGAACACCACCTTGCAAGTATAGGGCGTTTTAGGCGCAAGCTCGATCAAGAGCTGTCCGGACCGGTCCGGAGACCCGTCGACGACGAAGACGACTTCGAGATCGCCGCCGAGTTTTGCGTTGAGGCATTCTAGAGCTGCGGCAAGGCTAGGGATATTCTCGGCATTGCGGTAGACCGGGATCACGAGCGAATGGGTGGTCATCAGGCTTTCCAATCGACGATCGCCGAACAGACGCGATCGACCTCGCCCTCCGTCATCCCAGGAAAACAGGGCAGTGACAAGATACGAGCGACGCTGTCGCGTGACGCTTTCAGTCCAGACGATGACTCCCGCATCGGCAGGCCGGACCAGCCCGCCTGGTCGGTATCAAGGATGGGATAATGGATGTCCGAAGCGATGTTGCGTTCCGTAAGGAACTTGCGGAAGCCTTGGCGATCCGAACAAAGCGCAACGGCAAGATGGACGATTGAACCGTCACGGCGGGCGATGAAACGCACCTGTTCATTCTCCACAAGGCTGTAGCGGTCAAGGATTTGCTGACGTTCGGCGTTTTGTGCGTCGAGATGCGGCAGCATGGTCTCCAAAATCGCCGCCTGGATCTCATCCATGCGCGAATTGCGGCCGCCGGCGTGACTGATCTCGTATTTCGTGCGCCAACCATATTGCTGTAGCCGCCTGATGGTATCGGCGAGTGTCGGATCGTTGGTGGCGACCGCGCCGCCATCCCCTACCGCGCCGAGATTCTTGGTCGGATAAAAGCTAAAGGTCGCAAGATCGCCTAGCGCGCCCGCCATAGTCGCGCCGATGCTTGCTCCATGCGACTGCGCGCAGTCTTCGATGATCGCCACATGTTTGTAGCCGGCCGCATCCATCGCCGATCGCAAGGCTGGCACGTCTACTGTGTTGCCGTAGAGGTGGGTCGCCACTACCGCGGCGGTGTGCTCGCTCAACCCGGCGACAGCCGATTCGATGGCCAGCAGTTGGCTGCTGACCTCAATATCGGCGTACACTGGTACCAAGCCGACTTGTCGACAAGCCGTAGTCGTATAACCGCCGGCATTGGCGACGGTTACGATCTCAGCGCCCGGTCTGCACTGATGCGAGAGCGCGCGCAGGGCCAGTTCAAGCGCATCCGTGCCGTTGGCCACCGGGATGCAGATTGAAACGCCGAGATACTCAGCGAAACGGTCGGCGAAAGACCTCATCCTCGGTCCGTTGAGCCACCAGCCCGAGCGCAATGTCTCTAAGGCCGCTGCCTCGACCGCCGGCTGATGCGCTGCGAACAGCCGGCCGAGATCGTTCATCGGAATGGAAGCGTTGGAGGGCAAATGTCACCTTTGGGCGCGCTAGACTCGCCAAGTTGCTTGATTTCGTAGCTGCGTTCTTGGCTTATTCGAGCACAGAATTCAAACGAACTTTGTCTGCATTGAAGGTCATGCAGGCTGTTTCGCCTCCACGGGACTTCGTCGAGTGCAACCAGCGGGAATCTACGAAGCCCCCACTGGAAAGACCTGCGATGCGAAACCGATTATGACGGATGAGAAATGAAATTGATCGCACCGCTGATGCCTGTGGCAGCGAAGATGGGACGGCCGCGCCGGGCCGCAGCCGTCATGATCCTCAGGCGACGCATCAAAAACCCTTAAAGCATGCAGATTTCTCAGTTGTGAATGGTGCCCAGAACCGCTGCCACACGTTCCTGGGCGGCGATGTCGAGGCCATGCCAGAGCGGCAATCTGATGACACGTTCCGCGGATTGTGTCGTTACCCGCAGATCGCCGTGAATGCGGCAGTAGCGTCGCCCCGCGGGCGATATGTGCAGCGGAACGTAGTGGAAAATGGCTGCAATGCCGTTTTGCCGGAAAGTTGCGAGCACACCATGCCGATCCACTCCCTGAGGCATCAACACGTAGTAGAGATGGGCATTGTGTTCGCACTCGGCGGGAATGACAGGTCGGCGTAACTGACCGGTGTACTCGAGCGGCGCCAACAACTCATGGTAGCGGCTCCAGATGCGCAACCGCTCGGCGGTGATCGATTCCGCATCCTCCAGTTGGGCGTAGAGAAAGGCAGCCAGCAAGTCGCTGGGCAGATAGGACGAGCCGACCTCCTGCCAGGTGTATTTATCCACCTCGCCGCGGAAAAAGCGCGTTCGGTCGGTGCCTTTTTCACGGATGATCTCGGCCCGTTGGCCAAGTCGGCCGTCGTTGACCAGTAGAGCACCGCCTTCGCCGGAAATAAGATTTTTGGTCTCATGAAAGCTCAGGGCTCCCAGATCGCCAATGCCACCGAGCGGACGGCCCTTGTAGCGCGCCATCACACCTTGGGCGGCATCCTCGACCACTTTCAAACCGTGCCGGCGCGCGATATCAAGTATGGCGTCCATTTCGCAACCCACCCCGGCATAGTGGACAACCACGATCGCCCGCGTTCGCGGGGTTATCGCGTCCTCGACCAGCCGCTCGTCGATGTTGAGGGTATCTTCACGGATGTCAACGAAGACCGGCTGGGCGCCACGCAACACAAACGCATTCGCCGTCGACGGGAACGTGTATGACGGCATGATGATCTCATCACCGGCCGTGATGTCCAGAAGGAGAGCGGACATCTCGAGCGCCGCCGTGCACGAATGGGTCAACAATGCCTTGGCGCACCCCAGATGCTGCTCGAGCCAGGCATTGCAGCGCTTGGTAAATTCGCCATCACCAGACAAATGCTTGGCCGCTCTGGCCTCACTGATGTAAAGCATCTCGCGACCAGTCAGGTGGGGGCGGTTGAAACCGATGGGGAGTGATTTGGTGATCATCAAAACCAAGTTTGAAGGATGGCCCGCGATTCGGCTAGGAACGGCGGTGCTCCAGTTTCGTGGGAACGAAGTAGCGCTATACTCGAAGGGTCACGCTTCCACCAGTGGCGAGTCGACCAGGGTCGCTCCGAGATTAAACGAGAGCCTTAAACGAAGCAGGGCAGGGTGACGGCGCGATGTTTTCACGAATATTTCGAGTTTAAAGTCATCGATCACAGACACATGGCATAATAGGCACCGCTCCTTGATGAAGCTTTCCATCGTCAGCACGCTCTACATGTCCGAGGCTCACATCGACGAGTTCTGCGACCGGATCTCTGCCGTCGCGCGTCACCTTGTCGGCGATGAATTTGAGATCATCCTGGTCAATGATGGCTCGCCGGATCACAGTCTGGATCTTGCGCTTGCGCGCAGCGCTGTCGATCGACACCTGACCATTATCGATCTGTCACGGAATTTCGGCCACCACAAGGCCATGATGACTGGGTTGGCCCATGCTATCGGCGGTCGGGTCTTTCTCATCGACTGCGATCTCGAGGAAGAGCCCGAGTGGCTGCTGCCCTTTGCCGGCCAGATGTCGGAACGCCAGCTCGATGTGGTCTATGGGGTCCAGCAATCTCGACGTGGTGGCGCCTTTGAGAGATGGACTGGCGCTTTGTTCTTCTTAATCAACGATGCGCTGAGCGACTTCCAGCTGCCACGCAATCTGGTGATCGCGCGGCTCATGACGCGCGCCTACGTTACCGCGCTTGTCAGCCATCAGGATCACGAGTTTATCATCGCTCATTTATTTCAGTTGACCGGCTTCCGGCAGGGTTCGCAGGTTGTCGCTAAGCACTCCCTATCGCCCACGACCTATTCGGTTAGCCGTCGCGTTCAAATGGCGGTGCGCTATTTGATGACGACGTCAACACGAATTCTATACATTGTTCTGTATTTCGGGATGTCCGTGTCCGTCCTTTCATTTCTTCTGATCTTTTTTTATATCGTGAGATACCTTGTGTCAGGGATCGGCGTGACCGGGTTTACCTCGCTGATCGTCTCCATCTGGTTTTTCGGCGGCATGACGATGCTCGTACTGGGCGTTCTCAGTGTTTACATCGCCAATATTCTGTCGGAGGCGAAACGGCGGCCCTATACGATAATTCGAGACATCCATCACGGCGTCGGTGGGGCAGGCAACGATGCGCGAGAAAATCAGTCGTCCCCCGGTTCGCCCGGCGTTGTCGACTAAATTTGTCGTCGCAGAATTATGGGCGGAATTCTGCACCGCGGTGCTCAAGGTTTTCTCCAATCATCCTACCACCGACATCCCTTCGGCAGCTGCCGCGTCCAGCACCTTGCCGCGCAATTCGGGCGAAACCCTTGCAGCTTACCGAAATAGCGGGTCGGGGTGAGCCGCCGCGCCGTCCGGGGAATTGGATGTCAAGATCGAGTGGCTCGCCCTTACCACCAGAAGCTGATCAGATAGAAAGCGCCGTTCAGTATTCGTACGCTGGTCCGACCATGGGATAATCGCGCGGCAAGCCCCACTTGGCGCGATAGGTATCCGGCGTCAGGTCATAATCCGTACGGATGTGCCGCTTGAGAGACTTGAACTTCTTTCCATCCTCCAGGCAGATAATGTAATCGGGGAATACCGCTTTCTTCGGATTGACTGCCGGCACCAGGTCTACAAACGGCGCTGCAAGCAGCCCCTCTGAGGCCGGATATCGAATGATGGATCGAAGCGATCAGTTCCGGCAGGCCCTGGATTGTTGCTCAGATATGCAGAGACAACCCCTGCTGTCAGCTCGGCGAATTCGGCGCTGGTTTGTTCGACTTCGTTGGTCATATAGTTATCAAAGGCTGAAGCAATCGACTGGATTGGCGACTGGATTAGCGCTTGTCTGGCCCTCCAAACAGCGTAAGACCGTCCGGCGCCTTCGTCAGCGGCTGTTTGGTAGAGGGAAACAAAATTCAATTTCGGTATCATTCGCGGCACCGTCCATTTAAACTTCGCGACACGATTCTCTGTGTGACAATCCACCGATGGTTATGCTTATGACGTCTATTGGCGCGCCGGCACCTGACAAAAGTGGGGCAATGCTGCTTGAGGTTGCCCGCTACTATGGCGACAAGGTACAGGCGCACGGCGCTAGCCCCAAGGGTGTGGACTGGAATACGGAAGAAGGTCAGATCCTCCGATTCAGGCAATTGGCTTCGTTGATCGACCTGCCGGGCGACTTCACGGTCAACGACCTGGGATGCGGCTACGGCGCCTTGCTACCGTTCCTCTCCGATCGCTTCCCCGGCGTACGGTACTACGGCTGCGATGTGGCTGGAGAGATGATCGAAGTAGCTGTCAGTCTTTTTGGCGATCGTTCATACGCGCAGTTTACTGTCGGATCAGCGCCTATGCAGGTTGCAGATTTCGGCTTTGCGAGTGGCGTTTTCAACGTCAGGCTTACCCGTCCGGACGATCAATGGGCGGCATATCTGGAGGCGGCGCTGGATGTACTCCATGCCACCAGCCGACGCGGCTTCGCCTTCAACTGCCTTTCCTCTTATTCTGATCGAGCCAAGAGAAGAGCCGATCTCTTTTATGCGGATCCAAAGCGCCTTTTCGACATCTGCAAGACAAAATACGCGCAGCGGGTGGCACTGCTGCACGATTACGGTCTCTATGAGTTTACCATCCTGGTCCGAAAGATATGAAGCGCCCGATCATCATATTTGGGGCAGGGGAAATCGCTGAACTTGCCCACTACTATTTCACGCATGATTCGCCGCATGATGTCGTCGCGTTCACCGTAGACAGAGCATTCCTGAGGGCGGATCGACTGGCAGGGCTTCCCGTCGTACCTTTCGACGCCTTGGCGCAGGACTATCCGCCAGACGCATACGCGGCGTTCGTGGCGCTGAGTTACGGCCAATTGAATGAGGTTCGCCGCCAGAAATACCTAGCGGTCAAGGCAATGGGATATGAACTCGTCAGTTATGTCAGTTTGAAAGCCAGCCTGTTCAATGACGGCAGAATTGGCGAAAACTGTTTCATTCTTGAGGACAATACCATCCAGCCTTTTGCGTCCATCGGCAACAACGTGACGCTGTGGAGCGGCAATCATATCGGGCATCATGCACGCATTGCCGACCATTGCTTTCTCGCGTCGCAAATTGTGGTTTCGGGCGGGGTCGAGATCGGAGAGGCCTGCTTCGTGGGTGTCAATGCGACACTTCGCGATCATATCCGTATAGGCGAGAAGTGCGTGATCGGTGCCGGGGCGCTGATTCTGGGAGATGCGGCGCCCGGCGGCGTCTACCTCGGCAGCGCAACGGAGCGGTCAAAAGTGCCGAGCTCGCGGCTCAGAAGGATTTGACGCGGTGTGAAGGGAGGAACTCAGCCGCCTGCTCTGCTCGACAGATCATATCGGATGGATGTGTTCGCACGCCACCATGCCGATTGCCGAGCACATCTCGCGCACTCTGCTCGGAATCTATTTCGGTATCTCGGGGATGTATCGCAATGATCTCGGGGATGTATCGCAATGCTCCCAGAGAGTTCACGTCGTTTAGGCCGGATTTACCTGGGAGACCAAAGTGAAACCCAATGCGACCCATTCCAGTTCCGCTTTGGGCGTTGACTCGGTCGGGGCGGGAAGGCGTTTCAAGCGCGCTGGGCTATTGTGCTCGCCGAGCGGCTCTCCTTGGGAGCGCTCGCATTGCCAGAACCCCTTTGCCCAGAGGCTCGGCAACGAAAAATACCGTATTCATTTTGCAAGTCGCGATGACAGCAATCGCTCGCGGGGCGGCTGGGTCGAGGTCACCGCGACTGCCGAAGGCCTCACACCGATCGCTCGCTCAGATGGACCGTCCCTCGATATTGGCCAGCCGGGGACATTCGATGACGCCGGCGCCATGCCCGGTTGCCTCGTTAATCACGAAGGTCGCTTGTTACTCTATTATACCGGCTGGTCACTCACCCGCACGGTGCCTTTCACCTTCTCTATCGGGGTCGCGGAATCGCACGACGGAGGCCTTCATTTCGATCGTCTATCCGATGCGCCGATGCTCGGCCGGAACCATTACGATCCCCTGCTTGCTGGCGCGCCCTGGGTGCTCGTGGAAGGTGGCACTTTCCGAATGTGGTATGTGTCCGGCCTGCGATGGGAGGTCGACCCAGAAGGGAAAAATGCACCGATCCACTACTACACCATTAAACACGCGACGAGTCTCGATGGCATGACCTGGATGACTGACGAGCACATCTGTGTGCCCTTCCATGAGGGCGAGCACGCCATCGCCCGGCCGGTCGTCCAAAAGACTGACGTGGGCTACGAAATGCTCTATTGTGCCAGGCGCTTAGGCGAAACTTACCGGGTATATCGTGCAACATCTGTCGACGGGATCGACTGGAAGCGCGACATCGCGCCACTGCTCGACACGAGCACCAGTGGGTGGGATTCCGAGATGGTATGCTATGCCAGCCTGCTGCATGCTGCCGAGGCTAGCTTTCTGCTCTACAACGGCAATGGTTATGGGAGGGATGGGTTCGGCGTCGCCATCCTGGAACGGTGACGGAGCCGAAATCGGAAAACGCCATGAAGAAAGCCTTTGCCTCCGGGAAGGGCCGGATGCGCTTCTGTGTCGAGACTAGATTGAACACATGATCATTTGCCCGCATTGCAGTCTGCAGCATGCATTCACGGACGCGGCCTGTCCGAACTGCGGTTTTTTCCCTGCGAGCAAGGATGGTTTCCCTGCCTGGGCCCCTGAAATTGCAACAGCAGGCGGGGGATTCCACGAGACTTTTTTTTCAGAGCTCGCCACGCGCGAGGCCGGAAATTTCTGGTTCGAGGCCCGCAATGCCATCGTCGCTCGGACGCTGAAGCGGTTTTTTCCGCAGTTCCGGTCGTTCCTGGAGATTGGCTGCGGAACGGGATTCGTCCTGAGTGGCGTCGCGCGTGCATTTCCCGACGTTCGCCTTGTAGGAACTGAAATCTTCACAGTCGGCCTGGTTTTTGCGGCTGCCCGCGTGCCTTCGGCAAGCTTTGCGCAGATGGACGCGAGAAGACTGCCCTATGCCGCGGAATTCGACGTGGTGGGGGCATTCGACGTGATTGAGCACATCGACGAGGATGTCGAGGTGCTGGCCAATCTGAAACATGCCGTCAAGCCAGGAGGCGGCGTGATCATTACCGTGCCTCAGCACAAATGGCTGTGGAGCGAACTCGACGAGTATTCGTTTCATTTCCGGCGCTATGAAATGAGGGAGTTGCATAAAAAGATCGAAGGCGCCGGGCTCGACATCGTCTACAGCACCTCATTCGTCTCGCTTCTGTTGCCGCTGATGTTCCTGTCGCGACGGCGCAACAGCGCTGGCCAACCGTTCGACGCCGGCAGGGAGTTGCGCATCGGATCGGCAGCCAACGCATCCTTGCGGGCGGTCATGGGGCTCGAAAGCCTGATACTGGCGACGGGCGTCACCCTGCCAGCCGGCGGATCGCGCTTGGTGGTGGCAAGGCGACCCTGAACTGGTCTTGCCCACCGCGGCTCCCGAAGGTCCGAGTCAGAGCGCAGCACAGATCGTGACTTGATTGCTCCCTCTGCCGCGATATACCAATGCCCGATGGTTTCGATAGAACATGGGATGCCCGCGTCAACAGCAGTCCGCAATCCGCGGCGCGTTTCCGACAAGCGGATCGCCATCCTGCAATCGGCCTATATTCCCTGGAAAGGCTATTTCGATATCATCGGCTCGGTCGATATTTTCGTTGTGTATGACGACGTGCAATATCCCCAGAAGGGCCACTGGCATAACCGCAATCTCATCAAGACGCAGCATGGTCCGAAATGGCTGACCGTACCGGTGTCGAAGGCGGACGGCTCGTTCCAGAACATCGACGCTTTGCAACTGCCCCTGCCGTTCCTCGACAAGCACTGGCAGTCGATAACCAATGCCTACGCACGAGCCCCTTACTACAAGACCTTCGGTCCGAAACTCGAATCACTCTACAAGGCCGCGGCCACCTTTACCCACCTCAGCGATCTCAATCGGCACTTCCTTACCGCCTTGGCGTCGCATCTTGGCTTCGATACGCAGTTCGTGCTGTCGCGCGAACTCACCGCCGGCGGGGCTAAGACCGATCGGTTGCTGGGCATCTGCCGTGAACTTGGCGCCACCCGTTACCTCAGCGGCCCCGCCGCCAGAGCCTATCTCGAGACCGACAAGTTCGATGCCGCCAATGTTCAGGTGGAGTGGATGGATTATTCCGGTTATCCGACCTATCCGCAACTACACGGCAGCTTCGATCCGGGTGTGTCAGTCATCGACCTGCTGTTCAATACGGGCGACAACGCTCGCGACTTCATGAAGGCGCCGCTTTCGCGCACATAATGCATGTCGCCAAAAGAACGCAGCCGCTTTGGGGCACCCACGCTCCTGCCGAGCGCGCACAAAACCGACAGCTACGGCGTCTGGGTCGCCGCCAGCAGCACGCCGACGACAATCAGGCCATTGCCGGCAAGGGTCTGCCAGCCAAATCGTTCGTGCAGGAAGACGATCGAGCTGGCGAAAACCAGAGGATAGGACAACGCCGCGAACGGAAACCCGAGCGAAAGCGGGATTCTGGAAATCGCGGCGTACCAAAGCAGGCTGGAGACCACTAAGCAGGTGCCGCCTATCCAGACCCGCCAGTCGGCGAGGAGGCCGAGCAGATACGGCCAGCCACTCTCGAAACTGAATGGCACCACTCCGTGGTGGGTCAGACGCGACTTGATGACGATCTGAGCCGCAGTGAGTGACATCACAGCCACAAGAATAAGAACGATTCCGATGGCACGATTATCCACGCTGCTTCTCCATGGCCTACCCGCAAAAGCGCGTCGCGTCGAAACCTAGTTTTCCAGGCGCGCGAACAGCGAGGATGTGTCCCAGCGCTTGCGCCCATTGCCTGTACATCCTTGTAGAACTTGTCGACGAGCGCTGTCACCGGCAGTTTTGCACCATTGCGGTCGGCACCGAGATCCTCGCGCATCCAGTCGACGGCGAAGCCGAAATGATATTTGCCGGCATTCATGGTTCTCCATCTCCCCGGAACCGGTCGGACCCTTGGAAATCACCTCGATCTTCTCGAGTCGAGCCCGTTCTTTCGAAATGAATGCTTCAGCAAGACCCTGGACGCGGCCGGCCACACACTCGCTAGCCGTGTCCATCTGCCCAGCTATCGTCGCTGAATTTCCAGGAGCCGAACGTAAGCGTCATGCTGCTTTTTTGTAGCAGTAGTTCACCATGCTCCAATCCTACACTGCGAGAGACATTGATTAAGCATGTCTTTCTCGTCGACGCTGAGCGAGGATGTAGAGGTTCTGGCCAAAGCGTCGATCGCATCACAAATGGTCTCAAAGTCCAAGGATTCCGGGCTTTTCCGTAGCCGTCGACGCGCCGATTTCAGCCGGCCAGGGCAGGCCTCCAAACACGCTCGGGAGCGCGCCAGTCGATGCC
Organism: Mesorhizobium sp. B2-3-11; assembly: GCF_006442215.1. Lineage (NCBI taxonomy): Bacteria > Pseudomonadati > Pseudomonadota > Alphaproteobacteria > Hyphomicrobiales > Phyllobacteriaceae > Mesorhizobium > Mesorhizobium sp. B2-3-11. The sequence goes on along the minus strand of NZ_VFVS01000025.1, from coordinate 42,721 downwards.
TTCGATCAGCATCGCAAGCTGCGCCGGCGTCAGCGTGATCGAGCCATCGAAGCCCGCCATCACCGGCCATGCGAAGCTGCCCCGATCGAGCCGCTTTTGTGAACAGGCACAGTCCGTTTCCATCTCAGAACAGGATCTTCAGCATCGACGCCTTCTTGCCTCGAAAGGCGAACAGATGACCCGAGAACGGATCCTGCTTCAGCGTTTGCTGCACCAGCATGGCGAGCCCGTCGAGACCTTTACTCATATCGGTGTAGCCCAGCGCGTGGTGCACCTTCACGCCGGCGGGAGCGATCATCATCTTCCTGTTCCTTCGCTTTCAAGAATTTCACGAACGACGTCTCCATCGCTGCCGGCAGGTGCGAAGACACGCCGGCCGTCAGGCCGGTCGATCGCTGTCATTCCGTCCTGCGGTTGCACGAGGTCACGCAGCAAAAGTGCTGCTGGCGTGCCATCAGGCAGTGCGACAGGCGCCAGCTTCGCGCGCTTCTTCTGCGCGACACCGAACTGCACACGCCAGCGGGACAGCATGCCCGTGACGATCCCGTGCTTGCGTGCGACCTCGGAGACGCTGACACCGGGCTGGTCGCTCTCCAATGCAATGACGTGCTTTTCCTCGTCGCTGAAGAAGCGCCGCGCAGGTTGCCGGGGTGGTGCCGGATCATCGTCTGATGGTGCTGTCAAGCTCGATTCCGGCGGCGTTCCGCTAGCACTAGGGCTAACGACGGGCGGAGGGATGAAGATGGGCCCGCCAGTCGATTTCGACCTCGCTGTCGTCCAGCCGGGTCACGCCATGCGCAGGCTCGTCGGCGAAAGATGCGGCGCGGCTGCATATTCGCGAATACCCATGCCGCTCCAGTTCATCGCCTCGACATGCTCGCCCAGAACGCCTGGACAGCACGGTTGCGCACATCCGTGCTCACCGCAAAGCGCAGTCGAGCACGCTTCTTTCGCCGCTTGGCTTGCGCTTCCAGGCGCTTCTGACGGCGCAATTCCGCCCGATATTCCGCGAGCTTACGCGCAGCGTCCTTGCCGGCAAAGTACTTCAGCCAGCGGTCGAGCGTGTCCTTCGTCAGGCGATGCTGACGGCAATATGCGGTCCGCATCAGACCGCTGCGCTGCCACGCCACGACGTGAACAACCCACCAGGATTGTCGCGCTTCGTTCTCGAAATGTCTCAAATTCACCGGAGATCCTCCATTGCTACGAAGGAGCCCGACATGTCGCGCAGATGCACTACTCGATCTGGGTGCAGGGACCGGACGCTTACGAACGACCGAGGGATTGCCGCCCGTAATCGGGGAGGGCGCCTGGAGGGACAGCAAAGCTGTGTGTCTGCCGCGGCGCCGCTGGCGACGGCCGGTAGTTCGGCGGCACATTCTGCGTCTGTCCAACAGCGCAGGAGGCGAACGATGGAATTCTTTTGTGGACTGGACGTGGCGATGGACGAGACGGCGGTTTGCGTCGTCGACGATCAGGGCGCGGTTCATCTGGAGGCGGCGGTGATGACCGATCCCGAGGCACTGTTTGCGGTGCTGAAGCCGTTTCTCGCGCGACTGCGGCGCGTCGGGCAGGAGGCCGGCTCGCTGTCGTCTTGGCTGCATCCGGAACTCAAGAAAACTTGGCCTGCCGGCGATCTGCCTGGAGACGCAGCACGTGCGCGCCGCGCTGTCGGCGCAGCGCAACAAGACCGACAAGGCCGATGCGCTCGGCATCGCCCACATCATGCGCACCGGCTGGTTCCGCCACGCTCGCCCAGGTTTTGCGTGTCTTGGTCGCCGAGACTTCTTCGATGAACTCCTCCAATAGGCGTTTACCGGTGTCCGTACGCTCGGTCTTGTCGGAGGGTATTTGCCCGCGCTGACCGTGAAGCATAACTAAAACCGGGATTTGCCGCTCCACGGCGTATCGATATTCCTTGTGGCCATCATCGGCAATCGCTCCGTACCGCCCGCCGATGATCAGTACGCAATAATCGCATTGGTCAAGGAGAGTGGTTATGAGATCGAAAGCAGCATCGTCCGATGCAGGGAAGGATTCCATCTGGACTGGGAAGTCGCCCGCCTCGATCACCGTGTCCTGGACTGCTCGACGCTCCTCCCGCAAGTTCTCGAACGTTGAACTGATGAAAACGGAATATTTGGTGACCAACTCGGAGCCTCGCCTGCAGCACGTGCGCAATGGAGGAGAAGTATCGTAATGCGTCAAGCAAGGGAACATTGCGCCTCAGATCAACTATTCCCAAGGCCGGAACGGGCGCAACTCGGCCGTCGGTAGCTCGCGCAACATGTGACATGGAAATCTGCTCCGGGCTGGGCCGTCGACGTAGGCAGCAATCTATCGATCACCGCCGAAAGCTGCCGATGAGATGACGGTCTGCTAGCAAACCGAAAGTCTGGATCTTTCGGTTTCGACGAAAGTGCTGATGTCACGTACCATCGAGTCGATGGGCAAGGCGGACGCCGGGTCCTCCTCCGTTTTGTGAAATGAATTCGATCCCCGCCGCTTCCAACGCAGAAGATATCGCCTGAAGTGTTGCCGGCCTAGGGAGCGTTTGAAAGCTTTCAATTCTGGCGAGCGTACGAACTGTCACTCCAGAGGCGTTTGCCAAGTCCTCTCTCGTCCAGTCAATCAAGGCCCGAGCTGCTCGGATCTGCTGCGGCAGTATGTCCGTTTTCATGACATTCATCTTGTTAAAAGTCACAAAAAGTGACATAAGCAATGGCGGCTAGCGGCCGCACCGGTGCTCGATACACTCGGTGCGGCCTGACCACAACCAAGCTGTTAGGAGCTCGGATCATGGCTGATTCCGACAATACCACGCCTTTGTCTTTCGTCACCCGCAGGAGGGTACTTGGTGCAACGGCGATTGCAATCTTAGGATGGGAAAGAAACGCTTTTGCCGGTAAGGCGCCGGCGGCAGATGTAGCTTCCGATCCCGCGCTGGCGATTTGGCGGGAATGGTACAACGCTCACGAACTGAGCGAGCGCCTTTGCGATCAGAGTGCGCACTTGGAGCGCACGCTCGTGGAGACCGTCGGCTTCCCGGGCGCGAGCGTCCAGTTGCCCGGTGGCGAGAGCGTAACGATCAATTCCATCGGGGCACTCCGGGAGGTGCTCGGCGCCGACGCCGATGACGCTCACGTCGAGGCAGAAGCCCGTTTGGCGGCTCATCAAGCACGTTGGGATGCCGCAGAGAGGCGAATTGGCTATTCGTCCGTGGCAGAGGCGGAAAGGAAGGCAGCTGATCGAGCCGAAGAATTGCTCGAAGCTTTGGCTGCGGCACCTGCCACCTCCCTTGCCGGCGTAGCGGCCAAATTGAATGCGGTGCTTCTTGAGAGCGAGGTGCGGGAGGGGGGCGAAGAGTTTCCGTGGCCGCAGATTCGCTCGGCGTTCGATGATGTTTTGCGGCTGGGCCAAGAATCTGCCCTTGCGTCGGCAGATCGAGACTGTTTTTCGTCCGCGCCCAGACCGACGGAACCCGGAAAGGGAAGGGTAGGGGATTAGCCTAGCCGTCCAAGGCGGCGGCGCGGAAAAGGCGGCTTAAGCGTACACATCGGCCATTCGAGATTGGAGAGAGATCGGCGATCCTTGCCTGGTGCTGCAAAGCGCCTGAAACCGGGCACAGACGATGAAGAGACCTAGGAACGTCCGTCGATCGGTTGAGGAGACCTTGCCTCCCCATGACCGCGCCGTGGATCGTACCTTCCTGGATAGAACGGCTCAGTTGTTCGAGCAGCGACTGGCCGAAAACTCACCAGGGAGGATGCGCGCTAGATCGTGGAAAACGTCACCGGGTTCTTCCGCCTCCTCGCCGAATGGCAAAATAAGGATTGAGCGAGGTCCCTTCCCTCGCTCCGCCGTGGCTGGTTAGGAGACGAGGCTGGGAAGATGGTCAAGAAGACTGCGCAGATCGAAACTCGCAGCGGCTTGGTGAAAGCGCTGGTCTATGCTCGGGTCTCCTCCAAAGAACAGGAGAAGGAAGGCTTTTCCATCCCTGCTCAGTGCAAGCTTCTGAGGGAGTATGCGGCTCAGAAGCAGTTTGGTATCGCTCAGGAATTCATCGACGTTGAAACCGCGAAAAGCAGCGGGCGGGCCAACTTCAATGAGATGGTCAAATATCTTCGAAAGCACCCCGGCGTGCGGGTCGTTCTGGTTGAGAAGACCGACCGCCTGTATCGCAATTTGAAAGATTGGGTGACGCTGGACGATCTCGACGTCGAAATCCACCTCGCTAAGGAAGGCGTAATCCTCTCACAGGACTCGCGCTCTTCGGAAAAGTTCATGCACGGCATCAAGGTGCTGATGGCAAAGAACTACATTGACAATCTCTCTGAGGAAGCCCGCAAGGTACTGATGGAGAAGGCGGAGCAGGGGATCTGGCCTACCAAGGCACCGCTGGGCTATCTCAACGTCACACGGAGCGACGGCAAGAAGGTCATTGAACCGGACGCTGAAGTGGCGCCGATGATCACGAGGCTGTTCGAGCGCTACTCAACCGGAGGATATTCTCTGAAGGCAATCACGAAGGCAGCCCACGCTGAAGGCCTTGTATATCCGAAGAGTGGGCATCCGGTTCCCGTGAGCACGGTGCACTCGATTCTACGAATCGTCTCAACACCGGATTGTTTCAATGGAACGGGAAGCTGCACCATGACAAACACGAGCCTCTTGTATCGATCGAGCTGTGGGAGCGGGTCCAAGGCGTGCTGACCGGCCGTCACGCGACGCCTATCCACTCTTATGGCCATGAGTTTGCCTTCAGCGGTCTGATGACCTGTGCCCGATGCGGCTGCGCGGTAGTGGCCGAGATCAAGAAGGGCAAATACGTCTACTACCACTGCACCGGCCACAGCGACAAAGGCCGCGGCGGCTATGGCGAGTGCCGCCGCAAGTACGACCGCGAGGAGGTCCTCGAAGAGACCTTTGGCGGCTTGCTGGACAAACTTCATTTCGATGAGGAGGTGCTGGATTGGGTCCGTGACGCGCTCAAAGCCAGCCACGCCGATGAGCGGAAGGAGCAGGAAGAGGCGATCCTGCGGTGCCAAAAGGAATACAGGCGCCTCGAGGATCGGCTTCAGGCAATGTACCTGGATAAGCTCGACGGACGCATCGACAGTGCCTTCTACGATCGAATGTCAGCGCAATGGCGGGTCGAGCAGACGCGCCTACTCCGTGAGATCGAGCGGCATGGCGAGGCCGAGGAATCATACATGGAGGATGGCGTGCGGTTGCTGGAGTTGCGCGCAACGCCCGCCAACTGCTCGCCCGGCAGGCTCCAGGTGAAAAGAAACGGGTTCTGAATCTGCTGCTGTCGAACTGCACATGGCAGACGGCGAGGTTCGCGCTGTTTTTCGACAATCGTTTGATTTACTTGCCAAAACGACAACGGCGCTGTCTTCGCAGCAAGCCTCGGGGGCCGTCTCGTCGGCAGAGCATCCAATTTGGCTGGGGCGCCAGGATTCGAACCTGGGAATGTCGGTACCAAAAACCGATGCCTTACCACTTGGCGACGCCCCAATAAGCCGTCAGAGTCGCTGTGCGGCGCGTTATTAGCAGAGCAGCCGAAAAGCACAATGCCTATGAGCGACCGCGAAGGCACCCGGCTGACCAGCAGCGCGATTGCCGCCAGATGATCCGCAACGGATCATAGGGACCACACAGCCAACTCGTTGCCGGCTGGGTCGACAAAGTGGAAGCGTCGGCCACCGGGGAATGGGAATATCGGCTTGACAATCGTTCCGCCGGCGCTTTCGACGGCGCGAAGGGTTTCTTCCAGATTCTCACTGTAAAGCACAGGCAGCGGCTTGGCCGGCGCTTCTTCCACATCGGCCTGAAAACCTCCGTCCAGCCCCTCCGCAAAGGCCGAATAGGTCGCTCCATAGTCGGTGAACGACCAGCCAAAGGCGGCACTGTAGAAGCCTTTCATCCGGTCCAGCGTGCCGCCGGTCGCCGGCATTTCAAGATAGTCCAGTTTTCCAGGCTGTTTCATGAGGCACCTCTTTGTTCCCTTTATGTTCTAGACATGGAACCATCAGGTGGCAAGTCTTTTTGACGCATCCCGGGCGATGGCTTTTTCTTAATCGATTGTAGCGACCCGACGACTTGCCCGGCGCTTGCGTTTCGCACTGCAGCATCATATCGCTCGAAGTCGGACACGGGCGGAGCTTTCCGTTTCGCCAATCTTTCCAATCTCCTGCAACCGGAGAGCAAAGCATGACCAAATGGGTTTTCACCTTTGGCGATGGTGCGGCGGAAGGCCGTGCCGGCGACAGGAATCTGTTGGGCGGCAAGGGCGCCAATCTGGCCGAGATGTGCAGCCTGGGCCTGCCGGTGCCGCCGGGCTTCACGATCACCACCGAGGTCTGCAATGCCTACTATGCCGATGGCCGTACCTACCCGGCGGGATTGGAAGCCGACGTCACCGTCGCGCTCGACCATATCGGCCGGCTGACTGGCCGCCGGTTCGGCGACCCGTCGAAGCTGCTCCTGGTTTCGGTGCGTTCCGGCGCCCGGGCGTCGATGCCCGGCATGATGGACACCGTGCTCAATCTCGGATTGAACGACGAGACGGTCGAGGCGCTGGCCTCCGATTCCGGCGATGCGCGCTTTGCCTATGACAGCTACCGCCGTTTCATCCAGATGTATTCCGATGTCGTCATGGGTCTCGATCACGAGGTGTTCGAGGAAATCCTGGAAGACCAGAAAGCCAGCCTCGGCCATGAGCTCGACACCGAGCTGACGGCCATCGAATGGCAGGGCGTCATCGCGCTCTACAAGGCCAAGGTCGAGGAAGAGCTGGGCAAGCCGTTCCCGCAGGATCCGCACGAGCAGCTCTGGGGCGCGATCGGCGCGGTGTTTTCGAGCTGGATGAACAACCGCGCCATCACCTACCGGCGCCTGCACGATATTCCCGAAAGCTGGGGCACGGCGGTCAATGTCCAGGCCATGGTGTTCGGCAATATGGGCGAGACCTCGGCCACCGGCGTTGCCTTCACCCGCAACCCGTCGACCGGCGAAAAGCAGCTCTATGGCGAGTTCCTGGTCAACGCGCAGGGCGAGGATGTCGTTGCCGGCATCCGCACGCCGCAGAACATCACCGAGGCGGCGCGCATCGCGGCGGGTTCCGACAAGCCGTCACTGCAGAAGCTGATGCCGGACGCCTTCCAGTCCTTCGTCACCATCTCCGACAGCCTGGAAAAGCACTACCGCGACATGCAGGACCTCGAATTCACAATTGAGCGCGGCAAATTGTGGATGCTGCAGACAAGGTCCGGCAAGCGCACCGCCAAGGCCGCACTCAGGATCGCCGTCGAGATGGCCAGGGACGGGCTGATCACCAAAGAAGAGGCGGTCGTTCGCATCGATCCGGCTTCGCTCGACCAGTTGCTGCACCCGACCATCGACCCAAGAGCCGCGCGCGACGTCATCGGCGTCGGCCTGCCGGCGTCGCCGGGAGCCGCCACCGGCGAGATCGTCTTTTCCTCCGGCGATGCCGAGGACCTGAAGACGCAAGGACGCAAGGCGATCCTGGTGCGCATAGAGACCAGTCCGGAAGATATCCATGGCATGCATGCGGCCGAAGGCATCCTGACCACGCGCGGCGGCATGACCAGCCACGCCGCCGTCGTTGCGCGCGGCATGGGCAAGCCTTGTGTGTCGGGCGCCGGCTCGCTGCGTGTCGACTACAGGGCCGGCACGCTGCTCTCGATGGGACAAACCTTCCGCAAGGGCGACATCATCACCATCGATGGCGGCAACGGCCAGGTGCTCAAGGGCGCCGTGGCGATGCTGCAGCCGGAATTGTCAGGCGATTTCGCCGCGATCATGGAGTGGGCGGACGCGGTGCGCCGCATGAAGGTGCGCACCAATGCCGAAACGCCGCTCGATGCGCGCATGGCGCGCTCTTTCGGCGCCGAAGGCATCGGTCTTTGCCGCACCGAGCACATGTTCTTCGACGGCGCCCGCATCGTCGCCATGCGCGAGATGATCCTGGCCGACACCGAGAAGGACCGGCGCGCTGCGCTGGCCAAGCTTCTGCCCATGCAGCGCTCGGATTTCTTGGAACTGTTCGAAATCATGGCCGGCCTGCCGGTGACGATCCGCCTGCTCGATCCGCCACTGCACGAATTCCTGCCCAAAACGGAAGCGGAAGTCGCCGAAGTCGCGGCCGCCATGAACGTGTCGCCCGACAAGCTCAGACAGCGCACCGAGGCGCTGCACGAATTCAACCCGATGCTCGGCCATCGCGGCTGTCGGCTCGCCGTGTCTTACCCGGAGATCGCCGAGATGCAGGCGCGCGCCATTTTCGAGGCGGCCGTCGAGGCCGGCAAGAAAGCCGGCGCGCTGGTTGTTCCCGAGATCATGGTGCCGCTGGTCGGCCTGGTGAAGGAACTCGATTATGTGAAGGCGCGCATCGATGCGGTCGCCAAGAGCGTCATGGACGAGAGCGGCGTCAAGATCGATTACCTCACTGGAACGATGATTGAGCTCCCCCGCGCGGCGATCCGTGCCCATGTCATCGCGGAGTCGGCCGAGTTCTTCTCCTTCGGCACCAACGACCTCACCCAGACCACCTTCGGCATCTCGCGCGACGACGCGGCCTCCTTCCTGGAAACCTACCGCCAGAAGGGCATCATCGAGCAGGATCCGTTCGTCTCCCTCGATATCGACGGTGTCGGCGAATTGGTGCGCATGGCGGCGCAAAAGGGCAGGGCGACGCGGCCTAGCATCAAGCTTGGCATCTGCGGCGAACATGGTGGTGATCCCTCGTCGATCCGCTTCTGCGAGGATGTCGGGCTCGACTACGTCTCCTGCTCACCCTATCGCGTGCCGATCGCCAGGCTGGCGGCGGCGCAGGCCGCGGTGCACGCGGCAAAGGCAGGACGCGGCTAGACCGGTACGAAGCTTACGGTTTTGTATGAAAACTCACGCGAACGTGCTGGCGACATGAGCGTAATCTCGACATTGTTTGCGACCAATTTGCGGATGACCGCCAATTGTCTCCGGAAACAGACGTTGCAGATATCACCCGCTCCGTTCCGCTCGATTCTGATTATTCAAACGAAGTTCATAGGCGATATCGTCCTCGCCTCGACGCTCGCCAGGAACTTGCGGCTCGAATTTCCCGACGCCAGGATTGTATTCCTCTGCGAAGCCCACTTCGAGAGCTTCGTGGTTGCGCATGGCATCGCTTCCGAGGTGGTTACGTTCAGGCGGGCCCGCATGCGAGGCAACCCGCTGGAGCGTGGAAAAGAGGTCTATGCCGTGGTGCGGGCGCTGCGCCGCTTCCGCTTCGACCTGACGATCGATGTGACCGATTCCAAGACCTCTCGGGTCGTCAGCGGGTTCGTCAATGCCAGGAAGCGTGTCGGCTACAATCCTCCCGAGAGGCCGCTGAAGCTGCTGGAGCGGCAGCCCGCCAATGTGTTTGCCAAACCATACGGGTTTGGCGGCCAGCATTTTGTCTATCGCTATCTCTCCCCACTTGAAGCGCTCGGCATCGATTTGCGCGTGACGGTACCGAGCATCCAGCCGTCGACATTCGAGGCCGCGAAAGCCCTGGCGCTTCTGGGCACGCACGATATCCACCCGAACGCCTTCGTCGCCGTCCATGCGGGCGCGAGTTTCAAGGGCCGGCAATGGCAGCCGGAACGGTTTGCCGAGGCGATTGACCAGCTTGCGGCCGAAACCGGACTGGGCGTCGTCCTGGTGGGAGGGCCAGGCGAACGTGAAACCGCCGCGCGGATCGTTTCCGGGACCGCGACGCCGGTGGTCGACCTGGTCGGAGCGCTTTCGCTCGAGAGCCTGCTGGCGGTCCTGGAACAGGCCCGGCTGTTTCTCGGCAACGAAAGCGGTCCGATGCACATGGCCGCTGCCGCGGGTACCCCGGTTGTCGGCCTTTTCGGCCTGACTCATCCGTCGCGCTGGGGACCTGTCGGCGTGCCCAGCATCGCGCTTCGGCCGTCAATGCCCTGCGATTGCGTGGCCAGGGATTTGTGTCGCCGGTCCGACCCCAGCAAGGCTTGCTGTGTCTGGCGTCTGGAGGTGAAGCCGGTCGTCGACGCCGTGCGCGAGATCCTCGCACGCACCGATCTGAAAAAGGAACGCGTTGTCTGAGGGCGATGGATCGGCAAGACTGTCGCCGAATGTTCACCAAGCCGGAGGTCAAATTGCCGCGCCAGGCGTTTTTCTGCTATCCCTCGTCCGATTTCCGCCTTCATGCGGGTTTTGGGATGGCGGCTTGAAGTCGCCGGTCGGGAATTTGGTTTGATGCGTCTGCTGCAAAAACATCTCTGCACGATCACCATGTCGGTGGCGCTGATCTCCGGTGCCCATGCCGCGCCGCTGGTCGAACCCACGCTGCACATCAAGCCGGCTGCAATCGGAACCGGCCGCGTTGCGCTCACGCTCGATGCCTGCGGCGGCAAGACCGATACACGCATTCTCTCGGCGCTGGTGGACAACAAGATACCGGCCACCATTTTCGTCACCGGCATCTGGCTGAAGCGCAACACCGAGGCCGTCGCGATCATGCGGGCGCATCCCGACCTGTTCGAACTGGAAAATCACGGCGGCCGCCATGTTCCAGCGGTCGACACGCCACGGAAGATCTATGGCATAAGCAGCGCCGGCAGCCCGGAGGCTGTGCTCGCCGAGGTCGAATCAGGGGCCGCGGCTCTTGCCACGACCGGCGAGCCGGCGCCGAAATGGTTCCGTGGCGCAACCGCCGAATACAGCCCCTCGGCCATCGCGATGATCCGCAAGCTGGGCTTCAAGATTGCTGGCTTCTCGATCAATGGCGACGGCGGCTCGCTACTCGGCGCCAAGGAGACCGCCAGGCGTATCGCCGCTGCCAAGGATGGCGACGTCATTATCTCGCACATCAACCAGCCGACCCACGCCGCCGGCGAGGGCGTGGTGCAGGGCCTGCTGGCACTCAAGGACAAGGGCATGACCTTCGTGCGGCTCGACGACGCCGATGGGACGGGCGATCACGGCACCACTGAATAGGGCGGTTCAGTGTTTGATAGAACCGCCGAACCGCTCTAACGGCTGGGCCTGATCTGAATCTCAATGCACCCTTAAGTGCGTCGGGCCGAAGCGTTCAGTCCGGCTTGGCTTCGATGGTGACCTTGCTGGCATAGAACGCGCCGTGATCGCGAATCTCGGTCATCTCGTCGAACGGCTGCCGGTAGGCCCACATCGCGTCCTTGCCCGCTTCGCCCGCCGGCAGCACGCTCCAATAGCTGGCGTCACCCTTATAGGGGCAGTGGGTCGCGTGGTCCGTTCGGCTGAGCTTGTCGAAATCGATGTCGGTGAACGGAATGTAGAAGGCGGCGGGGTAGGGGGCCTCCGTCAGCACCTTCGCCTTCGCGGATGACGCGATGACGGTATCGCCGGCGCGGACCGTGACGGTGCCGGAATAGGGCTCTATCGTGATGATCCTGTCGGGATTGCGCTGGAAGCCGGGTGCCGGGTTGGCGATCTTGTCCATGCTGGTTCCTCCTTGCCCCGACCTTAAGTGTGGTGGACGGCCGGATTGCGCAAGACCCGTAGTCACAAACAAAACAGACGCCATGCGCTCGTGCGTGGCGCGAAGATTGCCTTCCCGTGGCCGCGGAAATTCAGGCGGCGGTTTTGAAGGCGTCCATCAGCCCGGCATAGGCGGCCGCGATGCCCGCCACCGGATTGCTGCTTCTGGAAATGGTCTCGACTTTCAGCGCCCCGCCGCCGGTTGGCAAGGTGAGCAGCAGGAACTGGCGATTGCCGCCATCGCCGACGGATGCCGCCGCGACATGCTGGCCTTCCCCTTCGTTCTGGACGCACATCTTGAACAGCAGCGTGCCGCCGACCGCTTCCAGCGCGCCGCCGACAACTTCTACGAACTCGTCTTCGGAAACAGTCTTTTCGTCCGGCACCAGATCGGCCAGGCTTTCGGCAAGCGTACTCTCGAGAACCTTATCGTCGAGCGCGTCCATGCGAACCTCTCTCAGTCGCCAATCGCACCCCTTTGCCCGTTAACGAACCTTAACACCGACGATGGCCGGATTATGACACGTTTTTGCGGTTGGTCCGATCACGAGAGTTTGCGTCGACGTAATGGATTTGAAGCCCTGTCACTCGAATGGCAGCAAGGCCCGCCAAACGAAATCAAAAAGCGTCCGGATTCAATCGTTTGCCAAATACAGGTCGAACTCCGACTTTCGTCCGCTGCGCCCGCAGGTGGCTGGACAATTCGCCGGTTCGCTTCACAATGCGATCAAAAGCGCGACGTGAAAAGCGTGAGGGAGGGAACGGCATGCTGGGATTAATGCAGGAATGGCCGCTACTGTGCCACAAGCTGATCGACAACGCTGAAAGGCAGCATGGTGTGCGCGAGATCGTGTCGCGTTCGATCGAGGGACCGATCGTGCGCACCACCTACGCCGACATCCATCGTCGTTCGCTCAAGGTCGCCCAGCGCTTGGAGCGCGACGGTTTTGCGTTGGGCGACCGCATCGCGACACTGGCCTGGAACACCGCCCGCCACATCGAGGCCTGGTACGGCATCATGGGCATCGGTGCTATCTACCATACCCTCAATCCGCGCCTGTTTCCTGAACAGATCGTCTGGATCATGAACCACGCCGAGGACAAGGCCGTCTTCGTCGACCTTACCTTCATCCCGTTGCTCGAGAAGATCGCGGGTGCCGTCCAATCGCTGAAGAAGGTGATCGTGCTCACCGACAAGGCGCACATGCCGCAAACGACCCTGCCCGGTGTCGTTGCCTACGAGGACTGGCTTGACGAGGTTGATGGCGACTTCGCCTGGAAGACCTTTCATGAAGGCACCGCGGCCGGCATGTGCTATACGTCCGGCACGACGGGTGACCCAAAGGGCGTCGTCTACAGCCATCGCTCGAACGTGCTGCACGCCATGATCGCTGCCATGCCCGACGCCATGGGCCTGTCGGCGCGCGACACGATCCTGCCGGTGGTGCCGATGTTCCACGCCAATGCCTGGGGCCTTGGCCAGAGCGGGCCGATGACCGGCGCCAAGCTGGTCATGCCTGGCTGCAAAATGGATGGCGCCTCGATCTATGAGTTGCTCGATCAGGAGAAGGTGACATTCAGCGCCGCCGTGCCGACCGTGTGGATGATGCTGCTGCAATATCTGGAAGAGACCGGCAAGGCGCTTCCCCATCTCAACAAGGTCGTGATCGGCGGCTCGTCGTGCCCGCGCGCGATCATGGCGAAATTCCAGGACAAGTACGGTGTCCAGGTCATCCACGCCTGGGGTATGACCGAAATGTCGCCGCTCGGCACGCTGTGCACATTGAAGCCGGACTATGCAAGCCTGGACGGCGAGGCGAGGCTCGACGTCCAGGGCAAGCAGGGTTACCCGCCCTTCGGCGTCGAAATGAAGGTGACCGATGACGATGACAACGCGCAGCCGTGGGACGGCAAGACGTTTGGCAGGCTCAAGGTACGCGGCCCGGCCGTCGCCCGCGCCTATTATGGCGGTGTGGGCGCGGAGCAGTTCGATGAGGATGGCTGGTTCGATACCGGAGACGTCGCTCATATCGACGCCGGCGGTTACATGCAGATCACCGATCGCGCGAAGGACGTCATCAAGTCCGGCGGCGAATGGATTTCGACCATCGACCTGGAAAATCTGGCTGTCGGCCATCCCGATGTGGCGGAAGCGGCGGCGATCGGCGTCCAGCATTCGAAATGGGGCGAGCGGCCCTTGCTGGTCGTCGTCGCCAAACCTGGCAAGCAACCGACCAAGGCCGAGATTCTCGATTTCATGGATGGCAAGGTGGCCAAATGGTGGATGCCGGACGACGTCGCCTTCGTCGGCGAGATACCGCACACCGCCACCGGCAAGATCCAGAAGATCACCTTGCGTCAGCAGTTCAGGGACTATCGCTTGCCGACGGATTGAGGGGATGTTGCGTGTTTCGGCTTCAAGCCGCCGCAAAAAGGCACTAAACCTCCATCCGGGTTGGGGCAGCGCAGAGCATAATGGTTAGCATTCCCGAACGGCAAACGTCGAAGGCTGCCGGCTGGTCGCGGCGCACGGGCGCCTTTTCGATGGTGCTTTTGCTGACGAACTTTGTCGGCCATCGCTTCGGCCTCGTCCAAACGCCGGTGTTCCTGTGGGTGCTGGGCATTGTCGCCCTGCTGGCGGCGCTCGCGCTGCTGTTTGCCGGCCTGGCCTTTGCAAGGCTGTGGAATTTTGGTGACCGTGGTGGCCGTGATCTCACCGTCGGCGCCTTGCTGGCACTGCTGGTGCTCACCCCCTACGGCGTTGCCGCCTACTGGGCGACGATCTATCCGCCGCTGCGCGACATCTCGACCGATTTCGATGAACCGCCCGCGCTCGATGTCGGTGACCGGACCAGGGACATGAACGTGCTGTCCCCGCCGACGCCGGGTGAGCAGACGTTGCAGACCGACAGCTATCCATTGGTCACCGCACGCAGCTATGACCTGCCATTCGAGACCGTCGTCAATGCCGTTGAAACGGTGCTCGACCGGCGCGGCTGGGACCTTTCGGAGCCTTATCCCGAACTCGCCGGGCAGACAGAGGTGACCATTACCGCCATCGCCTCGAGCTTCGTTCTTGGCCTTCCTGCGGACGTCGCCATTCGCGTGAGGGATGACGGCGACACGGTCATCGTTGATATGCGATCTGCCTCGCGTTACGGCCGCCACGATCTTGGCGACAATGCCGCGCGCATCACCGATTTCCTGGCGGAACTGGACCAGGAAGTCGCCGGCCAGGTCGGCGCGGCGCCGGCCCAATAGCCATTTTTCGGGCGAATTGCGCGCCGGCGACGATGGTCGGGTGAACACCGTGGGCGGGCAGGCCTATCGGCCCGGCGTGAAAACGCCATCTATGGCGGGGGCAGTGTCCGTCGCCACCACGCCGCGTCCCACCAGGTCCTCCAGATGGGCAAGCACCGACAGGCCGGCGGCGCCGTGCAGCCGGGGATCGGTATCCCTGTAGATCGCGTTGACCATGGCGAGAATGGTCCTGTCACCAGCTCTGATCCGTTCCAGTATGGCTCGTTCGCGCATCTTGCGATGCGTCTTCAGCCCGCGCATGAAAGCGCGCGGCGCAGCCACCGGTCCACCATGGCCAGGCAGCAGCAGGCGATCGCCGCGCTCGATCAGCCGGTCCAGCGATGCCATGTAATCGGCCATTGCCCCGTCCGGCGGCGCGACGATGGATGTTGCCCAGCCCATGACATGATCGGCTGAAAACAGGATGCCGGTGCCTTCCAGCGCGAATGCCGCGTGATTGGCCGTGTGGCCGGGCGTCAGGACTGTCCGGATCGCCCAGCCATCGCCGCTGACCAGTTCACTGTCCGGCAACGCGATGTCGGGAACGAAAGCGGTGTCGGCGCTGGCGTCGAGCGGATTGGTTTCGCCGATATGCAAGGGCCTCGCCGGCCGGTGCGGTCCTTCCGCCAGCACCTGGGCGCCGGTGCGCTCCTTCAGCCGGGCCGCCAGCGGGGAATGGTCGCGATGCGTGTGGCTGACGAAAATGTGGCTGACCGGCCGGCCGGCGATCACGTCGAGCAAGGTCTGAAGATGCGCCTCGTCATCCGGCCCGGGATCGATCACCGCCAGCGTGTCGCGGCCCACGACATAGCTGTTGGTGCCATGAAAGGTGAAGGGACTGGGATTCCCAGCCGTGACGCGTTGCACGTCTGGGGCCACGCTTACGCCTTGGCCATAAGCGGGGTCGAAGCTGGTATCGAATTTGAGGGCCATGTCGCCACATTATTCCAAGAACGGCAAAACCGATTGCCGCATAGCACGCAAGCAAATATAGAAAAACGCAAGGCCGCGATTGTTGGTTCGCGGCGAGATTGAATGGGGAAGACCATGACAACCGCCACGACGACCCGCCCGCTTGTTTTTCTGGCCTTGCCGCAAGAAGGTGCCGCGCGACTGGCAACGCAGTTTGTCCTGGCGATTGCCGGGACGCTGCTGTTGACACTTTCGGCCAAGACCAAGGTAGTGCTCGGGCCTGTCGACATCTCGATGCAGACGCTCGCCGTCTTCCTGATCGCCGCCGCCTTCGGCATGCGGCTCGGCGTCGCCACCCTGCTGCTTTATATGGCGGAAGGCGCGATGGGCTTCCCGGTCTTCCAGGGCACGCCGGAAAAAGGCATAGGCATCGCCTATATGCTCGGCTCGACCGGCGGCTATCTCGCCGGCTTCGTGGTCATGGCCGCGATTGTCGGCTGGGCCGCCGACCGCGGCTGGGACCGTCATCCGATCAAGCTTTTCAACGCCATGCTGGTTGCCGAAGTGATGATGATGGCGATGGGTTTCGCCTGGCTGGCGCTGCTCATCGGTCCGGAAAAATCCTGGCAATTCGGCGTCGTGCCGTTCATCGTCGGCGACCTGATCAAGGTCGCTCTCGCGGCCAGCCTCGTGCCCGCCGTCTGGTCATTGCTGAAGCGCTCCTGATTTGAGATCATCCGGCCCGGATCACTCCGGGCCGGAGCTTGGCCTGCGGTCAGCTCGGGCCTGGTCACCAGGCATGTTACGGACGGGCCTTTGTGATGAAAGTTCTGGTCACCGGCGCTGCCGGCTTCATAGGGTATCATGTCGCCAGACGGCTCCTGGAGCGCGGTGACGAGGTTGTCGGCATCGACAGCATCAACGATTACTACGACCCTGAGATCAAGCAGGCGCGGCTGCGGCTCCTGGCCGAGGCGAGCCGCGGCACCAATGCAGGCTATCATTTCATCCACGGCAATCTCGCCGACCATAGCGTGGTTGATGGCTGCTTTGCCGAACACGCCTTCGACCGGGTGATCCATCTCGCCGCCCAGGCAGGCGTCCGCTACAGCCTGGAAAACCCGCGCGCCTATGTCGAGAGCAACATCGTTGCTTTCACCAACATGCTCGAGGCCTGCCGCAGCAGCCGTGTCGGGCACCTGACCTATGCCAGCACCTCCAGTGTCTATGGCGCCAACACCGACATGCCGTTTTCCGAGCATCGCCCGGCCGACCATCCCTTGCAGTTCTACGCCGCCACCAAGCGCGCCAACGAACTGATGGCGCACAGCTACAGCCATCTGTTCGGCCTGCCCACCACGGGGCTGCGTTTCTTCACCGTTTACGGTCCCTGGGGGCGACCTGATATGGCTCTGTTCCTGTTCACCAGGAACATCCTGGCCGGCGAGCCGATCAAGCTGTTCAACAACGGCAATCACACGCGCGACTTCACCTATGTCGAGGACATCGCCGAGGGCGTGATTCGCGCCAGCGACAGCCCTGCCGCGGCCAACCCGGCCTGGGACTCCGGCCATCCGGATCCGGCGACCAGCAGCGCGCCCTGGCGCATCTTCAACATCGGCAATAGCAACCCGGTGAAACTGACCGCCTATGTCGAGGCGCTGGAAAATGCGCTCGGCTGCAAGGCCGTCATCGAGCTCCTGCCGCTGCAGGCCGGCGACGTGCCCGACACCTTCGCCGATACTTCGGCGCTGCAAGCGGCGGTCGGCTACCGCCCCCGCACCTCCGTCACGGAGGGGGTAGGGCGGTTCGTCGAGTGGTACCAGGGTTATTTTGGGCGGGCGCGATGAACGCGCTCCTGGCCGCGTAGAGGCCGGCCTTCGGTCGAAAAGGACCAGGGACCAAAAAAATGTGCTAGTCTCCAAAGTCATCGGATGGTGGGGATTGCCATGTTGGAAACGGACAAGGTGTTCGCGGGCTCGATTCCGGAAAACTACGACCGCTACATGGTGCCCTTGATTTTCGAGCCGTTCGCCGTGGATATCGCGCAACGAGCCGCGGCGCTGTCGCCAGGCGCGGTCCTGGAAATCGCTGCGGGCACCGGGGTCGTCACCCGCGCATTGGCACCAAGACTATCCCCGGACGCAAGCTATGTCGTGACCGACCTGAACCAGCCGATGCTCGACTACGCCGCTTCGCGGCAGACACCCGACAGCCGCATCGAATGGCGCCAGGCGGATGCGATGGCGCTGCCGTTCGAGGATGCGGCGTTCGATCTCGTCTGTTGTCAGTTCGGTGCGATGTTCTTTCCAAACCGCACCTCCGCCTACCGCGAAGCCAGGCGGGTACTGAAGCCGGGAGGACGGTTCTTGTTCAACGTATGGGATCGCATCGAGGAGAATGTGTTCGCCGATGACGTGACCAATGCGCTGGCGAGGATTTTCCCAGACGATCCGCCGCGCTTCCTGGCACGCACGCCGCACGGCTACCACGACAAGGTGCTGATCCGCCGCGAGCTGGAGGACGCGGGTTTCTCCGATGTCGCGATCGAGACGAGAGCCGAACAAAGCCGCGCATCCTCGCCGCGCCTTCCGGCCGTCGCTTATTGCCAAGGCACCGTTCTTCGCAGCGAAATCGAGGCCAGGGACGCTGGAAAACTGGACGCCGCGACCGACTACGCGGCATCCGCCATTGCAGACAGACATGGCAACGGCGAAGTTGCCGCCAAAATCCAGGCATATGTGATCATGGCTGTGGCCTAGGTGTTGATACATGTGCCCTAAGCCCCGTCCTCGATAAAGCCGAAAGTGCGATCGGTAATCAGGGTCTCGACCTTTGCCAGGATGGGATCAGACGGGTTCGGCCGAAGCGGGAGGTGCCCGTCGATGGGCGGTATTCAACATGTCGATGCATTTGTCGTGTGCCGCATTGACAAGCCAATGCATGAAACCTAAGCACAGGCACTCAGGGCCCGGGGGGCTTTGGCATGTCAAGGAGAGCTTTTTGAAAGGAATTATCCTTGCTGGAGGCAGTGGAACACGTCTTTATCCGCTAACATTAGCGGTCTCTAAGCAAATTCTTCCCATTTACGACAAGCCGATGATCTATTATCCGCTGAGCGTGTTGATGCTCGCGGGAATACGAGAGATTCTGATCATTTCGACGCCTCGTGATCTGCCCGCTTTCCGTGGTTTACTCGGCGACGGATCGGATTTTGGGCTGGCACTGTCCTACGCCGAGCAGCCGCAGCCCAATGGCCTCGCGGAAGCCTTCATCATCGGCCGCGATTTCATCGGCAAGGACAGCGTGTCGATGATCCTGGGCGACAACATCTATTTTGGCGACGGGCTGTCGCAGCTTTGCCGCGCCGCGGCATCGCGCCAGAGGGGCGCTTCGGTGTTCGCCTACCATGTCGAGGATCCCGAGCGCTATGGCGTGGTCTCTTTCGACAAGGCGACCGGAACCGCGCTGACGATCGAGGAAAAGCCACAAACACCGAAGTCCAACTGGGCCGTCACGGGTCTCTATTTCTACGACAATGATGTCGTCGACATCGCCCCGACCATCCGCCCTTCGCCGCGTGGCGAGATCGAGATCACGGCGGTCAACAACGTCTATCTCGAGCGCGGCCAGCTCCATGTTCATCGGCTGGGACGCGGCTATGCCTGGCTCGACACCGGCACCCATGACAGCCTGCACGAAGCCTCTTCCTTCGTGCGCACGATCGAACATCGCCAGGGCATCAAGGTCGCGTGCCCGGAGGAAATCGCCTTCGAACAGGGTTGGCTGACGGCGGACATGGTGCTGGAGCGCGCGGCCCGCCTGGGCAAGAACGAATACGCCGCCTATCTGCGCCGGCGTGTCGTCGATCTTTCGGAGGGCTAGAGATGCTGGAGGTGAGATCCCTGGGCATCGATGGGGTGCTTGAAATCGTTCCGAAACGCCATGGCGACGCACGCGGGTTCTTTATGGAAACCTACAATGCCGAGCGCTTTTCGCAGGCCGGCATTGATTTGACTTTCGTGCAGGACAATCACTCGTATTCCGCTGCCCCGGGCGTCTTGCGCGGGCTTCACTATCAGCTTGCGCCGCGCGCCCAGGACAAGCTGCTGCGCGTTATCCGTGGCAGTATTCTCGACGTCGCGGTCGACATCCGCCGCGCCTCGAAAACCTTCGGAAAATGGGTCGCCCTCGAAGTGTCGGCCGAAAAAGGCAACCAGATCCTGCTGCCAAAGGGCTTCGCGCATGGCTTTGTCACACTCGTGCCCGACACCGAGGTGCTGTACAAGGTGACCGACACCTATTCGCCCGAGCATGACCGGTCGATCCGTTTCGACGATCCTGCCATCGGCATAGAATGGCCGTCGCTGGCCGGCGGGTTCCAGCTTTCCGACAAGGACCTCAAGGCGCCTATGTTGGCCGCGGCCGAGGTGTTCGCCTGATGGAGCGTGTTGTGCATAAGGACAGCGGGATGAATTTTCTGGTGACGGGCGGTGCCGGCTTCATCGGTTCGGCGGTATGCCGGCATCTGTGCGCCAATCCGGCCTACCGGGTGACCAACCTCGACAAACTGACCTATGCGGGCAATCTGGCCTCGCTGCGGCCGATTGAGAATGTCCACAATTACCGCTTCGCCCAGGCCGATATCTGTGACGAAAGGGCGGTGCTCGACATACTGCGCCGCGACGATATCGACATCGTCATGAACCTCGCCGCCGAGAGCCATGTCGACCGCTCGATCGATGGACCGGGCGCCTTCATCGAGACCAACATCGTCGGCACCTACAAGATGCTCAATGCCGCGCTCGAATACTGGCGTGGCCTGTCCGGCGACAGGAAAGCCCGCTTCCGCTTCCATCACGTCTCCACCGACGAGGTGTTCGGCGATCTGCCCTTCGACGGCGGCATGTTCGTCGAGGAGACGCCCTACGCGCCGTCCTCGCCCTATTCCGCCTCGAAGGCGGCTTCGGACCATCTGGTGCGCGCCTGGCACGAGACCTACGGCCTGCCGGTCGTACTCTCCAACTGTTCGAACAATTACGGGCCCTATCATTTCCCCGAGAAGCTGATCCCGCTCGTCATCCTCAACGCGCTCGACGAAAGGCCGCTGCCGGTCTACGGCGCCGGCGCCAATGTGCGCGACTGGCTGTTCGTCGAGGATCACGCGCGTGCCCTGGAACTGGTCGCCACGAAAGGCCATCCGGGCGAGAGCTACAATGTCGGCGGCAATTCGGAACGCACCAACCTAGCCGTCGTCGAGACGATCTGCGACCTGCTCGACACCAGGCGTCCGCGCGCCGGCGGCAGGCGCTATCGCGAGTTGATCTCCTTCGTCACCGATCGCCCCGGCCATGACCGCCGCTACGCCATCGATGCTTCCAAGATAAGCCGCGAGCTCGGCTGGACGCCCAGGGAGAATTTCGACAGCGGCCTTGCCAGGACCGTGGACTGGTTCCTCGACAACAAATGGTGGTGGGGGC
Source organism: Mesorhizobium sp. B2-3-11 (assembly GCF_006442215.1). Classification (NCBI taxonomy): domain Bacteria; kingdom Pseudomonadati; phylum Pseudomonadota; class Alphaproteobacteria; order Hyphomicrobiales; family Phyllobacteriaceae; genus Mesorhizobium; species Mesorhizobium sp. B2-3-11. The sequence goes on along the minus strand of NZ_VFVS01000025.1, from coordinate 21,494 downwards.
CGATCCGCGAACAGCGTTATGCCGGCGAAAGGCTGGGCGAAGCACGCAAGGTGGGCGCGTGAGGCTCCTCGTCACCGGACGCGACGGCCAGGTCGCGGCGAGCCTGCTCGAGGCCGGCCAGGCGCGCGCGGGCGTGGAGGTCGTCGCCCTCGGTCGCCCGGAGCTCGACCTGGCAAGACCTGATACCGTCATCGACGTCATCGCGGTTGCGAAGCCCGATCTCGTCGTGTCGGCCGCCGCCTATACCGCCGTCGATCAGGCCGAGGACGAACCCGATCTGGCCTTTGCGGTGAACGCGACCGGTGCCGGCAAGGTGGCGGAGGCCGCGGCGCGGCTGGGCGTGCCGGTCATCCATCTTTCGACCGACTATGTCTTCGACGGAACCAAGGCCGATGCCTATGTCGAAACCGACCCGACGGCGCCGCTCGGTGTCTACGGAACCTCCAAGCTCGCCGGCGAGCAGGCGGTGGCATCAGCCAATCCGCGCCACCTGATCCTGCGCACCGCGTGGGTCTACAGTCCGTTCGGCAAGAATTTCGTGAAAACCATGCGGAGGCTCGCCGCCGACCGCGACGAGATTTCGGTGGTGGGCGATCAATGGGGAAATCCCACGTCGGCGCTTGATATCGCCGACGCGATCCTGCATGCGGCCGCCATGCTGCACCGCGACAAGGACTTCGCCGCGTTCGGCACCTATCATCTGGCCGGCACCGGCGAGACCAACTGGAGCGGCTTTGCCCGTCATATCCTCGACACAAGCCTGAAGTCTGGTGGTCCTTGGGCGCGGGTAGGGGATATCACAACGATGGACTACCCAACCAAGGCGCGCCGTCCCGCCAACTCCCGGCTATCGAGCGCGAAATTCGCCGGCGTGTTCGGATGGAACGCGCCGGACTGGCGGCAGTCGACGGAGAAGGTGGTGCGCCGGCTTTCTTGACACGGACACCGCGAAAAGACCCACGGGATCTCAGCTTGTCACCGCCGCCTCCCAAGCGTGGTCCAGCACCTTCTGGCAAACCCGCTCAACGATAACGCCGACGTGGCCGTCCTCATCGCTCTCAGCGGCCGCGTCAATCGCCATGATGTCGATTCAAGAAGAGCATTCTTTTCTGATTCGATCGTCGCGATTTTCACGCTGAGAGCGCGTTCGGTTTCTCTCATCTTGACATCAGCTTCCTGAAGCTTCCGACTCACATCTTGCTGCAATCCCTGTTGAGCTTGGCCAGCCTGCGTCAAAAGTTCCGTGTAGGCCAGGCGAGTTTGCTCCAGAATTTCTTCGTGGGTTAGGCGAGCCTGCTTTAACTCTTCTTCGAGGTTATGGACTTCGGCGGCCAAGCGCTCCCGTTCATGAAGGTGTTGCATGCCAGCCTGATGTTCCAGCTGCAGCAAGGATGCCAGCCTAGTGTTCTGAGAACCGGCTGCCCAACGCGTTCCTAGGAGATCGAAACGCTGGCGAAGCTGATCACTGTCGCGTTCCGAAAGATTGCATAGACTCAGAATGGCTTGAGGGGACGCCGAGCCAACACATAAAACTCCAAGGCCGTGGCTATGTAAGAATTCGAAGCTGGGATATTCGCTTTCAAGTTCTGCCCAGAGACGGTGCACGCCGAATCCTTCTCCGAATTCATTAGTGTCATGGAACAAGACGACCGCGTGGTCTGACAATTTGTCTCGCCATGTCTCGAAATCATGCCTTACCGCTTCATAGGAATGAAAACCATCAATATGGAGAATATCTATTGAATTGTCGGAAAAATGGCTATGCGCTTCGTCAAATGTTGTCCGCAGAAGGCTGGAAAAGCGTCCGAACAGTGGGTCGTGATAAGTACTTAGTTTCTGGAATACGCTATCCTCGTAGAAGCCTGCCTGTTCATCTCCTTGCCAGGTATCGACTGCATAGCATCGAGTCGCCAGCTGCATTCGCGCCACCGCGGAGCAAAATGCGGAATACGAAACGCCCTCGTGTGTTCCTAGCTCGACCAAGACGCGTGGCTTCGCAGCCCCGACGACCCAGTGGGCGAAGGGTATGTGCCCAAACCACGCGCTTGTTCTATCCAGCAAATCCGTGGGCCAAAAGACCGGATCCAGTTCGCTACTTAGAAGTGTCCGAAAAAAATCATCCGTTTCCGAAGGGGAAACCTGTATTCCAAAGTGACCTGTCAAAAATGCTCCTCCTTACCTGCCAACCAACAACCGATGTCTCGAAACAGTGTTATGGACGGTATAGTAGCGGGGATATGAGGCGTTAGAGGGCCGCGAGAATCCGGAATTCTAGCGGCGAACGGGCTAGCAGTCGATCGCCTCAACAATTCCATGGACGCCGCCGATTTGTGGCGTTTGGAATGCATGTCAAACCTATTCGGGCGGTTCGTGTGCCAAGTCGTCAAATTGGGCATCTGGTTGGAGAACCGTTGCAGCTTTTTGCAGGCGCGGACGGGGGGCGTGACACTTAAAGCCAGCCCATCTGGAACTGAGCCCCTCTGCGTCTATTCAAATGAGATCGACGATGGTAACGAACAGCCATATCAATAACCGGGTATGCTGAATGTCTAAAACATGTGTAGTGACTGGCGGAGCCGGTTTCATTGGCTGTGCGCTGTCCACCAAATTGGCGAATCGTTTCGGTCGTGTAATCGTAGTGGACATCCTGCACCCACAGATTCACGCTGTGCGTAAGCGTCCCGCCGAACTTGATCCGCGGGTTGAACTCGTGATTGCGGATGTGACCGAGGCTTCCACCTGGACGCAGGCGTTGGAAACCGCCCGGCCTGAAATCGTCGTGCATCTTGCGGCCGAAACGGGCACCGGACAATCGCTAACAGAGGCCTCTCGCCACGCGATGGCGAACGTCCTTGGGACAACCCGCATGTTGGACGCTTTCGCCACCGCATCGCATGTTCCTGAGCGCTTTGTCCTGGCGTCAAGCCGCGCCGTCTACGGAGAAGGGGCATGGCGTCCAACGGGGACCGGCCACGTAACCTATCCGGGTCAGAGATCGAAGCAGCAGCTTGAGCGCGCGGAGTGGGATTTTCCGGGCCTTGAACCTCTGCCAATGGATGCGGAAAAAACGACACCGAATCCGACCAGTATCTACGGGGCGACCAAACTAACCCAGGAACAGATACTGCGGGCCTGGGCCCTGTCATTCGGAACGGCCGTCAACGTGCTTCGTCTTCAAAACGTATATGGCCCTGGCCAGTCCTTGACGAATAGCTACACGGGAATTGTGTCGTTGTTCATCAGGATGGCCAAGGAAGGCAAGAGCATCCCGATCTATGAAGATGGCGATATCGGAAGGGATTTTGTCTTCATTGACGATGTCGCCTCGGCGATCGACAAGGCCACGACAACAAATCTGTCGCAATCGCTCGCCTATGATGTCGGCACGGGCTCCAAGACCACGGTCCTTGATCTGGCGAAAATCATCGCGAAGCGGTATGGGGCACCCGAGCCGCACGTCAACGGCATGTTCCGGAACGGTGATGTGCGCTGCTCTGTCGCCAACATTGACAGGACGGTGCGCGAACTGGAATGGCGACCGTTATATGACGTAGAGCGCGGTATCGGCAAACTTTCAGAGTGGATCGATTCACGGCTTGGCTAGAACTGCGGCATCGTTACACGAAAGTATGCTAAAAGCCTTAGCGGGAGACGTGGTCCCTTATGCCACATGGATTTGGTTGCGAGGGTATGGGGATGCGCCGTGCGGCAATTTTCTTCTTTTACGATGAAGATGGTCTTGCTGATGAATACATATTCTTCCTTCTGGGAAAGCTGAGGCCCTTCGTAGAGACGATTATCTTTGTCTCCAATGGCAACCTTTCAAAATCATCAGAAATGTCAGCCAGGTCTGCTGCCGACGAAGTTGTCATCCGTGAAAATACGGGGTTCGACGTTGGTGCCTACAGCGATGGACTCAAGTTTATAGGTTACGACAAGCTCGGCGACTTTGACGAAATCCTTCTGCTGAATCACACATTCTACGGGCCTCTTTTCCCGTTCTCGGAAATGTTTTCGGAAATGGAAAGCCGAGACTGTGATTTTTGGGGCATCTCCGGCCACAAAGAAATGGTGCCCAGTCCTTTTGCAGGACAAGGGAGCTTGCCTAGCCATCTAAATTCTCATTTTATTGCAGTAAGAAGGGCTATGCTTATCTCGCATGCTTTCCGGAACTATTGGGAAAGCATGCCGACGATTAGAAACTATACGGATTCAGTGGTGATTCACGAAACTCGCTTTACAGAGTTTTTTGAAAATCTTTTGTACAAGTCTTCGATATATATCGAATCAAGTGCATTTACATCGAAATATCCAGTATTTATTGAAATTGATGAAGCTGTTGCAGGTAGAGCTCCAATTTTAAAGAGAAGGCTATTCTTCAACGATCCAATTTTTTTGGAGCAGAACGGCATTGATTTGCCTCGTGCCTTGCGTGTTCTCCAAGAGACCTCGGATTATGACCTTAATTTGGTTTGGCGGAATGTTTTACGCAGCTCCGAGTTGAGGAATCTCAACACAAACGCTGCGCTGATGAGCGTCTTGCCGGATAAACGTGCGAAGGGTGATGGGGCGGCCGCCGACTACGGCAACGTCGCGGTCTGCGCCCATGTCTACTACACCGACATGCTTGACGAGATGCTGGCCCTGACCGAGAATATCCCGGTTTCTTATGATTTTATCGCCACCACGGATACATCGGAAAAAAAGGCAGAGATTGAAGCCGCCTTGGCAAAGCGCCCTGGCATAAAGCAGACCATCGTCCGTGTTATCGAGAAGAATCGCGGTCGTGACATGTCTTCGCTTTTCATCTCCTTGCGCGATTTGCTCATCGATGATCGCTATGACCTCGTCTGCCGTCTGCATACAAAGAAGTCGCCGCAAGTGCAGTCGTCGAGAGGCAATCTGTTCAAGCGGCACATGCTCGAGAATCTACTGAATACCCGTGGCTACGTGCACAACGTGTTGGATATGTTTCAGAGTAATCCTTCGGTCGGGTTGGCCATTCCGCCGATCTTTCATATCTCGTATCCGACCATGGGGCATTCCTGGTTTGCCAACAGACCCAAGGTTGAGGAAATCGCGCGTCTGTTGAAGATCAACGTCAAGTTCGATGAGAGCACGCCGGTGGCTGCCTACGGCACCATGTTTTGGTTCCGGCCGCGAGCGCTGCGCAAGCTGTTCGAACACAGATGGAAATGGGAAGAGTTCAATGCTGAGCCGGATCATCTCGACGGCGGATTGGCTCACGCGCTCGAACGGCTGATTGCCTACGCGGCTCAGGATGCTGGATATACCACGCAGCACATCATGTGCGCGCATCAGGCGGCGCACAACTACACCATGCTGGAGTTCAAGCTGCAAAAGCTTGCCAGCCTGATGCCCTCAGGCGACTTCCAGTGGCAGTGTCATATGTTGTCTGAGTGGAAAAAGGCCGGCTATCCCTCGGCAAACACTCTATCAGTGCGCCATTCTCTGGCCGGGCTCAATTTCGCCGTTAAAAATTCGCTGAAGTTCAGAGCGCCTGTCTTGTTCAAAATACTCAGGCCGATCCATCGCGGCATGGCCTCCCTTTTCAAGCCGAAATCGCGGCGTAACTATGGACAGCGCATTTCGTGACAATGCGGGCATCAGACAATAGAGTTTCAGCGTCTATTCAGGAGCGTCAGGTGCGTCGCGTCGCCATATTTTCTTTCTATAACGAACGTGGAATAGCGGACGACTATGTCATTTTTTTACTGGAAAAATTGCGCGAGTTTGTTGAAAGGATTTTTGTCGTCTCTAATGGAAACCTTTCAAAATATTCAGAAATAGCAATAAGGGATAAATGTGATCAGCTCCTAGTTCGGAAGAATGAGGGTTTTGATGTATGGGGATATAAGACCGGTATTGAAGCTATTGGCTTTCATGGTCTTTCCGATTATGACGAACTTATCCTGCTAAATGACACCTGCTACGGGCCTCTTTTCCCGTTCTCGGAAATGTTTCTAGAAATGGAAAGCCGAGATTGCGATTTCTGGGGCAGTGCAGCCCATCAGGAAATAACGCCAAACCCATTTACCGGCGCAGGTCATCTGCCCCGTCATCTTACCGCGAATTTTATTGCTGTTCGAAAAGAAATGTTGAAATCGGGCGCCTTCAAAAAATACTGGGAGAACCTCCCAGAAATCAAAACGTACATCGACGCCATTTTGCTTCACGAGTCGCGATTTACCAAGCATTTTACAGACATCGGCTATACAGCTGAAGCTTATGTTGATCCAGTTCAGTACGGATCGCGATATCCCGCATTTATTAATGTTGATGAGACGATCGTCGGCCGCTTCCCTTTGCTGAAGCGGCGTCCGTTTTTTCATGATCCGGTGTTCTTGAATGCTGAAGGTATTGATTTGCCTCGTGCCTTGCGTGTTCTCCAAGAGACCTCGGATTATGACCTTAATTTGGTTTGGCGGAATGTTTTACGCAGCTCCGAGTTGAGGAATCTCAACACAAACGCTGCGCTGATGAGCGTCTTGCCGGATAAACGTGCGAAGGGTGATGGGGCGGCCGCCGACTACGGCAACGTCGCGGTCTGCGCCCATGTCTACTACACCGACATGCTTGACGAGATGCTGGCCCTGACCGAGAATATCCCGGTTTCTTATGATTTTATCGCCACCACGGATACATCGGAAAAAAAGGCAGAGATTGAAGCCGCCTTGGCAAAGCGCCCTGGCATAAAGCAGACCATCGTCCGTGTTATCGAGAAGAATCGCGGTCGTGACATGTCTTCGCTTTTCATCTCCTTGCGCGATTTGCTCATCGATGATCGCTATGACCTCGTCTGCCGTCTGCATACAAAGAAGTCGCCGCAAGTGCAGTCGTCGAGAGGCAATCTGTTCAAGCGGCACATGCTCGAGAATCTACTGAATACCCGTGGCTACGTGCACAACGTGTTGGATATGTTTCAGAGTAATCCTTCGGTCGGGTTGGCCATTCCGCCGATCTTTCATATCTCGTATCCGACCATGGGGCATTCCTGGTTTGCCAACAGACCCAAGGTTGAGGAAATCGCGCGTCTGTTGAAGATCAACGTCAAGTTCGATGAGAGCACGCCGGTGGCTGCCTACGGCACCATGTTTTGGTTCCGGCCGCGAGCGCTGCGCAAGCTGTTCGAACACAGATGGAAATGGGAAGAGTTCAATGCTGAGCCGGATCATCTCGACGGCGGATTGGCTCACGCGCTCGAACGGCTGATTGCCTACGCGGCTCAGGATGCTGGATATACCACGCAGCACATCATGTGCGCGCATCAGGCGGCGCACAACTACACCATGCTGGAGTTCAAGCTGCAAAAGCTTGCCAGCCTGATGCCCTCAGGCGACTTCCAGTGGCAGTGTCATATGTTGTCTGAGTGGAAAAAGGCCGGCTATCCCTCGGCAAACACTCTATCAGTGCGCCATTCTCTGGCCGGGCTCAATTTCGCCGTTAAAAATTCGCTGAAGTTCAGAGCGCCTGTCTTGTTCAAAATACTCAGGCCGATCCATCGCGGCATGGCCTCCCTTTTCAAGCCGAAATCGTAACACTTCGTAACGAAAAAGGCATACGCATGCGGATCATCTATCAAGCCACCAGAGAGAGAGGCTGATGAGGCGTCTGGCCATTGCATTTTACTACGATCAATACGGCAAGGTAGATGATTACTATTTTCACCTGATTGCGTCGATTCGGCCTTTTGTCGAGAAACTCCTAGTGGTTTGCAACGGCCCGGTTGATAAAGAAGCTCAGTCTCGGCTTTCCGAGACAGCTGATAGCGTCCTGATCAGGGAAAACAAAGGGTTCGATGTTTGGGCCTATCGAACTGGCCTCGAACACATCGGATGGGGTGAGCTTTCACACTTCGACGAGATTTTGCTTTTCAACCACACCTTCTACGGGCCGATTTTTCCGTTCTCGGAAATGTTTTCGGAGATGGACCGACGAAGCTGTGATTTTTGGGGAATCTCCGCTCACAGGGCGATGAGACCCAATCCCATCGACGTCAGAAGATCGGAACTGCCCTTTCACCTCAACTCCCATTTCATCGCGGTGCGGCGGTCCCTGCATCAGTCGAGAGCATTTCGTGACTATTGGGACCAGATGGCGCCCATCAACTCCTATATGGATTCAGTCGCGAAGCATGAGACGGTGTTCACGGAACATTTCCAGGCCTTGGGCTTCACCAGTTCCGTGCTGCTCGATCCGGAACGATATAAGACACCATACCCGGTTTTCATGGAGCCGGACAAAACGCTGGAGGACCGTAGCCCGATCCTGAAGCGACGCCTCTTTTTTCATGACACGCTGGCGCTCGAGCGCGAGGCCATCAACCTGCCGCGTGCCTTGGAGATCATAGAAAACCAATCAGATTACGATTTATCACTGATATGGAAAAGCGTTGGCCGTCTTGGCCCACCTCGTACGCTAAATGGCAATGCGGCGTTGCTCTCCGTCCTGCCGGACACCCGCATTGGTATGCAAAGGAATTGGGACAATTACCGGATAGCGGTTCTTGCGCATATATATCACGTTGACATGCTCGATGAGATACTGGGCTACGCCGAAAACGTGCCGAAGGGCCACGATCTGATCATCACGACCAACAATACCGACAAGCAGGCGTTGATCCAACAAGCGGTCGCGAAGGCGCCGAACGCCAGAAGCTCGATAGTTATGGTCGTTCCAAACGACGGCAGGGACACTTCAGCTCTCCTTGTCGGGTGCCGGGACTACATACTTGAGGACCGCTACGACCTGATCTGCCGTATCCATTCAAAACGCTCTCCCCAGGACGGCCCAAGGGGAGAGTTGTTTAAGCTTCACAATTTCGACAACCTTCTTCACACGACTGGGTATGTTGAAAATTTGCTGGAGCTCTTTGTTCACAATCCAGCGCTCGGTCTGGTGATGCCGCCAGTGGTGCATATCGGCTATCCGACCTTAGGAAATGGATGGGCCGGTAACAAAGCCAGTGTTGAAAAGCTGGCCAGACAGCTGCGCCTGATCGTTCATTTGGACGATAGTACGCCCATCGCGCCTTATGGTGGGATGTACTGGTTTCGCCCCGCAGCTTTAAAGAAGCTTTTCGGACAGAAATGGAACTGGGATGACTTTGCCAATTTGGACTATCGGGATGGGAGTTTGGCCCACGCCATAGAGCGGATCTTAGCCTATGTGGCAATCGACGCCGGATATACCTTCCGCCACGTTATGACTGAGGGGCACGCTGCTCATAACTACGTTATGCTGGAGGCCAAACTGCAGGCATTGTGCGCCAATGGAGCTCCGGTGGAATTTGGAAACTTGGGGGTGAGAAGAGCCTTTCATGGCCTCATCTTCTCGATCAAGCGATCAATCGTGACCAGATCGCCAACAGCGTTCAGGGTCCTCAGGCCACTCCATCGCTGCCTGCAAAGGATAATTACACGTAGAGGTTAGTAGTCGGCTTTCCTGCCCCTTCTGAGGCTGCGTCACGAACGACCAGTCGGGCGCTCTTTTCGTCCTGCTAAACGAGAGGCAAGCCGCTTGCCCATGTTGTTAGTCCATCTTTCCCAGCCATAGTAGGTCAGCGCGGCGACCGGAAGGACGCACATCAACGTCAACGCAAAGCAGGAAGCAAACGTTTCTATCCTGCCCCCTCCCGATGCCTGTATCTGCTTGTAGACTGGGAACAGGGAAACGATGATCGGGCTGTGAACGAGATAAACCGAGTAGCTGATGTCACCGATCCAAACCGTGGCTTTGTTGACCAGAATCCGGATCGGATAAAGGGCCAGACCGATGACAAGGCAGGCGAACATGACGCCTAGCCAATGGTACGGCTCGATGAAGGGCACCGAACCTCCTACTATCGCATAGAACTGCACTGGCACCGAGGCCAGCAATGCGGCACCAATCTGCTTGCTGTTGGGTCGGTCTCTGAGCAAGGGCAATCCCCAAAAAGCTACGAAACCGAACATGAAAATCGGCAGGTGGTGAAAGATCGAATACATCTGGTAATTGGCCGGGTCTACGGTGAACATGGACACCGTCATGCTGAAGACCTTTGCAATCGCCAGACTGAGGAGCATTGCCGTCGTCGCCATCCAGATGCTCTTCGTGCGGGCGTAAACGAGTGGGAAGATCACATAAAACATCATCTCCGTGCCGATCGTCCACCCGGCAAGAACTACTGACGTCTGATGGCCATACCCCGGCACAAGGTTGAAGATGAACGTCACGTTTGTGAGGATTGTATTGGCGTTGAGCGGGAACCCGGCGGGATTGGAGTTGAAGCTTTCGCCGGCCGGCTCGAAGGCGGAAAGCAGTGTGAATGCGACTAGCAGATAAAAAAGCGGGGCAATGCGAAAGAAGCGGCGCAAGGCAAAACCCAAGAGCGGCCGCTGCTCGTCAGCATGACTGGGCTGCATCAGGCAAAGAGAGAACGTGCTGACGACGAAAAACAGTTGGACTCCCCAAACGCCATTGGCCACGTAGAGATCCAGCCAGGGCGGCAAATCCATGACAGGCTGCGGCATGTGGGCGACATGGACCGATATCACCCAAAGAGCCGCGATGCCCCGCAAGGCGCTGAGATAGGCGTATCGAACCTGTGTCTTCGTTTCAGATGTATGCACTGGGTGCCCACATAACGGTGATGATTGTCGACTATAGGGATTGAAGCTGGGGGGCAACTTGACCTCTCGTTAGTTGCCGGCTTGCGGGGTCAGCCTCGGGCAAACAGACCACCTATCAGTCGAAATGGTGCCGTTAGCCGCAATTGCGCGACGTGAGTAGCGCATCGCGATCATGGCTCGACCTTAATATCAAATATCGTGAGGCGCCTTAAGTAAGTGATTCCACCCGGCCAGCGCGAAGTGTCATTTTCTTCGTGCAGACGCGCTGGATCAGCGCGTCGTCGTGGCTGGCCAGCACGATGATGCCGGCCTTTTCCGCCAATTCGTCCATCCGCCGTTTGGCCTTGTCCTGGAATGAGGCGTCGCCGGCGCCGATCCATTCGTCCATCAGCAGAATCTCAGGCTCGAGCGTGGTCGCTGCCGCAAATGCCAGCCGTGCCGCCATACCTTGGCTGTAAGCCTTGAATGGCAGGTCGATGAAGTCGCCCAGCTCGCTGAAATCGATTATTTCTTCCATCTTCTCTTCGATCTCGGCCTTCGTCCAGCCGCTGATCAATCCCCTCAGCACGATGTTCCTGCGCCCGGTGGCCTCGGGTCGGAAACCTATACTGATGTTGAACAGCGCATCGACCTTGCCGGCGATGGACATCGTGCCGCCCGTTGGCTGGTAGATTCCGTATAGAACCTTAAGCAGGGTGGTCTTACCGGCGCCATTCGGGCCGACAAGCCCTAACCGGTCGCCCGCCTTGAGCTCGAAGCTGACACCGTCGAGCGCCTGCACGACCTGTTTGGTGCCCGCCTTTGCTATGTTGCCGCCAAGAGCGCTGCGACGCCGGCCAGGCGCCGAAAGCGTCAGCTTTTCAAACAGCCGATAGACGAGGCTGACATTGTTCAGTTTGATGGAGGTCATGAGGCTCAGATCAGGAAAACGACGTGCTTGCGGTAACGGCCCAGCAGCAGCAACGCAATAGCCCAGGCGCCGATACAGATGTAACCTGTCACCGCCAGAGCATGCGTCGGAAAGATGCCCGCCGTGATCGGTTCACGCACGCCCTCAAGGAAATAGGTGAACGGATTCCAATGGTAGGCATACTTTTGGATGCCTTCTTGCCCGCTATAGACCCAAAAGACCGGCGTCAAGAACATGCCAACCCGCATCATGTTGCCGACGATGAACTCACTGTCGGGAAAAAAAGCGCCCAAGAATGCGAAGACCATGACAAATGCAGGAGTTGCCAGGACGATAAGCAGCAGACCCAGCAACGACAACAGCCAGTTCGTGTCGATGCCGTAACCGCTCAACAACAGAATAAGAACGCACCCCGCCAGCGAATAACCAGCCCGGATGACGCTTTGCATCGTCAATCGCATCACGTACACGAACAACGGCAGTGTCGTGCCTTGAATGAAGCTCGCCTCGCGCTGGAAGAGCGACACGCTCACGGTGATTGTTTCGCTGAGATAGAACCATACCAGCATGCCGATGGCTACGTAGGCTATGTAGCTGGGGTTGCTCGCGTCCTTGGTGACGAAAACAAAGACAAACGTGCCGACGAAAGCGAAATAGTTGACCAGCATCCAAAGCGGGCCGAGTGTCGTGCGTCTGTGCTGGTCGCCAATGTCTTCATGGGCAAGCGCCACCCAGACCCGGTGTAATTTCATGGCTTTTGAGATGTCGTCAAAAGCCCCGTTTAGTGCAGCAATCATAGCTGGGAGTATCGCAATCTGTTGTTTCGGCGCATTGTCCTTCGCTGGCCATAGCGAACCACCAAGCCCCTGTCTAATAGCCGTTTCGATGGACATATGGCAACGCATTGCGTCCTAGCGGGGTCTGGAGCAGAGTCAACTGCGGCAAAACTGGACACACATGCTGATGACGTACTCTTTATAAGAAATGGCTAATGTGGACTTCGCGGCAATTTTCCACGAATCGGGCTTCATGCTTCCCTTGCCCCCCATTCTTCCAAAAAAACATCTGGCTATGCCTCGTCCCCCGCAGTATGCGATACAGCAGGCGAGGGCCGGAGATGCTACTTGGAAGTGTGACGGTCACGAATGATTTCTCGTGTTCACACTTTGCTGGTAGTCATGCCGACAGTCTGGAGTTTAGTGCTGCCTAATGAATACTTCCCTGGAAGCTGTGTTCGGACTCAGGCCCGGGATGCGGCGCGCCTTCATCATGGTCCAGGACGTGGCCATGGTCCTGGTCGCGGTCGCGCTCAGTCTCGTCCTGTCGCGGTCGGATCTTTCGTTCGGCGCGCTCTCCACGGAGGGTCTATTCACCTGGGCCGGCATCGTGCTCATCAGCCATCTTCTGTTCAGATATTGCGGCCTCTACACCACGGTCTGGCGCTTCGCCTCGACGCCTGATTTCTTCAACATCCTGAAGAGCTGCGCGATCCTGACCTTCGTGCTCTACGCCGTTTCGCTGGTCGTGCGTTTCTTCCAGCCCGTCGCGGGCCTCAACGAGCGCCAGTTCATCGTCTTCCTGCTCGTCTCCTTCACCATCATCTCGGCGCCCCGGCTGTTCTACCGCTTCCTGCGTGACGGCGCGAGCTGGGGTATTCTGAACGGCAAGGCCGACATGGCGCGGACCAAGCAGGCCCTGTTCGTCGGGCGGCTCGGCGAGGCCGACCTGATCATTCGTTTCACGCGTACGGCGCAGCCCGCCGAGCATTCCATCGTCGGCATCATGGCGACCGAGCGTGGCGCGCCGCTGGGCACGCGCATTCAAGGGGTTCCCGTGGTGGCGACCCGGCCGCGCCTGATCGATGTCCTGGAGGACTATGCGACCGGCAGCAAGAGCCTCGATCTGCTGATTTTCGGCAGCGGCGCCGAACACGAGATCGAGGAATATTCCGAGCTGGTCCGCGTCGCGCGTCACGGCGACATCGGGGTCGTGCAGTTCGCTGGGCTTTCGCAGGTGGGCCAGGAGGGAAAGCTCGTTCTCGATGCCGTCGAGATGGAGACGATCCTGCGCCGCCCGACTGTGCCGTCCGACATCGAGCGCATCGGCGCCTTCGTCGGCGGCAAGCGCGTCCTGGTCACGGGAGGCGCCGGTTCCATCGGGCGAACGCTGGTCAAGCGGTCGCTGGAGCTTGGAGCCGAGGCCGTGCTGGTCGCCGACAATTCCGAATTCGGCATCTTCCAACTGAGCCAGTATGTCGACGAGAAGGACCATGACCGCCTCAAGGTCCGCATCGTCGATGTTGCGGACAGGCGCCAGATGACGCGCGTCGTCACGGAGTTCAGACCCGACATCCTCTTCCATGCCGCGGCGCTGAAGCATGTTCCGCTGCTGGAGGAGAACTGGGAATCGGCCATCCAGACCAACGTTTTCGGCACGCTCGTCTGCGCCGAGGTCGCCGCCAAATGCGGCGTGGCGCAATTCGTCATGGTCTCGAGCGACAAGGCCGTCGATCCGACGTCCGTGCTCGGCATGACCAAGCGGGCCGCCGAACAGATCGTCAGCGCCCTGCATGAAACGCCGGCCGGCGAACCGGGCGGCCGCCGCGCCGCCACCAAGTTCATCGCGGTGCGCTTCGGCAACGTCTTCGGCAGCAATGGCTCGGTGGCGACCATATTCCAGGCGCAGATCGAGGCCGGTGGGCCGGTCACCATAACCGACCGCCGCATGACGCGCTATTTCATGACTGTCGCCGAGGCCGTCGATCTCGTCATCATGTCGGCGGCCGATGCCGCGTCGCGGCCGGCCGACCAGGACTACGCCGTCTACATGCTCGACATGGGTAAGCCCGTGCCGATCGTCGAAGTGGCCGAAACGATGATCCGGATGGCGGGAAAAAGCCCCTATACGGACATTCCAATCCGCTTCACGGGCATCCGGCCGGGCGAAAAGCTCCACGAGACCCTTCACGGCGAAGACGAGGAATTGGTCGAGCTCAGTATTGCCAAGATTTTTGGCCTGAGCACCGATGTCGCGCAGTGGTCGGATGTCCAGGCAGCACTTGCGGCGTTGCAGCAATCCATGAAGAGCCAAGACAAGGCCGCCTCGCTCAGCATCCTGGCCGATCTCGACCGCGCGACGAAGACAAGGGCGAGCGCGCGGCAGGACACGGTCCCGAAGACGGCCGGGCAGGCGAGCTAAAGCAATTCCAGGAAAGTGCGTAGCGGTTTTCCGTCCGGAATTGCGCAAAGGCAAGAGATGAGCAATTCCGGGAAAAGTGCGTAGCGGTTTTCCTCGCGCAGCAAGGCGTTTGACATCAGTGGGTAAGACAGATCTGCGCATTGCCGTCCTGATGGCCACGAAGGACGGCGCCGCCTTCATCGACGAGCAAGTGCAGTCGCTGCTCGACCAGTCCCATCCTCTGGTCGACCTCTGGATATCCGACGACGGCTCCGTCGATGGCACAGTTGCCATCGTCGAAGCCTGGAAGCCCCGCTGGGCAAAAGGTCGGATAAATTTGGTGGAAGGGCCGCGGCAAGGCTTTGCCGCCAATTTCCGGTCGATGATCCTTGACCCGCGCATTGACGCGGATTGTTACGCCTTCAGCGATCAGGACGATGTCTGGGAGCCCGACAGGCTTGAAAGCGCCCTTGCCTGGATGCGGACATTTGACGTGGCGCAACCGCTGATGTTCTGCTCGCGAACCGCGACCATGACCGAAACCGGAGGCCTGGTCGGCCATTCGCCGCTGTTTAGCCGCCCGCCGGCCTTCCGCAACGCGCTGGTGCAAAGCATTGCCGGCGGCAACACCATCCTGCTCAACCGCGCCGCCCGCGATCTGTTGGCCAAGGCCTCCGCTCGCACCGGTTTCGTCAGCCATGATTGGTGGGCCTATCTGATCGTCACCGGTGCCGGCGGCGTCGTCCGCTACGATCCGCGACCATTGGTGCGCTACCGCCAGCATGCGGCAAACCTGGTCGGCGCCAATGCATCGTGGCAGGCGCGGATCTCGCGGCTCGGCCGCCTCTTCAAGGGCCAGTTCGCGGACTGGACCGATCTCAATCTCGCCGGCCTTGCCGTCAATCGCGACCTCCTTACGACGGATGCGCTGACATGCCTCGATTTGTTCGCGAACGGTCGGCAAGGTAGCCTTTTCCAACGCCTGGGCGCCCTGCACAAAAGCGGCGTCTATCGACAGACTTTTGCCGGGACCCTTGGACTCTATCTCGCCTTTATCCTGGGTCGTATCTGAATATTGCGGACTGTGTGGCGGCGCTTGGTCAGGAACGCGACCTCATGCTACGCCGACCGGATTGATGGGTTTCGCTCGCGGTTGCCGGGTGAAGCCCTGGCAGGGAGCCCATCGGCCACTCATGACGACAGCCAAGAAAATCTTCGATATCGCCGGTGCGGCTGTGCTGCTGGTGGCATCCTCTCCGATTCTGTTTCTTGCCATTCTTGCCGTCCGTGCATCGTCACCTGGTCCGGTGATTTTTTCCCAAATGCGGGTTGGCCGCGAAGGTGCGCTTTTTCGCTGCCACAAGTTGAGGACGATGTACCAGGGAACGCCATCCTTGCCCTCGCATGAAACCCCGGTGAGCGCCGTGACATCGGTTGGAAAGGGCTTGCGGAAATTCAAGCTCGACGAGTTGCCGCAACTCTGGAATGTCCTGCGCGGCGAAATGAGCCTGGTCGGGCCGCGTCCCTGCCTGCCGACCCAAACAGAACTGATCGAATACCGCAGGCGGCTGGGGGTTTTGCAGGCTCTCCCCGGAATGACAGGCTTGGCCCAGATCAGGGGCATCGACATGTCGAACCCGCAACTTCTGGCCGAAATCGATGCCAGCTATCTCAGGACCGCGTCGTTCTGGCTCGACCTTCGAATCTTGTTCGGAACGCTCTATCGCGGCTGAGCGCGCCGTGCTCCAGAAGCAAAAAACCAGTCCTTGGACCAGTGGTCAAACGGGAAGTCGGGACTTTCGGAGCCGCGCTATCTCGGTCAGCCTTTCCAGTGTGCTGGATTCCGGCGCCCAGCCTTGCGAGGCAAGCAGGGAAGGGTCGCATATCTGTGTCGCCGTCAGGCTGTCCCAGAACAGCCGCTTGCCAAGCAGTATGGCGGCCGCCCGCATCGGTCCGGCCGGCATTGGCACCAGGCGGGTCGGCCTCCCGAAACCGCGGCGAAAGGCACCGATGATGGCAGCGACGGAAACCGGCGGCACGTCGCTGGCGGTATAGACCGGATGAAGCGGCTGCGAATGGCAAAGCAGATGCCACACCGCCCGTGCCGCCGATTGCGATGACAGCAGCGAGCGGTTTGCCGTCAACGCGCCTGTCGGGATCGGCAGAGCCGTATCGGCGAGCCGCATCAGCGTCGCCAGGTTTCCTTTCATGCCGATCCCGTAGACCGGAGGCAGCCGCAATATGGCGGCGTCGGCACGGCCATGCGAGGCGTAGGCCTCCAGCACCGCGATTTCTGCTTCGCGCTTCGAGCGCCCGTAGGCGTCTTGCGGTTCGGGGACCGTGTTTTCGCCGATCGTTGCGCTGGCACGCGCGCCGATCACGGCCCGGATCGAGGAAAGATGGATGAACCGTCCACTTGCCTGCGTGGCGGCGGCATGTGCTAGACGTGCGCTCAATTGCGCATTGGCTGCCCGAAAATCGGCTTCGGTGGCATTGCCCTGGTCATTGTTCAGACCCGCGCAATGGACGATATCCGTCACATCCCTGGTCAGCGCCAGGAAAGCCGCGGCCGGCGCATCGAAACCCGGCATCGGCATGGCGTCGGACCCCGCATCAAGTCTCTTCGGCCGGCGGGAGGCGAGGCGAAGCTCGACACCGGCCTCACGAAGTCGGTGGACCACCTGGCGGCCGATGAAGCCCGTCGCGCCCGTAACCAGGACTTTCATTGTCTTGCCCGGACCGGCTATCGAGCGGCTGGCCGGGGTGCCAGGCCCTCTACTGATGGAACGGCTTGGCTGTTTGTTGGTGAAACCGTCCGTGCTTCCACCAACGCGGCCTGGCGCCCACATGCAAGATATGTTCCCGACACCAGGAAGACCATAAAGACCGAGTCCAGAATGTCATGGCCGATCAGGATGCCTGTCATTCCGGCGGTCAGATAGGTGATCACGACGACAATAATCATGGTGGCGCCGAACCGCTCGATCGGATCGGCGCTGTCGCGAAGGACCCGGGCGGCATTTCTGGCGGCAACCACAAAGATCGCCGCCAGCGTCACCGCACCCAGGATTCCCGCTTGCACCAAGGCGGTCAGGAAGCCGTTATGGAAATGACTGAAACCTTCGTCCATCCCGAACTGGTCCTGAAAGCCCTGCTTGATCAAGACGTGAGTGGCCCCCACCCCATGTCCGAAAAATGGCATCTCCCGAAATGCCTTCAGGCCGATATCCCAAAGCGCGACGCGCGATCCCAGAGCAGTCGTGTGGTCACCATGGGCCGCCAGCGCATCCCAGTCGGAGTGCAGAAATGCAACACGCCCCGCTATCGTCTGGAACCCGAAAAACGCGATTGTGACTGCGATCGCGGCTAGCAGCAAAAGCACGCGAACGGTATTTCTCCCTCTCAGCCTCTGCTGGTTGATCAGCAGAACGGCGATACCGGCAATCAGCAGCGCCAGCCAGACGATGCGCGTACCGGAGTAGATAATGGCGACCGTTCCGCCGAGTGCAGCGCAGATGAGGGCGATCCTGTACCTCTCTATACCGGACAGGGCAGCAGCCACGCAGGTCACAACTGCAAGGCAGAGGACCTCAGCGAAAACGATCGCATTCCCGGCCCCGCCCTCGGCGCGTATGCCAAGCCGATACTGCTGATAGACCGCCAGCAGCAGCGCCCCGAAACAGGCAGCCATGCTGGCCAGCACAATGATGCGGACGAGCGTTGCCTTCTGCGTAATGCTCCAGGTCGAATAGGAGATGGGAAAAAACAGAAAGGTGATCAGCGGGATAAGATGCCGCGCGTCCTTGACGATCGCGTGGTTGACGAGGGACGCCAGGACATTGCTTGCGCAATAGGCATAGATCGCGATCGTCAGCGGCATCATCGCGCGGTCGACATTGAAGCGTCTTCTCTTCAAGGCGATCAACAGGACGGACCACAAGCCGCCGCCATTGAACACGAAGCTAACCACCGATCCCAGGACCGGGGGAGAAAAGAAGCAGAGAATGGAGAAGTAGATATTGATCCGCGAAGGCGTGAATTGCTGCCTAATGGATGAAAGCCGGTTCAATTTTCGGACCTGCTATTCCAGAGAGATTTTATGCGGCACATCTTCGAAAGTGCTCGCCTCG
This sequence comes from Mesorhizobium sp. B2-3-11, assembly GCF_006442215.1. NCBI lineage: Bacteria > Pseudomonadati > Pseudomonadota > Alphaproteobacteria > Hyphomicrobiales > Phyllobacteriaceae > Mesorhizobium > Mesorhizobium sp. B2-3-11. Next base: position 2,646 of record NZ_VFVS01000025.1, on the reverse strand, counting down.
AAACTGCCTGTGCTTCATCACGCACTTGCCCACTCTCGAAAAGCGTATAGCGGCTGGGTCGCTGTTTCGATAGTGCGTCCGGATCGATTGCCGCCGAAATCCCGCATTCGGGGCCGGTTGACCCCTGCGGCGCCGCCGCGGCGCTCTCACAGGCAATATTTTTCCTGCCTTTCCCAGCTGGAGGCCCTTCAAGCAGAAATTTCCGGATTTTGCCACAAGCATGGAAAATTCATTCCCGAACCGACTGCAGCCGGGCTCGTCCTGCATTGTTCTGGGCCGCGACGATCTGCTAGAACGCCCGAACGAAACACTTTGTCCAGAAGCGAAGCTTGAAGCGGGCGCAAAAAGGCTCGATGATTTGACGCAGTAACTTCTGTTGCAAGGCACGAGAGAACGCTCACGGTCCATGATATCAGCGCTTACGCATCTGCAGCGGCTTGAAGCCGAGTCCATCCACATATTCCGCGAGGTCGCGGCCGCTTTCACCAAGCCGGTTATGCTCTATTCCGTCGGCAAGGATTCGTCGGTGCTGATGCATCTGGCGATGAAGGCGTTCTATCCGGCCAAGCCGCCATTCCCCTTTCTTCACGTCGACACCACCTGGAAATTTCGCGAGATGATCGCATTTCGCGATCAGATGGCGCAGAAGCTGGGGTTCGACCTTCTGGTTCATGTCAACGAAGACGGCGTGCGCGACAACATCAATCCGTTCGATCACGGTTCGAACACCCACACCCATGTGATGAAGACCGTGGCGTTGCGCCAGGCGCTCGACAAATACGGCTTCGATGCCGCCTTTGGAGGCGCCCGCCGCGACGAGGAAAAGTCGCGCGCCAAGGAGCGCATCTTCTCTTTCCGCAATGCCCAGCATGTGTGGGATCCGAAGAACCAGCGGCCCGAGATGTGGAAGATCTTCAACACTCGCATCGCGCAGGGTGAATCGATCCGCGTCTTCCCCTTGTCGAACTGGACCGAGCTCGACATCTGGCAATACATTCTGCAGGAAAACATCCCGATCGTGCCGCTCTATTTCGCCAAGCAGCGGCCCGTCGTCGAACGCGATGGCATGTTGATCCTCAAGGACGATGATCGCATGAAGCTGCTGCCCGGCGAGGTCGTGGAGAACCGATTGGTGCGATTCCGCACGCTTGGTTGCTATCCGCTGACCGGCGCCATCGAATCCGACGCCGACACGCTCGAAGCCATCGTCGGCGAGATGCTGACGGCACGCACATCCGAACGGCAGGGTCGCCTGATCGACCGCGATGAAGCCGGTTCGATGGAAAAGAAGAAGCGCGAGGGGTACTTCTGACCATGCGCCACATCATGGCGAAAAGCCTCGCTCCCACGGACGGCGTCCGCGACTATCTGGCCGCGCAGGAGAAGAAGTCGCTGCTGCGCTTCCTGACCTGCGGTTCGGTGGATGACGGCAAGTCGACGTTGATCGGACGCCTGCTGTCCGACACCAAGCAGATTTTCGAGGACCAGCTCGCCGCGCTCGAACGCGATTCGCGCAAGCACGGCACGACGGGCGACGACATCGATTTCGCGCTCTTGGTCGACGGCCTCGAGGCCGAGCGCGAGCAAGGCATCACCATCGACGTCGCCTACCGCTTCTTCGCCACGCCGAAGCGCAAGTTCATCGTTGCCGACACGCCCGGCCACGAGCAATACACCCGCAACATGGCGACCGGCGCCTCGACCGCCGATCTGGCGATCGTGCTGATCGATGCCCGGCAAGGGGTGCTGCGCCAGACAAGGCGCCATTCGATCATCGCCTCGCTGCTCGGCATCCGCCACATCGTGCTGGCGGTCAACAAGATCGATCTCGTCGATTTCGACCAGGCGGTCTTCGACAGGATCGTCGAGGACTACCGGCAGTTCTCGCGCGATCTCGGTTTCCAAGCCATCATGCCGATCCCGATGTCGGCCCGCTACGGCGACAACGTCAGCCGCCGCTCCGAAACCATGCAGTGGTATTCCGGCCCGACACTGATCGAGCATCTCGAAACCGTGTCGGTCGACGAAGCCACGGCCGAGCTGCCGTTCCGCTTTCCGGTCCAGTACGTCAATCGCCCCAATCTTGACTTTCGTGGTTTTGCCGGCACCATCGCGTCCGGTATCATTGCGCAAGGCGACGAGGTCGTCGTCGCCAAATCGGGCAAGTCCTCGCATGTCAAACGCATCGTCGCCTATGGCGGCGATCTCAAACAGGCAGTGGCCGGCCAGGCCATAACGCTCGTGCTCGACGACGAGGTCGAGATCTCACGCGGCAACATGCTGGTTTCGCCGGCCGCACGGCCGCAGGTCGCCGACCAGTTCGCCGCCAGCATCGTCTGGTTCGACGAAAATGCGCTGCTGCCTGGCCGGTCCTATATCCTGCGCACCGAGACCGATCAGACCAGCGCCACCGTCACCGATCTGAAATACCGCATCAACGTCAACGACTTTGCCCATGAGGCGGCCAAGTCGCTTGAAATGAACGAAGTCGGCATCTGCAACATCTCGACGCGGACGCCGATCGCCTTCGATCCGTTTGGCGAGAACCGCACCACCGGCGCCTTCATCTTGGTCGACCGCATCTCAAACGCCACGGTCGGCGCCGGCATGATCCTGCATTCGCTGCGCCGCGCCGAAAACATCCAT
>NZ_VFVS01000024.1:0-85241 GCF_006442215.1 Mesorhizobium sp. B2-3-11 | reverse complement strand
ATCCAGCCAGCATCTTGAATCACAAATCCGACCGACCGGGAATCCCTTCCGATTCAATCAAGCGATGAAACGCTCTATTTCTGGCGTGGCCTGACGCGGAACTACTTCAACTTCGCCGGCCGCGCCCGCCGCAAGGAATATTGGGGCTACTGCCTGTTCTGGGTGGTCTGCCTGCTCATCACCGGCGGCATCGGCATCTTCACCGATATCGAAATGGGCAATTTCGACACCGACGTCTCCGCGGTGGTGACGGTCGGCCTCTGCGGCACCTTCCTCCTGGCGACGCTCCTGCCCGGTCTCGGCATGACCGTGCGCCGGCTGCATGATATCGGCCTGTCGGGCTGGCTCTATCTGGTGATCCTGATCCCCAGCATCGGCAGCCTGATCATCCTGGTCTTCGCGCTGATCCCGACCCAGGCGCATGAAAACCGGTGGGGACCGGTGCCTGCTGGGGTCAGGATTTAGCGGTCAGCTCCCGAGAAAAGTCACTCCAAAAACGACGGTTCAGCCGATCTTCGTCACAGATGAAGATTCCGCTTGCAATTTAATCCGCGCACAGATAGTCTGTGTGCAGATTAAATAAACCAGTGGAGCAAGACGATGTGGACCAATGAATACACCGCGACTTCCCCCCTTCCCGCCCAAGCCATCTGGAACGCGCTCAAGGCCTTGCATGAAGGCCGCCTGACTTATGAAGGCTCCGACACTTTCGTGCTGCATGGGCCGTTCGCCAAGGGCACCCGCGTCTCGGTGACACCGGTTGGACAGGACACGTTCGAATCGACCATCGTCGATCTCGTCGACAATTTGACCTATGCCGATGAAACCTCGTTCGGCGACACCACGCTGCTGTTCCGGCACACTCTGGTGCCCGTCGAAGGCGGCACGCAGGTGACGCACCGGCTCGATATATCTGGCCCTTCGGCCGCCGAGGTCGGCCCGGAACTCGGGCCGCAGATCAGCGGCGATTTCGACGTGTCGATGGCCAGGCTGTTCGAGCAGGCGGAGGCGTTGGCGAACCGTGGCTGAACTGGACACCCGCTTCAAGGGTGGACCATCGGAGAGCCCCGGCTTGCTGCTCTGGCGAACCACCATGCGCTGGCAGCGCGTCATGACGGCGGCGCTGGCGCCGCTAGACCTGACGCATGTCCAGTTCGTGCTGCTCGCCTCGGCGATGTGGCTCGGCCGCAATGGCGAACCGCCCAACCAGGTGCAGCTCGCCGCCCAGGCCGGCACGGAGGTGAAGATGACCTCGGACGTCGTCGCCCGGCTGGAAGTCAAGGGATTGATTGCACGCGAGGCCGACCCCCGGGATTCCCGAGCCAAGGTGATCCGCGTCACCGCCGCCGGGATGGCTGCGGCACAGCAAGCGATCGTCGCCGTCGAGACCGCCGACGCGGCCTTCTTCGAACCTGTGGACGAGGCGCAGCTCGTCGGCCTGCTGCAGCAGCTTGCCGGCGAGATCCGCTGAGGCCGAGCCGCCCTGCGGCTAGGCCAGGAATTTTGCGATAATCGCGTCGCCCATCTCGACGGTACCAACCTCGGTCATGCCGGGTGAGAAAATATCCTTGGTGCGCAGGCCCTGGTCGAGCACGGCGGCGATAGCGCCTTCAAGCTTGTCGGCTTCATCGACCATGCCGAAGGAATAGCGCAGGCACATGGCGAAGGAGGCGATCATGGCGATCGGGTTGGCGATGCCCTTGCCGGCGATGTCGGGGGCCGAGCCGTGTACCGGCTCGTAGAGCGCCTTGCGCTTCTTGGTCTTCACGTCGGGAGCGCCGAGCGAGGCCGACGGCAGCATGCCGATCGAGCCGGTCAGCATGGCGGCGATGTCGGACAGCATGTCGCCGAACAGATTGTCGGTGACGATGACGTCGAACTGTTTTGGCCAGCGCACCAGCTGCATGCCGCCGGCGTCGGCCAGCATGTGGTCGAGCTTGACGTCGGAATAGCGCGCCTTGTGGGTCTGGGTGACGACCTCGTTCCACAGCACGCCAGACTTCATGACGTTGCGCTTTTCCATCGAGGTGACGTGGTTCTTGCGGGTCCGCGCGAGCTCGAAAGCGACGCCCGAAATGCGCTCGATCTCGAACGTGTCGTAGACCTGCGTGTCGATGCCGCGCTTCTGGCCGTTGCCGAGATCGATGATCTGCTTGGGCTCGCCGAAATAGACGCCGCCGGTCAGCTCGCGCACGATCAGGATGTCGAGGCCTTCGACCACTTCCTGCTTCAGCGAGGAAGAGGCGGCCAGCGCCGGGTAGCAGATTGCCGGGCGCAGATTGGCGAACAGCTCCATGTCCTTGCGCAGCCGAAGCAGGCCGGCCTCGGGCCGCACCTCGTAAGGCACGGTATCCCACTTCGGCCCGCCGACGGCACCGAACAGCACAGCGTCCGCGGCCATCGCTTTTTCCATATCGGCATCGGAAATCGCCGCGCCATGCGCATCGTAGGCACAGCCGCCGACCAGGCCCTCATCGGTGACGAAGCCGCTGCCGAGCTTTGCGTTCATGGCCGCGATCAGCTTCTTGACCTCATCCATGGCCTCGGGGCCGATGCCGTCGCCGGGGAGCAGGAAAAGATGCTTCGTTGCCATGGAGAGTCGTCCCAGAAAGATTGCGTTTCGATTTTGCACAGCGTCCTTTGTGCGCCAAGGAGGCGCGCGGCGCTGTGCGACCGCGGCCTTGCTAAACGCCAAGCGGTTGCAGCGCAAGCCGTAAGGACGCAGCGGTGCTGAACAGTGGCCAAGCAGCGATCCTTCGCGCCCCCCTCTGTCCCGCCGACATGTCACGGAATCCAAGCCATAGCCCCACGGAACATGCCCTCACCGATGCGAGAGAATGTTGACCAGCCGGCCAAGGGGATCTCGCACATAGAAGCGCCGGACGCCCCAGGGTTCGTCGGCCGGTCCGTATTCGATGGCGAAACCGGCGGCCTTCATGGCCTCGAGCGTCGCATCGACGTCGTCGACCTCGATCGACAGGTCCGGCACCGGCGTACCGGACCCGCCTTGCGCCATGAAACTGACCTGCACCTGCATCGTTTCCTCGGAACCGTAGGTTACGATCCAGCCCTGATCCATCAGGATGTCGAGGCCAAGCACGTCATGATAGAAACGGTTCGCTGCCGTCGCGTTCAGTGTCTCGATATTGGCCACGATGCGCCTGACCTTCATGGCGTAGGTCTCCTCAGGCCGTACGCCGTAGCGCCGTCACCTCGATCTCGATCTTCATTTCCGGCTTGTTGAGCTGGCACACGATCATGGTCGCCGCCGGCCTGATGTCGCCGAACGTCTCGCCGAGGATCGGGAAGACCACGTCCACGAAAGCCTGGTCGGTGACGTAGTAATGCGCCCGCACCACATCGGCCATGTCAAAGCCGCCGTCCTTCAGCGCCTTGCCGATCGTCGCCAGGCAGTTGCGCGTCTGCGCCTCGAGCGTGTCCGGCATCGTCATGGTCGCATAGTCATAGCCGGTGGTGCCGGAGACGAAACACCAGTCGCCCTGTACCACCGCACGCGAATAGCCGGCGGTCTTTTCGAACGGCGAACCGGTGGAGATGAGCTTGCGCATGAAGGACCTCGCATGGTTGCAGCTACTCTGTGGGGAAAACGCGATCCCGCCAAGGGCCAAGACGAATGGATCGACGGTGCAGGACCTGTGACGTCGATGTGCCAGCTCGTGCGCCGGCTAACGTGAGGTGCTCTCCGCGCGGCCCCGGCACCGGCTCAGGGGTCCGCATTGCCCGTCATGCGTCAGCCCGGTTGGTCGTTGGCCGATTCAGCCGTTTCTCCGGTGAAGACAACCCTTGTGCCTTTGTGCACCTCAAGGGCCAGGTCTTCGGCATCCCAATTGGTCAGTCTGATGCAACCATGCGAAAAAGTCTTCCCGATCTTGCCTGGTTCGGGCGTGCCGTGAATCCCGTAACTTTCAATGGACAGATCGATCCAGACCGATCCGACAGGATTGTTAGGCCCGGCAGCGATGGTGAAGGGTCGTTTGGTTTTGACCCCCTTGAAGGCGAAGTTGGGATCATAGTGATAGGTGGGATTGTGGACCACGCGTGTGACTTGTGCCTCGCCGCTCGGCGCCGGCTTCTCTTCGCTTCCAATCGAGGCGGGGTAGACCGAAACCACTTTGCCGGAATTGTCGAGAACGCGAACTTCGCGCGCGGCCTTGTCGACTTCGACGTTCGCAACGGCTGCGGGCGGATCGCCTCGGGCGATAGCCGGCACCAGCAACTTTGCGCCCGTCCTCCTGAAGCTGATGCCCGGGTTGAGCCTTCGCAGCAATTGTTCGCTGATGTGGAAGTGCTCTGCGATCCGTTCCAGCGAACTGCGATAGCCGAGCCTGCGCAGGCGAGCCATTCTTTCCATACCGGCCGGAATGCGCTTGGTAAACGGTCCACGCACGTCCTTGCGCGTCAGCTCGTAATTCACAAGAACCGGGCCTGGTGAGGTTGCGACCAGCTTGTCCCAGGTCTCCCGGTTGAGCTTGCCATCGGCGGGCAGAGCGTTGGCCGCCTGAAATGCCCGAACCGCCTTGGTGAAGTTCTCCGCCTGGTGGCCGTCAATGAGGCCAGGCGAGAACCGCGCGCGATCCAAAAGGATCTGCGCCTTCAGCGCGGTCGCATCGACGCCGTTCGTTGCGGCGTCGCCGAATTGAGCATTGTTGACGGCGGCCGCGTCCAGCTTTGCCGCCTCCGTGGCGCCAGCTGCGAAGGCGAACAAAACAAGCGCCAGAAGAACGAGCCTGACCATCAATTTACTCCAGGCATTGCAGCGCGAAGCTGCTTCTATGACGCCGCGCGGCCGATCTGGTTCCATTTGCCCCACGAATATCGCCGTTGACGCGGGTTGGGCGAAGGCGATCCTCGATCTCCGCGCCGGCGATCGGCGGCACTCAAAGGAAGAACGGCGCATAAACCGCAGTCCTGCGCGCGTCGGCAACAATGGACGGTTGTCGCGCGTAAGCCGGAGGAAATTCGCCTCGCCCTGTTTTCGCCGGAAATTGCTTTAGCTAATTCGCCGACCCCAGCGCCTTGTCCAGCGCCTCCTTCACGTCGGCCGGCCATGTCGCCACCGCCGGCCAGGCGTTCGGCTGGCCATTGTCGCCGCGGCGGGCGAAATAGAGCTGATGCTTGGCCGGGTCGACCGCCATGAAACCGTCATTGCCGCCGCAATCATGCGGCACGCAGCCGCTGGCGTAAAAGGCGCCGGACGCGGTCTTTTCCGTGCCGCCGCCGACCAGCAGGCTGGTCGCCATGTCGGGCATGTCCTTGCCGAGCAGTTTTTCGGCTTCCTTGTAGACGGCCTCATTGTGGAAGGCGTCGATGATGTTCTGGTACTTTTCCGGATCAATGTCTTTCCAGTCGGTGCCGGGTTCCGGCATGTAGGTGAGATTGCCCGAAATCGTCAGCCCATCCGTCGGCGACCACTGCAGCGCCGGCTTCTGGTCCCCCGGCAGGAGATACGGCACGAAATAAATGGCGTTGTCGGACACCGCGGAGGGCGGCGCGCCGCACTCGTCCTGCTCGACCGTGGTGCCCTGGATCTCGCCGCCTTCTGGCTTCCAGACGATCACCGTCGCCGGGCCGCATTGATTGCCGCCATCGCCGACATTGAACAGCGCCACCTTGATGCCGCCGACCTCCACGATCTTGTCGAAGAAGACATCGTAGTTGCTGGCCAGTTGCTTGCCGTCATAGGCCAGCACCTTTTCGCCGTCCTGCTCCGGCTGCGTGATGGTCAGCTGACCGCCCTCGAACGGGATCGGCGCCTGCTTGTCATCCTCGGCCAGCGCCACGTTGCCCGTGCTTGACGCGCCCTGGTCGGCGGCGCCGGACGCATCGTCAGTGCCGGTCTGTGCATGCGCGCCCGCGATCGTCAGAAACACCGAAACGCAAATGCCGGCCAGAAGCAAACGTGTCATGACTGTCCCTCCCTCGGTCGCCGCTCGGCCCGAAAGGACCGGTCTATTCGCCGCTCAGGCCCAGGGGCGCAGTTCGGCGTTCTTCTTCTCGAACGAGGCGATGGCGCCGGCTTTTTCCATGGTCAGGCCGATATCGTCGAGCCCGTTGAGCAGGCAGTGCCGCTTGAAATCGTCGAGGTCGAATGTGACCACGCCGCCGTCCGGACCACGGATTTCCTTGGCTTCGAGATCGACCGACAGAGTGGCGTTGGAGCCGCGCGAGGCGTCGTCCATCAGCTTCTCCAGGTCCTCGGGGCTGACGGTGATCGGCAGCACGCCGTTCTTGAAGCAGTTGTTGTAGAAGATGTCGGCGAACGAGGTCGAGATGACGCAGCGTATGCCGAAATCGAGCAGCGCCCATGGCGCGTGTTCCCGGCTCGAGCCGCAGCCGAAATTGTCGCCGGCGACCAGGATCTGCGCCTTGCGGTAGGCCGGCTTGTTGAGCACGAAATCCGGATTTTCCGAACCGTCGTCATTGTAGCGCATCTCGGCGAACAGGCCGGTGCCAAGCCCGGTGCGCTTGATCGTCTTGAGATAATCCTTCGGGATGATCATGTCGGTGTCGACATTGACGATCGGCATGGGAGCGGCGACGCCGGTGAGCTTGGTGAATTTTTCCATGGCTTTGGCCCGTGTTTTTCGTTGCGGGGGATTTGCTGAGGCCCGGTTTACACAAAGCCGCGCGCAAATAAAAGGCAACTGTTTGTGGGTGCCGGCAAGAGGGTGCCGCACAAAAACGGCTTCGAAATCGCCGCCCGATGGTGCAGTCTGGTCCCATGGCAGAAAACGCCCACGTCCTCTACGCGCGCGAACCGACGCTCGGCATTCCCGAATTCCGCCGCGTGCTGGTGGAATCCGGTCTTGGCGAAGTCAGGCCCGTCGATGACGAGGCAAGGCTGAAGGCGATGATGGAAGGCGCCAACCTGATCGTGACCGCCCGTCTCGACATGGCCCCTCTCGACATGGCCCCTCTCGACAGGGAAGCCAAGCCGCTGATTGGCGTTGCCCGCTGCCTGACCGACTTTTCCTGGGTCTGCTACATCTCCGATCTCGCCGTCTCGGCCAAGGCGCAAGGCCTGGGCATCGGCAAGGGGCTGATGGACGAGGTTGCCCGGCAGCTCGGACCGTCGGTCGCCATCAGCCTGATCTCGATGCCCGACGCTGTCGGCTTCTACGAACGCATCGGCATGAAACGTATGCCCGACGCCTTCTGGATCTCCCGCAAGCGCTGATTTCTTCTCCCGCCTACGGCCAACAACGGGCATCTTGCCGCTTGACATGCAACCATTTGGTTGCATATTAAAGCCATGAGCATGGATGCAGCCTTTCGCGCCCTGGCGGACCCGACACGCCGGCAATTGCTGGACAGCCTCCATGCCAGGAATGGGCAGACGCTGAATGCGCTGTGCGCTGAGATGGCCATGACCCGCCAGGCGGTGACCAAGCACCTGGCGATCCTGGAGGAAGCAAACCTCGTCACCACCATCCGCCGGGGCCGAGAGAAGGAGCACTACCTCAATCCGGTTCCGATCAATGAGATCGCCGAACGCTGGATCGGCAAATTCGAGCGGGGGCGGCTGACAGCCCTCAGCGAGCTGAAGAAACGCCTCGAAAGGGAAGACTGATGAGCAACAGCTTCGTTTATGTGACTTATATCCGAACCACGCCCGAAAAGCTCTGGGAAGCGTTGACCGACCCGGAGTTCAACCGGCAGTTTTTCCTCTGCTCCTATCAGGAGAGCGATTGGAAAGTGGGCTCCAGCTGGAAGCTGATCTTCCCGGACGGGCGAGTCGCCGACAGCGGCGAGATCCTCGAGATCGACCCGCCGCGACGCCTGGTCATAAAATGGCGTAATGAATGGATGCCCGAGATCAGGGAAGACGGCTATACGCGCTGCACCTTCACCATCGAACAGGAAGGCGAGTTGATGAAGCTTGCCGTCACCCATGAAGCGGACGGGCCGCACAAGCTGATCGGCAACGTTGCCATGGGCTGGCCGCTGGTGCTGGCCAGCCTCAAGAGCCTGCTCGAGACCGGCAAGGGGTTCGAGCGCCCGCCATCGAAAGGGTGAGGGCTCGTTTCGCTAGCGAAACAAATCCGTGGAGACATCCATGATGCCCGCTCTCAGGGTACGGAGCATGACCAATGGCGAGACTGTCATGACGTCCGCCGAGATGGAAGCACCTCCGGAACGCATCTTCGAGGCGCTGATCGGCAAGGAGGTAGAGCAATGGTGGGGGTCAGCCGAGACCTACCGGATGGTAGACTGGTCGGCCGACCCGCGCGTCGGCGGCCGTTGGACCGTTATTGTCCGCACGGCTGACGGCATGGACCTGCCGGCCAGCGGCGAGTTCCTCGAAATCGAAGCGCCGCGCCGGATCGTGCAGACGCGGGCCTATGAGTGGGACCATCCTACGCTTGGCCGGCGGCAAACCACGGCCGCCTGGCTGCTGGAGCCCGTCGCCAATGGCACGCGCGTCACCATCTGCCATGGCGGCTTTGCCGGGCTGCATGAGGCGGCGACCGAACATGCCGAGGGCTGGGCACAGGTGCTGGCCTGGCTTCAAGCGCACGTCGAGGCCGGAAGGCGGGTTGCTGCGTGAGCCGCGGGTCGCTGCTTTGCATACCCCTTTGTCCGCCTTGACCCGGACCTCGTCCGGTCCACATCCAATGCATGGCAAAACAGGCATGTTTCAACCCCGCTCCGGTGCCATCTGCCGCGGTGCCGGGCGGCTGGCCTGGCCTCGCCTACTTCCGCTGGCACGGCGCGCCGCGCGTCTATTACTCCGATTACGACTCCGAAAATCTCGCCCGATTTAGCCGACAACTGGAGGCAGCGGCCGCTGCGGGTGCCGAGGTCTGGGGCATCTTCGACAACACGGCCGGAGGCAATGCGCTTGGCGATGCCCTTAAGGTTGATGCGATGATGGCGTAGACGCTTTCTTCCTTCTCCCCTTGTGGGGCCCGAAGGGCGGGCGAGGCCCGTGACTCGCCCAGGGCGGTGGATCGGCGCGCAGCGCCGAGGCGGTTGAGGGGTGGGTGACGGATCGCCGTCCTTGCCAAGCTGGAACACCCCTCATCCGACCTCGCTTCGCGAGGCCACCTTCTCCAAAAAGGGGAGAAGGGAGAGGCATGCCCGCCCCGCCTCAAATCACGTTCAATTCCCGGAACGCCCTTCCCTCGGCAACCCGGCTATACCCAAACGCCGAGCAGTCGATCGTCCGGTAGCCGCCATGTACGATCAACTCGGCCAGCGCCTTGCCGACCGCCGGCGCCTGCTGCAGGCCGTGGCCGGAGAATCCGTTGGCGAAGAGGAAATTCGCCACCTCGGGGTGCGGGCCGATCACCGCGTTCTGGTCGAGCGTGTTGTAGTCATAGTGCCCGGCCCAGGCGCGCGTCGGCTTGATGGCCTCGAAGGCCGGGATGCGGGTCGCCAGCACCGGCCAGATCACCTCCTCGAACAGCGGCCAGTCGACCTCGAAATCCCCGGCATCGGCGGGGCCGTCACCCTCTTCCGGCTCGGCGCCGCCGGTGAGGTAGACCGAGCCTTCCGGCCTGACATAGATGCCGGAGGGATCGACCAGCAGCGGCATGTCGGCATATTTCTCGCGCGCCTCGAAGACGAAGACGTTGCGCTTGCGCGGCTCGACCGGCAGCGCCAGCCCGGCAAGGGCGGCGACCTTGCCGGCATTCGGCCCTGCGGCATTGATGACGGTGCCGGCCTCCAGCCGATCGCCATTGTCGAGGCTGACGCCGGTGATGCGGTCGCCCTGCCGCTCGATGCCAGAGACCGAAGCGCTGATGAAGTCGATCTTCTTCTCCCGCAACGCCTTGCGGAACAGCATCAGCATCGCATGGGCGTCGAACCAGCCTTCGCCGCTTCGGCCATAGGCGCCGGCGGTGATGCCTTCGGCCGACAGCCAGGGGAAGCGGCGCGTCAGCTGGTCGGCGTTCTCGAGCAGGATGTCTGCGCCCTCGGCGACCTGCGCCGCGTGATTGGCCTTCAGGATCGGCAGCCCGGCCTCGCCGGCAAGGATGAGATAGCCACCCTCGCGAAAACCGATATCGGCCTCGGCGCCGAATTCTTCCTTCAGCCGCCGGAACAGCTTCAGCGTGAATTGCGACAGGCGGATATTTTCCGGAATGGAGAATTGCTGGCGGATCGAGGCCATGGACAGCGTCGTCGCCGCATGGGCGAATTGCGGGTCGCGTTCGATCAGGGCGATCGAGCCGGAAAACCCTTCCTCGCGCAAATAGTAGGCGACCGAGGACCCGACGATGGCTCCGCCGATGATGACGATGTCGTAGCGCATTTTTCTCCGATCCGCCGTCCGTCTTACGCGACCGGCAAAGTGATCTCGAAGCGCGTGCCGCGCTCGGTGTCAACCAGCCGGATCGTACCATCATGCGCTTTCAGGAGGGCCAGCACGATGCCCAGCCCCATGCCGGTGCCGCCGGTAGAGCGGCGCGTGGTGAAGAACGGCTCGAAAATGCGCGACCGATTGCTTGGCGAAATGCCGGCGCCATTGTCGCTGACCAGCAGCGTCGCCTTGCCACCTGCGCTTGCGGCAGTGATCGAAACTTGCGTCGCGCCGTGCCTGGCCGAATTATCGATGAGATTGCCAAATACGATTGCTCCGTTCTCGGCCGAGATGCGTAAGGCCAGATCGCCGCCGGCCTCGACGCGAACCGCGAGCCTGGTGTCGACGGGAAGCAGCGCCAGCGCCGCACCGACCGAGGTGCTTTCGCCGCTCGGTGCAAGGTTTTCGGCCCGTGCCAGGTCAAGCAGCCGCCGCACCAGCAAATTAAGCCGTCCGGCATCGGTGACGATGTTGTTGGAGAAGCGCCGCCGCTCGTCATCGTCCATCGCCGAGCCGGAATCGCGCAGCAGTTCGGCAGCGCCCTGGATCGCCGTCAGCGGCGACTTGAGTTCATGCGAGACATGGGTGGCGAAGGTCTGGATCGAGTCCGAGCGCGCCTGCAGTTTTTCGGCCATGTCGAGGAAGGCGGCGGACAATTCGGCCATTTCGCGCGTGCCATGATGGTCGAGCGGCCGGATCGCGCCGCGCTCGCCGGCGGCAATGCGCTGGGTGCGGTCGATCAGCGCATAGATCGGCCGGCTGACGGTGCGCAGGAAGACGAGGCCGATGAGCAGCGTGCCGCCGAGGATGGCGATCGCCGCCGCTGTCACCTTGCCGCGTTCGCCATAGAGATGTTTTATGATGTTGTTGGGCGTCCGCGAGACATAGACCACGCCGGCGACCTTGCCGTCGACGGCAACCGGCAGCGCGACGAAGACGCGCACCCTGGTGCCGCGACTGACCGAGTAGAGCGACGGCGGCGGTTGGTTGGGGATGCGCAGCCTGAGCGCGCTGGCATAGCGCCCGGCGAGCGCCTCACGCACCTCCTCGACCTCGGCAAGCGACTGCCCGATCTCGTCGCGCCCGGCAATGACGACACCTGTGGGATCAAGCAGCCGGAAGCCGGCCAGCGTGGTTTTCTGCGTCGCGTCGAGAATGCCGGTCAGCCGCGCGCCGATCGCGGCGAAGGCTGGATCGGCGGTCGCGGGCGTCCCCGCCGGCCGGGTCGCAAGCACGTAATCCGAGGCGAGATCGAGCTGCGGCTCGATCGGCCGATAAGGCGAATCGGCGCCTCGGCTCGCGCTGCCATTGGCCCCAGGCATTGGCACGCCGAGCTTCTCCGGTGAAATGCCGGCGTCGCGCACCTCCTGCGCATAGATGGCGGCGATGGCCGCACCCTGCGCAATCAGCTCCGCCTCGGTCTGGCGGATCAACTGGTTTTCGTAGAGGCGGAAGAAGAACAGGCCGACCAGCGGCAAGGCCATGACCAGGATCAGGATGGCGACGACGACCGTGGCGAGGCGCGGCCGCCATTTGCGGCCGCTCCACTTGCTTGAGGTCGTCAGCCGCATCGGCCGAGCCGGAAGCCGACGCCGTGTACCGTCTCGATGGCATCCAGGCATCCGACCGCCGCCAGCTTGGCGCGGATGTTGCGGATATGGCTGTCGACGGTGCGGTCGGCGACATGGATCTTGCCGGCATAGGCACTGGCCATCACCGCGTCGCGATCGAGCACGTGGGTGGGCCGCGCCAGAAACCCTTTCAGGATCGAGAATTCTATTCCGGTCAGGGCAAGCGGCCGACCGTCGAAGCCGGCGCTATGGCTGGCCGGCACTAGCGTGAGCTTGCCATGGGTAAACTGCCTGTCGTCAACCGGTTCGGGCCCTGCCGGGCGGGCGCGCCGCAGGATGACGTTGACGCGGGCGACCAGTTCGCGCGGGCTGAACGGCTTTGTCACATAATCGTCGCCGCCCATTTCGAGCCCGAGGATGCGGTCGATCTCTTCGTCGCGCGCGGACAGGAACAGCACCGGCACGTCTGATCGCTGGCGCAGCCGCCGGCAGACCTCCAGCCCGTCCATCTCCGGCATGCCGATGTCGAGCACGACAAGGTCGGGCGTGTGCCGTTCGATCGCCTGCAGGGCGGCGGCGCCATCGGACACGGCAGCCGTCTTCATGCCGGCCTTTTCCAGCGCGAAACAGATCACTTCGCGGATATGCGGGTCATCGTCGGCGACAAGAATGTGATGCGGCATCGGTCAGCGGTCCGGGCAAGGAAGGTAGCGAAGGCTGAGGAAGCACGAGCGACCCCTTGCTGTCGAGATATCGAAGCAGGCGCCAGTCACGAAAGCTCCAGCCACGCCAGTTCCGCTGGACGCTGTCGCTGGCCCGCAATCCTTCAAGTTCGCGGACAGCGCCCGCGTCCGGGGTCTTGTTCCGATGATCGAAGAAGCGATCGAGTGCCGGAAACGCGCCCGGACCGAGCGAGCGCAGATACCAGGCGTCGAGGGGAATGCCCTGGCCGGTCATTTCAACGGAATGGTCGACATTGTAGTTGGCGATCAGCACGGCGAAGTTGATGAAACAGCAGGCATAAGCGCTAGGGATAACGTCGGAAGATTGGCGGATCGCGGCCATGGATTTTCCGAGCGCGATGCGGGCGGACAAAGGGGATGACAATTGCGGCGGGCTTGGCGCGTGGCGGGTCGACCAGCCACCAGCCTTCGCTGCGCAGCCGATAGGGCAGATGGGGTTTTGCTCGCTTGTGCATGCCGCCTGTCTCGCAAGCTGGCAGGGAAGCGATGCGGCGGATCGGAGGAGGTTTTCCGCAGGCGAGTGCAGTTTTCGTGCAGGGCTGGTGCGCTGCCCGCCATCGGTTCCGGACGTTGGCGCCGCCCCAGCCAGGCTCCTTTCCCTCTCCCTCCGGAGGGGGCAGAGGTGGCTCGGCGAAGCCGAGACGGAGCGGGGAACCACCTGGTAACCGCCGCAAACGGACATAGGGCACTAGGCGCAAGCCTCGCATCGCCTTGCGCCCAAAGGGTCGCCCCCCACTCCGTCGAGCTGCGCTCGACACCTCTCCTCCGATCGACGCGGGAGAGGAAGGGTCCCCTTCCGCAACTGCCGCAGAGGACGGAAGGGGCAGCGCAAGCTTTCGCGGTTGGCGCGTGTCAGGTACCGGGCGGACGCTTGCCTCGACCAACCACACGCGGCATAGATCGGACATGGAACCCTACCGCCCGCGCCGCTCCGTGCTCTATGTCCCGGCCTCCAACGAGAAGGCGCTGGCCAAGATCGCCCAGCTTGCCTGCGACGCCGTCATCATCGATCTGGAGGACGCCGTTGCCCCCGCCGACAAGGTCGCCGCGCGCGAAAAACTGGCTGGCATTTTCGCCAATCGCCCTGATGCCGACCACAATGGCCGGCGCTGCGAGATGGTGGTGCGCGTCAATGCGCTGTCCAGCGAATGGGGTACTGACGATCTTGCGGCCGTCGCCAAGGCGGAACCGGACGGCATCCTGCTGCCAAAGGTCGACACACCGCGCGACGTGCTCGAGGTCGGCGATGTGCTGGACGACAATTTTGCTCCCGAGACCGTGAAACTATGGGCGATGATCGAGACGCCCAAGGCCATGCTCAACATCGGCGCCATCGCCGAACTCGGCCGTGACCCCGCCTCGCGGCTGGATTGTTTCATTGCCGGGACGAATGACCTGATCAAGGATACCGGCGTGCTGGCAACGCCGGACCGCGCCTATCTCCTGCCATGGCTGATGCAGATGCTGCTGGCGGCGCGCGCCGGCGGCCTCGACATGCTCGACGGGGTGTTCAACGACTTTCGCGATCCGGATGCGTTTGCGCGCGAGTGCGCTCAGGCCGCCGCCATGGGCTTTGACGGCAAGACGCTGATCCATCCATCGCAGATCGAGGCCGCCAACCGTGCCTTCGCCCCGTCGGCGCAGGCGCTGGCCGAGGCGCGCGCGGTGAAGGATGCCTTCGCGCTGGCGCAAAACAGCGGCAAGGACGTCATCGCGCTGAATGGCAGGATGGTCGAGCGGCTGCACCTGGCGCAGGCCGAAAAACTGCTGGCGAAGGCCGCCGCCATCGGCGCATGATATTCGTCGACTTGGGATTCATGACAGGAATTGGACGATGAAACTCT
Organism: Mesorhizobium sp. B2-3-11; assembly: GCF_006442215.1. Lineage (NCBI taxonomy): Bacteria > Pseudomonadati > Pseudomonadota > Alphaproteobacteria > Hyphomicrobiales > Phyllobacteriaceae > Mesorhizobium > Mesorhizobium sp. B2-3-11. The sequence goes on along the minus strand of NZ_VFVS01000024.1, from coordinate 70,756 downwards.
ACCGCTTTCTCACCGCCCCGGACGACGCCAGCTTCTGCCATAAGGTGACGGCGGCGCTGAACAAGGGCTGGCATCTGTTCGGCTCGCCGACCTACGCCTATGACAAGAAAGCCAAGACCATGCGCTGCGGCCAAGCCGTGGTGAAGGATGTCGACGGCCAGGAATACGGGCCGGATACCAAGCTCAGCGACTGGTAGGTGGAAAGCGCGGAGGCTCCTCTCTTTTCGTCATCCTAGGGTAAAGCAAGGAGCCAAGCGAGGCGGCGCAGACCCCTAGGGTGACGAAAGTGGTCTACTCAGCAGCCTCTTCGATCTTCTCCATATCATCGTCCGACAGGCCGAAATGGTGGCCGATCTCGTGGATCAGCACGTGGGTGACGATGTCGCCCAGCGATTCCTCGTTCTCGGCCCAGTAGTCGAGCATGGCGCGGCGATAGAGGGTGATGCGGTTCGGGCCTTCGCCGGTTTGCGGGTTCCAGCGTTCGGCGATGCCGCGCCCCTCGAACAGGCCGAGCAGGTCGAACGGCGTCTCCAGCGACAAATCGTCCATGATCTCGTCGGTCGGGAATTCGGCGATCTGGATGATGATCTCGCCGGTCAGCTTACGAAATTCCTCCGGCAGATGGGCGTAGGCCTCCAGCGCCAGGAACTCCAGTTCCTCCATCGAGGGCGCGAGTTCGCCATGCCAGGTGCGGGTCTTGTAAATGCGGGCCATGCTTTGTCCTTTGACCCGGCATATAGGCTTTCGCACTGATCGAGGCAAATGACGCCTATAGGCCGGTGTCGCCCAGGGGAGGAATAAATTCCTCATGACTCTGCTTGACTCTTCGGATCGCCTCTGGAATCCTAGAGAACATAACAGGAACAATTGTGAGTGGAAGCTGACCGTCATGGCGATGACCGCCGTGGCGCGGGAGACTGTTTTTTCCCTGCGCCGCCAGATCGCGAAAATAGAGGGAACGCTGCCCGAGCGTCTGCAGGCGCCGGCGGCGGCAACCCTTGATGCCGGCGCCGGCAGCGATCTGACGATCGTCCGGCGCGGCCTTGCCGCGGCCTTGCCGGATGCTTTCCTGCCCATCGGCATCGAGCGGCTCGATGCCGCGCTCAGCGGCGGCCTGCCGAAAGCCGCCCTGACCGAAATCCATGGCCTGGAGACCCGCGATGCGGGAGCCGTCGCCGGCTTCGCTCTGTCGCTCGTCAGCCTGATCCTCAACCGGGCGCAGGGGCTGCCCATCCTATGGATCGGGACATCGGAAATTTTCCACGAGGCCGGCTTTCCCTACGCCAGGGGGCTGCATGGCTGCTTCGGCATTGAACCCGGGCAATTGCTGTTTTCCGAGGCGCCCAGGCTTGTCGATGCGCTGTGGATCGCCGAGGAGGCGGCCCGCATGACCGCGCTTGCCGCCGTTATCCTGGAAATCCGCGGCAATCCGCAGCGGCTCGACCTGACCGCGACACGCCGCCTGCATGCGCGGGCGCAAGCTACCGGCCGGCCGGTGTTCCTGCTGCGGCAGGCGGCCGAGCCGGAACCGACGGCGGCGCCTGTCCGTCTGATCGCCGCGTCGGCGCCGGCCGTGCCGCGCGCCACGGTCGCCGGGCCGCTCGCCGGCTCGATCGGCTACCCCGCCTTCACCATCAGCATCGGCAAGAGCCGCACGGCCCTGCCTGGACAATTCACACTGGAGTGGAACCCCGATGAACGCAGATTCGAGGAAAGAAGGGGCGAGGAAAGACACGGTGGAGGCAGCGAATGGGCAGAGAATCCTGTCCCTGTGGTTTCCCTATCTGGCGACCGAAAGGATCCTGCGGCAGCGTCTGGGGAAATCCTGGCGTTCCCGGCCGCCGGATCATCCGCGGCCATCTCACCCACCGCTCGTGATCAGCCACCGCCAGGGCAACGCGCAGCGCATCTCGGCCCTCGACGAGCGAGCTGAGGCGCTGCACCTGAAGCGTGACATGGGGATTGCCGATGCGCGCGCCATGCATCCGTCGATCGACATCGTCGAAGCCGATCCGGAGGCCGACCGGCGCCTGCTCGCGGGCCTTGCCGACTGGTGCGACCGCTACACGCCGCTGGTCGCGCTGGACAGCATCGACGGCCTGTTCCTCGACGTCACCGGCTGCACCCATCTGTTCGGTGGTGAACGCGCCATGCTGGACGAGATCCTGTCGCGCTTCTTCCACCAGGGGTTCGACGTCCGCGCCGGGCTTGCCGGTACGCCCGGGGCGGCCTGGGCGGCGGCACGCTTTTGCGGCGGCCGCATCGTTGTATCGGGCGAGGAGGAAGCCTTGCTTGCCCCCTTGCCGCTGGCCGCCCTCCGCATAGCGCCGGAAACCCGGACCAGCCTGGAAAGTGTGGGGCTGCGCACGGCGGGCGCCGTCATGGCCGCGCCGCGCGCGCCGCTCGCCCGCCGCTTCGGCGCTTTGCTGCTCCGGCGCCTCGACCAGGCGCTTGGCCGTCTCGACGAAGCGATCTCACCGCGCCTTCCCGTCGCGCCGCTTTCCGTCGAACGCCATCTCGCCGAGCCCGTCACGCTGACGGAGGAGATAGAACGGCTGGTGGGCATGCTGGCGACGACCTTGAAGACCGACCTCGAACGCCGCGGCGAAGGTGCCCGGACGCTGGCGCTGCTGCTCTTTCGCGTCGACGGCGCCGTCAGCCGCATCGCGCTCGGCACCTCGCGGCCGATGCGCGAACCCTCGTTGATCCGGAAATTGTTCCATGAAAGGCTGGCAGCACTCGAGCAGCATATCGATGCCGGCTTTGGCTTCGACCTGGTGCGCCTCTCGGTGCTGGCCGTCGCCGCTTTCGACACGCAGCAGACCGATCTGACCGGCGAGGCGGTGGATGATGGCGCCGACATCGCCCTGTTCGCCGACCGTATCCGCGCCCGCCTCGGCGAGGGCGCGGTTCTGCAGCCGGTTCCCGTGGAAAGCCATCTGCCCGAACGCGCCGTCGCCATCGTCCCCTTCAGCGAGGCGCCGCGCCGGACCACGCCGCCGAAGAAGCCGGACAGGATGCAGGTGCCGATGACCATCTTCCCGCCGGAACGGCCGATCCGGCTGTTCCGCGCGCCCGAGCCCATCGATGTGCCGGCCACCGAAATGCCGGAGGGACCGCCGCTGCATTTTCGTTGGCGCCGTGCACTTTACCGCGTTACCCGTGCCGAAGGTCCGGAGCGCATCGCCGCCGAATGGTGGCGCGAGGCGCCAGGCGATCCGGCGGCATCGACACGCGACTATTTCCGCATCGAGGATGCCGATGGCCGCCGCTACTGGCTCTACCGGCAAGGCCTGTACGGCGGCGTCTCGCAGATCCCGCCGCGCTGGTTCATGCACGGGGTCTTCGCATGAACGCGTTGACCGTCATTCCCTATGCCGAGTTCGGCATCCAGTCGAACTTCTCCTTCCTGCGCGGCGCCTCCAAACCCGAGGAACTGGTGGTCGCGGCCAAGCTCATGGGCTTCTCCGCGATCGGGCTCGCCGACCGCAACAGCGTGGCCGGCGTGGTGCGCGCCTGGCAGCAGGCCAAGGTCGAAAAGCTTGCCTATCACCCCGGCTGCCGGCTGGTTTTTGGTGACGGCACGCCGGACATTCTCGCCTATCCAAGGGACCGCAAGGGCTGGGGGCATCTGTGCCGCATGCTCACCCAGGCCAATCTGCGTGACGAGACCGAAAAGGGCGCCACCCTGCTCCGGCGCGACGACCTGCTCGAATGGGGCGACCGGATGTCGCTGGCGGTCCTGCCCGATCTGGCGGCCGGCGCGCAGGACAGCCTGGCTTTGCTCCGCCAACTCCAGGACCGCTTCGGCAGGGCCCTGCGGCTCGGCGTCTCACCCTGTTATGCCGGCCATGATCGCTTCCGGATCGAGCAGGCGGCGGCGTTTGCCGAGAGCGCCGGCATACCGCTGATGGCGACCAACGATGTGCTCTATCACACGGCCGAACGCCGCCCGCTGCAGGACGTGCTGACCGCGATCCGCCTCAATGTTCCGGTCGCCGAGGTGGGGCTGGAACTGACCGCCAATGCCGAACGCCATTTGAAGCCGCCGCTGGAAATGGCGCGCCTGTTCCGCAGGCACCCGCAAGCGCTGGCGGAGACGCTGCGTTTCGGGGAAGAGCTGACCTTCTCGCTCTGCGACCTCCAGTACAATTATCCGGACGAGCCGACGGAATCGGGCCTCGGTCCGCAGGCGGAGCTGGAAAGGTTGGCAAGGGAGGGAGCAGTCAACCGCTACCCGGCAGGTGTGCCTGAATCCGTGACCAAGCGCATCGAGGAAGAGCTCGCTCTGATCGAGCGCCTCAACTATGCCCGTTACTTCCTGACCGTCTACGACATTGTCAAATTCGCGCGCAGCAAGGATATTCTCTGCCAGGGGCGTGGGTCGGCCGCCAACTCGGTCGTCTGTTTCTGCATCGGCATCACCGAAGTGGGGCCGGAAAAGATCAATTCGCTTTTCGAGCGCTTCATTTCCGAGGAAAGGAACGAACCGCCTGATATCGACGTCGATTTCGAGCACGAAAAGCGCGAAACCGTCATCCAGTACATCTACGAGAAATACAGCTCCAAGCGTACCGCCCTTGCCGCCGCCGTCATCAGCTATCGCGGCCGTTCGGCGCTGCGCGAAGTGTCGAAGGCGATGGGCCTGTCGGAGGATGTCCGGGCATCGCTTTCCGGCTCGATCTGGGGCTGGTCGACCTCGGAACTCGGCGAGAAGGAGGCGAGGGCCGGCGGCCTCGACCGCAGCGACCCCATATCGCGGCATGTGATGGAACGCGCCAACGAGATCATGGGCTTCCCCCGTCACCTCTCCCAGCATGTCGGCGGCTTCGTCATCACCAGGGACCGGCTCGACGAGATCGTGCCCATCGTCAAGACGGCGATGGACGAGCGCAAGATGGTCGAATGGGACAAGGACGATCTGGACTCGGTGAAGATCCTGAAAGTGGATGTGCTGGCGCTCGGTATGCTGACCTGCCTGCAACGCGCCTTCACCCTGCTCACGGACCATTATCCGAAGGCGCGGGATGAATTTGGCCAGCCCTATGTGCTGGCCACTCTCCCGGCGGAGAACCAACGTGTCTATGACATGATCTGCCGTGCCGATACGCTCGGCGTCTTCCAGATCGAATCGCGCGCGCAGATGTCGATGCTGCCGCGTCTCAAGCCACGCGAATTCTACGATCTCGTCATCGAGGTGGCGATCGTACGCCCCGGCCCTATCCAGGGCGACATGGTCCACCCTTATCTGCGTCGCCGGCAAGGCAAGGAAGCGGCCGAGTATCAAAAACCGGAGCTGGAAGCGATCCTCGGCAAGACGCTTGGCGTGCCCCTGTTTCAGGAACAGGCGATGAATATCGCGATCGTCGCCGGCGGTTTCAAACCGGGCGAGGCCGACGAATTGCGCCGCGCCATGGCCACCTTCAAGCGTACCGGCACCATCGGCAATTACCGCCAGCGCATGATCGACGGCATGGTCGGCAAGGGCTACACGAAGGACTTCGCCGAGCGCTGCTTCAAGCAGATCGAGGGTTTTGGCGAATACGGTTTTCCCGAAAGCCATGCCGCCTCCTTCGCACTGCTCGTCTACGCCTCCTGCTGGTTCAAGACCTTCTATCCCGACGTGTTCTGCGCCGCGATCCTGAACTCGCAGCCGATGGGCTTCTATCAGCCGGCGCAGCTGGTGCGCGACGCCCGCGACCATGGCGTCGACATCCGCGAGGTCGACGTCAATTTCTCCGTCTGGGACTGCACTTTGGAAAAGGCGTCTTTCGACCCGGCCCGTATCCTGCCGCGCCATGCCGACATGCGCGGTGTCATCGAGACAAGCCATGCGCTGCGGCTCGGCTTCAGGCAGGTCAAGGGACTTTCCAAGGAACGCATGGAGGCTTTCGTCGAGCGGCGCGGCGCCGGCTACTCGACCGTCAGGGATGTCTGGCTGCGCTCCGGCCTCAATGTCGACGAGATCGAGAAGCTGGCGCAGGCCGATGCCTTTCGGTCCATCGGCCTCGACCGCCGCGCGGCACTTTGGGAGGTCCGCGCGCTCAACGGCAAGAGTGCCGCCGAGAAGCTGCCGCTGTTCGACCAGCCGGCGCTCGGCCTGCGCGAGCTGGAGCCGCAGACGAAGCTGCCGAAAATGCCGCTCGGCGAGCATGTCATCCACGATTACCGCTCGCTCGGCCTGTCGCTGAAGGCGCATCCGGTCGCCTTCCTGCGCGAACGGCTCGACCGCGCCGGCGTCACCCCCAATGCCAGCCTGCCGTCCGTGCGCGACGGCAGGCGGGTCTCCGTTGCCGGTCTGGTGCTGGTGCGCCAGCGCCCCGGCAAGGGCAACGCGATCTTTCTCACGCTGGAAGACGACAAGGCCGTCGCCAATGTCATCTTCTGGGAAAGAACTTTTACCCGCTTCCGGCCCATCGTCATGGGCGCGCGCTTCGTCAAGGTCAGCGGAAAACTTCAGTCGGAATCAGGTGTCGTCCACATCGTCGCCGAGAAGATCGAGGATCTGACGCCCTGGCTGACCGTGCTCCTGGAAAAGGTCAGTGCGGCCGCACCGCTGGCCGCCACGGCAGAGGGTCCGGATCGCGATGCCCTACCTGTGCCCCGCAACGCGCCGGTCGGTCAGAATCTCGCAACGCTGTCGGAAGAAGCGGAAAGGGTCATGCCCAAGGGGCGTAATTTTCAGTAGGCGTGGCCCCTCACCATCAAGCGCTGGCGGGACAGCGCCGTAGAACACCAACCTCAATGTCCGGCCACACTCTATGACGCCGAACTGCCCGGCCCGCCCAGCTTTGGCGGCGACAGCACATCCTCGGCCGAGATGGTCCGCGCTTCCGAGGGAAGCATGATCGGGATGCCGTCGCGCACGGGATAAGCGAGCTTGGCGACCCGCGAGACCAGCTCGCCACGTTCGGGGTCCCAGGCCAGCGGCCCCTTGGTCAGCGGGCAGGCCAAGAGTTCCAGCAGCTTCGGGTCGACCTTGGCTTTCTTTCCATCACGCCCATCCGCCATTGCGTCCCCTTTCCAGCTTTCAGGCCTGCGTTCACCTCACTGCAGGCTCGAGCCAAAATCCTCATTCTCGCGCGCCAGCGTCATCTCGGTGATGGCGATCAGCGTCTCGGCCCTGGTTTTCAGGTCCGCGGCCTCGAGCAATGCCTGCTTCTCGGCTGGTCCGTAGGGCGCCATCATCGACAGCGCGTTGACCAGCATGGCGTTTTCGGCGCGGCTGACGCTTTCCCAGTCGGCTTCCAGATCATTGGCCTGCAGATAGGCGCGAAAGGCCCGCAGCAGCGCCGGCCGGTCGATTTCATCAGCCGCCTGCTCCTCGTCGAGATCGGCGAGGAAGGGCGCCGGTTTGCACTGGCGGAACGGCGTCTTGACCGTCAGCTCGTGGGTGATGCGGAACCGGCACACGCCTTGCAGCGAGATCAGGTAGCGGCCGTCGCCGGTCTCCGAAAAAGCGATGATGCGGCCGATGCAGCCGACATTGCAAAGTTCCGGCTCGCCATCCTCGCGCAAGGCGCCATTGAGGCCGGGCTGGATGATGCCGATGACGCGCGAGCCGGCGACCGCCTCGTCCACCATCTGCAGGTAGCGCGGCTCGAAGATGTTGAGCGGCATGCGGCCGCCCGGCAGCAGGAGCGCGCCCTCGAGCGGAAAAAGCGGGATCGTCGGCGGCAAATCCTTGGCGAGCCGGTAATGCGCGTTTCCCGCTTGCACCTCGTTCCTCCCGATCGCTTCCTTTGTGAAGCGTCAACCTGCCCTGTCCTATCTGGCGCTCAGGCCCGACACCACAAGCCCGTGCGACAAAACAACCGATAACCGGCTCAGGAAAACAGCAACGCCGACAATTTGCGGCGCGCGGCAAGCGTCGCCTCGTCGGTCATGCCCCAGGCCTCGAACAGCTGCAGCAACTGCGTCCTGGCGCCATCCTCGTTCCAACTCCGGTCGGCCTTGATGATGGCCAGCAGGTTGTCGGCGGCTGCCGTGCGATCACCCTTGGCGTTCTGGATCATGGCCAGATCGAAACGCGCCTGATGGTCGGCGGGGTTTTCGGCCAAGCGCCGTTCGAGCTCGGCCGGATTGCCCAACGCCGCCGCCTGCGCGGCCAGCGCGATCTTGGCACGCAGGGCAGCCAGCGGCGGTGCATCCTTCTTGGCCTCCGGCGCCGTTGCCAGGAGCGCCTCGGCACCCTCGGTGTCGCCGGTCTCGAACAACAGGTCGCCCAGCCCGCCAATAGCCTCGACCGTCTCCGGCGCCTGCGCCAGGATGGCGTCATAGATGTCGGCGGCTGCCTGCATGTCGCCGGCATCGCGGGCCTCGGTTGCCGCGGCCAGGGCCTCGGCCACCGGCGGCGCGCCATTGCCCTTGCCGCCCACCTTGGTGATGAACTCGTTGATCTGGCTCTCGGGGATGGCGCCCATGAAGCCGTCGACCGGCTGGCCGTCCTTGAAGGCGATCACAGCCGGAATCGACTGAATGCCGAGCTGGCCGGCGATCGAGGGATGGTCGTCGATGTTCATCTTGACCAGCTTGACCCTGCCGCCGGCGGCCTTGACCGCCTTTTCCAGCTGCGGGGTGAGCTGCTTGCAAGGTCCGCACCATGGCGCCCAGAAATCGACCAGCACCGGCTGACGCCGCGATTCCTGGATGACGTCGGCGGCGAAGGCGGCGGTCGTCGTGTCCTTGATGACATCGCCGCCGGCAGGGCCCGCGGGCGCATCGCCAAGCGCGGCCTTCGCCGGCGCCGGCGCCGTTCCGCCATACTGGACCGTGGTGGCATACTGGCCGCCAGTGTTTCCGAATGATCCGCCAAACGGATTGTTGTCGCTCATCTCGTCACCCTTTCGGTCGCGCCCCCGGCCCGCGGCTCGGCGCCATGTCTCAATTGGAAATCGGCTTCGCCATCCATGTGGCGATCATGCCGAGACTTTCAAGATAGCAGCATCGTGCCCGGTTGCCTCGACGAATCTGATGAGGTCGGCCGCCGCGATCGATGTCGTCGCCTCGTTGGTCAGTGGATGCGCGTTGATCACGGCATGGTCCATCAGATCCTTGTCGAGCACCAGCTTGACCCTGTTTTCCCTGTCGTTGATGACGCCGAAGACGGTGACTGCGCCCGGCGTGACGCCCAAAAGCTCCATCAGCATCTCCGGCTTGCCGAAGGAAACCCGGCCGGCGGCGCCGATCGACTGGTGGATCTGCTTGAGATCGACGACCGCGTCCTCGCCGACGGTGACCAGGAAGAAATTGTCCTTCTTGTCCTTCAGGAACAGGTTCTTGGTGTGTCCGCCGGCGATTTCGCCGCGCAGCGCCTGCGAATCAGCCACCGTATAGAGCGGCGGATGGCGTATTGTCGAAACGGCGATGCCGAGTTCGGCAAGAAAGGCCATCAGTTCAGCTTCGGTCTTCGGCATCGATCTTCTTCTCGTCCGTTTCTTGGCCTTGCCGTTTACGGCCAATGCGGCGGCCGACACAAGACCGTCGCGCAAGGAGCGATGAAATCGGCGCGTCGCGGACGGTTTGCCGGCATCGTTCGAGAGTTGCAAAAAGCCTGCTATTTCCCTGTTGCAATCGCCGCGCTCTTCAGCCATATAGGCCCGGCTTGCGGCCAAGACGCCGTGTGAGCGGGTGTAGCTCAGGGGTAGAGCACAACCTTGCCAAGGTTGGGGTCGAGCGTTCGAATCGCTTCACCCGCTCCAAATCTTCTTTAGATTTGAAAAGCATAAAGGGCCCGGGTAACCGGGCCTTTTTGCTGTCTGGCACTGGGGAGTGGGAGGGGGAGTTGGGTGATGTTGGCGACGATTTGGTCGCGTCGACTGCGGCCGCTACACCCCATACATCAACCCAGATTAATTTGATGGACGGCCAAGCCCGTTGAGAAATATTTCTTACCGCGCGGAAAGGGGGCTGCTGGCGTATCACGCGGCTAGTTTCCAACGCACGTGAAGAACGTAAGTCGGCGGTCTGTTCGCGGGTTGCGAAGTGCCTGGCACCGGGCGGGTTCTGTTGCTAGAGCTTTGGCCAATGGCAGAGCTATCCGCTTACAAACGTCGAAATGCTGCGCTCACCCAGAGACCGCTGCAACTGGGAGTTGTATATCCAGCTGGCGTTCACTTTACATAATGCGTCATGTATCCTGAGAATCAGGGGGCGATTTGAATCAGGCCGACAAACAGAATCTAAGCGAGAGCGATGTCTGCGACTTGTTCATAACCCCTGCCATCAAGCAGGCTGGTTGGGATCAATTAAAGCAGGTTCGGCGAGAGGTCACGCTAACACCCGGCCCCATCATTGTGAGGGGCAATCTTTCATCTAGAAACAAGAAGAAAAAGAAATTCGCTGACTATGTCTTATCATGGCAACCGGGATTGCCGCTCGCCGTCGTCGAGGCAAAAGACAATAAGCATGAGGTCAGCGACGGTCTGCAACAGGCGCTTGGCTATGCCGAAATTCTAGACCTGCCAAGCGCCTTTAGCTCCAACGGCGACGCCTTCGCACAGCATAACCGCACTGCTGGCAATGGCGAGGAGATAGAAACATCGTTCGGAATGGATGAATTCCCGGGCGTAGAAACGCTTTATGCCCGCTACCGGCTGTTCCATGGCATTGAGCCCAAGGAAAGGCCCTTGGTTGAGCAGCCCTATTATCTCGATAGTTCGGGCAAGGAAGCGCGCTATTATCAGGTCGAGGCGATCAACCGCACGATTGAGGCGATCGCCAAAGGGCAGCGTAGGGTTCTGCTCATTATGGCAACAGGAACCGGTAAGACCTACACAACCTTCCAAGTCATCTGGCGGCTCTGGAAGGCTCGAGAGGCGAAGCGCATCCTGTTTCTTGCCGACCGCAATATCCTTGTCGATCAGACGCTGGTAAACGACTTCAAGCCGTTCGGCGAAGCGATGACCAAGGTGCGGAACCGCAAGATCGATCCAGCCTACGAGATCCACCTTGGTCTCTATCAAGCACTTACAGGCCCCGAAGAGTCCGACAAGATATTCAAGTCCGTCTCCCGCGACTTCTTCGACCTCATCGTAGTGGACGAATGCCATCGAGGCAGCGCCTCAGACGACAGCGCGTGGCGCGAGATTCTGGACTACTTTGATGGGGCAATTCAGGTTGGCATGACCGCCACGCCCAGGGAGACGCAATACGTCTCCAACATCACCTATTTCGGCGATCCAGTTTATACCTACAGTTTGAAACAAGGCATCGAAGACGGCTTCCTCGCCCCCTACAAGGTCATCCGCATCGACATCGACAAGGACGTCCTGGGTTGGACGCCACCGTCGGGCATGGTGGATGACCTCGGCAACCCGGTCGAGCAGCGCGAATACAATCGCGTCGATATGGATCGGATTTTGGTTCTCAATCAGCGCACCAAACTCGTCGCCAAGCGCGTTATGCAATACCTCAACGCAACCGATCCGATGGCGAAAACCATCATCTTTTGCGAGGATATTGACCACGCCGAACGAATGCGAGTGGCAATCGTTAACGCCGCCGGGAAGCTGGCGCTCGACAATCCCCGCTACGTGGTGCGGATTACGGGTGATAGCGTCGAGGGTAAAGCCCAGCTCGACAACTTCATCGACCCGGAACAGACCTATCCGGTGATCGCCACGACGTCGCAGCTCCTCACCACGGGAGTGGACGCGAAGACCTGCAAGTTGATCGTGCTCGATCAGACGATCCGGTCCATGACCACCTTTAAGCAAATCATCGGTCGGGGAACGCGGATCGACGAGGACAACAATAAATTCTTCTTCACGATCATGGATTTCAAAAAAGCGACCGAGCTATTTCGCGACGATGCCTTCGACGGTGCGCCGGTCGTCATCTACGAGCCCGGCGAAGATGACGATCCTGTGCCGCCCGACCCGCCGGAAAAATCGGACGACAATCAAGAAGACGATGAGGACGACACTGGCGGCGCGAGTAAGATCGTCATATCTGGCGTCCCCGCCCGGATCATAGCTGAACGCATCGAATATATCGGCACCGACGGGAAGCTGATTACCGAGAGCTACCGGGATTATGCGCGCAAAGCGATCGTGTCGGAATTCAGTTCACTGGATGAGTTCATCCAGCGGTGGAACGAAGCTGACCGCAAACAGGCGATCATCGAAGAACTGGAGGAACAAGGGATCGTTCTCGCCAATCTTCAGGAAGCGGTAGGGCGCGACGTCGGTGACTTCGATCTGCTCGCCCATATCGCCTATGATCAGCCGCCATTGACCCGTCGAGAGCGTGCGGAGAAGGTCAAGAAGCGGAATTACTTCACGAAATACGGCGACAAGGCTCGCGCGGTGCTGGAGGCGCTTCTCGACAAATACGCAGACGAAGGCATCGCCACTATCGAGGATACGAAGGTGCTGCGTCTCAAGCCATTCGACGACATCGGCACTCCGCTTGAAATCATCAAGGGTGCCTTCGGCGGCAAAGCCGAATACGACGCGGCGGTCCGCGAGCTCGAACACCAGATTTACGAACAGGCATATAACGAATGAGTAACGTCTCCGGCGCCGTCAAATCGATTCAGGACATCATGCGGAAGGACGTTGGCGTCGATGGCGACGCGCAGCGCATCAGTCAGATGGTTTGGATGATCTTCCTCAAAATCTACGATGATCGTGAGGAGGAGCTCGAGCTTACGGAGGAGGATTTTAGCTCGCCTATTCCCGAACGATTCCGTTGGCGTAATTGGGCCAAGGATCGCGAGGGAATCACGGGGGATGGCCTGGTCAAGTTCGTGGACGAGCTGTTCAACGTCCTCAAGTATCAGCTCCCGACCATCGGCGAGGTTGGCAAGCGCGCACAGGTTATCCGCGACGTGTTCGAGGATACCTATAACTATATGAAATCCGGCACGCTGATGCGGCAGGTAGTCAACAAGATCAACGAGATCGACTTCAACAGCAGCAATGACCGCCATACCTTCGGCGCTATCTATGAGCAGATCCTGAAAGACCTTCAGAGCGCAGGCAACGCAGGCGAGTTCTACACCCCTCGTGCCGTCACCAGGTTCATTATTGACCGGCTGGCACCCAGGCTGGATGAAGTAGTCTTCGATCCCGCCTGCGGCACGGGCGGGTTCCTCGCCTGCACCATTGATTATAAGCGACAGTTCGTGAAATCCCCCGACGATGAGACGCTGCTGCAATCCACAATCAGGGGCGTCGAAAAGAAGGCGCTGCCGCATATGCTGTGCGTGACAAATATGATCCTACACGGCATCGACACCCCGTCAGGTATCGTCCATGGCAATACGCTAGAAAAGCCATATCGCGATTATGGCGAGAGGGACCGCGTGCCCGTGATAGCCACCAACCCACCGTTCGGTGGCATGGAGCAGGACGGCATTGAAGGGAACTTCCCTCAAAATCTCCGCACCCGAGAAACCGCCGACCTTTTCATGGCTTTGATAATCAAGCTGTTGAAGCAGGGCGGGCGGGCAGCGGTCGTGCTGCCCGATGGATTCTTCTTCGGTGAAGGCGTCAAGACCACGCTCAAACAGAGCCTGATAGACGAGTGCAATCTGCACACTATCGTCCGACTGCCCAATGGCGTGTTCAACCCATACACGGGTATCAAAACCAACATCCTGTTTTTCACCAAGGGCACGCCGACCAAGCAGACGTGGTTCTATGAGCATCCCTATCCACCAGGGGTCACCAGCTATAACAAGACCCGGCCAATGCAGTTTGAGGAGTTTCAGCCCGAACGCGCATGGTGGGGTGATGAGGCCGATGACTTCCGCCACCGCCGAGAGACCGAACAGGCTTGGAAGATTAGCGCTGAGGACGTGGCCGCAGGCGGCTATAACTTGGACCTCAAAAATCCGCATATCGCCGACCGCGAAAGCCATGACCCCGATGAGTTGCTCGCGCGATATGCCGCGCAACAGACGGGTATCCAGTCCCTGCGGAACCAGTTGAAGTCCATTTTGGCAGATGCGCTGGCAGGCGACGCATGACGGTCGATATCGCGTTGTTGGTCAGCGACAATTTGGATGTTTGGACTACTGCCGTTGAGCGTAGGGCCACCTCAGGGCGCGGTGGTGGTGGGAGGCGGGTGGACCTGTATGGCATTGATCGCCTGCGCCCACTGATTGTGGATTTAGCGGTTCGAGGCAAGTTGACATCACAAGAGCCGGACGAAGAACCTGCGGCAGCGGCGCTGGCTAGGCTGGCCAAGGCACGTCGCAGCAAAATCGAATCAGGTCGAGCTAAGAAGCGGAATGGACTGAGCCCTCTTCCTGTCGATTTGCCCATCCTGCCGGAGGGTTGGGCATGGACGCAGCTAGGCACGATCGCCGAAATTAGCCCATCAAACATCGCAGACGATCAACTTGATGCGTCGTTCGTGCCTATGGCACTTGTCTCGACGCGGATCGATGGCGCGCATGAGGCCGAAACCCGAAACTGGGGTGAGATCAAGAAGGGATTCACTCACTTTGCGGAAGGCGACATCGGCCTAGCCAAAATTACGCCATGTTTCGAGAACGGCAAGGCTGCGATCTTCGAGAATCTCGCCAACGGCATTGGCGCGGGAACGACAGAACTGCATGTCGCTCGGCCTTGGTCTGAAGATGTAAACCGTCGATATCTACTTCTAACGATGAAGACGGCGTCCTATCTCCATGATGGCGAGCTAGGAATGACGGGCACCGCAGGTCAAAAGCGAGTGACCCGGACTTACTTTGAATCATCCCCGCTTCCGTTCCCACCCCTTGCCGAGCAGCAGCGCATCGTTACCAAGGTCGATGAACTCATGGCGCTGTGCGACGCGCTGGAAGGGGAGAGCGCTGCTTCGATAGCCGCCCATGAGGGGCTGGTCGAAGCCCTGCTCGCCACACTGACCGCCAGCTCTGACGCTGCCGACCTTGCCGTCAACTGGACTCGGCTGGAGACGCATTTCGATACCCTCTTCACTACTGAATCGAGCGTCGATGCCTTGAAACAAACGATCCTCGAATTAGCAGTGCGCGGTAAGCTAGTACCCCAAAACGCCGACGACGCACCGGCATCCGAGTTGTTAAAGGCCGTCAAGGTGCAAATGGCCGATCTTTCCAGGCGGGGGCGTACAAAAACGCCAACCGAGATGGTCCCAATCCGAGAGGGTGATTTGCCGTTTCGTGCTCCTGAGGGGTGGGCTTTCGCTCGATTCAGCGAAGTTTTAATCAATAGAGATGCAGAGCGGGTCCCAATCTCTTCAGACGATCGGGCGCGGCGAAAGGGTGAATTCGACTATTATGGCGCGTCAGGAGTGATAGACCATATTGATGATTATATTTTTGACGAGCCTCTGCTATTGATCGGCGAGGACGGGGCAAACCTGGTTAGTCGCTCTACTCCAATCGCATTCATTGCAGAGGGAAAATATTGGGTAAATAATCATGCCCATGTTCTTCAAGCGATTTCGATCCCGCTGCTCTGCTATATGGAGATCTTTATAAATGCTATCGACTTGAAACCTTATGTCACCGGCACAGCCCAGCCGAAGATGAATCAGGCAAAGATGAATTCGATCGTTGTCGCTGTCCCCCCAGCAAACGAACTGGAGCGCATCGTCGCGAAAGTAGGAGAGCTAAACGCGCTTTGCAACGCGCTCAGATCACACATCGAGGAGTCCGCCGCCACCCAACGGCACCTAGCCGCCGCAGTTGTCGAACGGGCAGCGGCGTAGACTTTGATGGCGACCGCTGCCGAAGCGCCTAAAATCTGGTGTGATGAAGACGGCCATCGCAAGTATGAGGATTATGCGGATTTTAATGAGTGGTTCGATAGAGCCGAGGGTTCTGAATTGCGCGCTAAGGCGTTGGTCGAAGGTTTGGCGAACCCGAGTAAGGCATTCTTCGCGGGCGACCGTGAAGCGTATAACGTCACTCTTGAAGGCTTCCGTCTCGACCGCCGAAATGAATGGTTGAGCAAAGAGCCGCTCGATGAGCTTCTAGGCGACAATCACTGGTCCGATCGGAACGCGGCTCGTTTTGACCAGCTTTGCGACCGCATGGAAGCCGGTGATGTCGTCCCTTTCATAGGCGCGGGCCTGTCTCAACCGGGTGGCTTTCCGACGTGGAGGGATCATCTGAGGCGGCAGGGCCGGACGGCGGGTTTGGACGCCACCGTCGTGGAAGACCTGTTGACGCAAGGCCTCTACGAGGAAATCGTTGATCGGATCGAGCAGAAGCGGGGCAACGATGTCTTCGCTCAGGAGCTTCGCGACGCGTTCAGCAAGAATGGGGCAATCCCGCCCGTCGATTATCTTATCGCCGAGCTATTTCAAGATACTCTGATAACGACCAACTATGATCGCCTGATCGAGCAATCCTTCGACCTTGGTGGCGGCAAGGCTGTCGAGGTGCTGACCCCAGCGACTATCTTACGGCCCCCCGCCGCCGGCAAGGTCACCGTCATCAAGCTACATGGGAACGTCGATGCCCCGGCGTCATGCATCCTCAGCAAGGCGCAATACGCCGCTGCTTACGGGGCGGAGGCCATCGACTTAACGCTCCCGATCCCTCAGGCTCTAGACTACTATTTCCGCAATGGGAGTTTGCTTTTCCTTGGGTGCAGCCTCAACCAGGATCGGACGGTGCGGGTATTCGAAGCAATTAAGACGAAGGCAAGAGACGATCTCGCCGACCTCCCGCAGCATTTCTCAATCGAACAATGCCCTGCCGATGAAGCCGAGCTGATCGCGCGCAATGAATATCTCCTCCGCCTAGGCATTACTCCCATCTGGTTTCCTGCAGGCGAGTTCGATTTCGTCGAAGGCATTTTGCGGCTAGCCCGTAACGAGCTGCGTTTCCGCCGCGACTGAGACGGGTTCGGGCCATGCCGATAACAATCTGCTGCACCCACTCCACCTCAGCATGCTTGTCGACCAATAAGAGAATTTGATCGACCGCAGTCTTCGGAAACCGCGCTTCCCGTCTGCGGCCAGGAGCGAAAGCCGTGTACTAAGCGGAGCGGGCTTCGGGTCGCAGTGGTTTGTTTTCCAAGGAGAACAATAGCAATCTACGACCTTTCAAGTGCGACTTGACGTCTTTTTCAGCCATTTGAAGATCAAGTACGAATGCGAATGCTCTTTGACCATCGCTGGTGAGTTCCGTGAGAGCCCCGTCCGAGTCTGGGAAAAAGAGCTTATGTCCGTCTGTCGCTACAAAGCCAAGAGCACCTTTCTTGTCTTTGGTGTGCCAATGCGAGCGGGAGAGTTCAGAAATGGCTTCCTTCAACCTTTTCAATTCGATACCTGCTTCACGGAGGTGTTGTACCAACTTGGCCACGACGAGATCTCGGTAAGAGTAGTATCGGACCGTACCTCGGGTGCCCTTACCCGGATACGCAGGCGTGAGATAAGCCTCCCGCGCCAGGTAGTTAACCATGTGCAGGCTGAGGCCAGAGATGGCGGCCACTTCACGTGCGGTGAACCCATTCAACAATTGTCGGGGCTTTGGCATCGGTTGTGCATTTCTGCCGCTAAAAATTGAAGTTAGAGCTTATTTCATTTATTGTGAGTCGGAAACCTTTTG
Source organism: Mesorhizobium sp. B2-3-11 (assembly GCF_006442215.1). Classification (NCBI taxonomy): domain Bacteria; kingdom Pseudomonadati; phylum Pseudomonadota; class Alphaproteobacteria; order Hyphomicrobiales; family Phyllobacteriaceae; genus Mesorhizobium; species Mesorhizobium sp. B2-3-11. Next base: position 53,220 of record NZ_VFVS01000024.1, on the reverse strand, counting down.
TTCCCGCAGGCGTTTGCCGCAATGAACGTACCGGATTTTGTCAGGTCTCTGGCTGCGCCTACCAGCAGTGCGCTTTCTGCAACTGTCAGCTTTTGCTAAGATCCAACCGAGGGAGACATCTGATGCCGATTTCAGCCGCGAACCAAGCCGTCGATGCGCGTGGGGTTGCGTTTCTTTTGGCTCAGGCCGCTCGCGGATCGTTGGACAATGTTGGTTCCCATGCGGATCGTGAACGCTCGTTGAACAATGTGTTCCGGCTGCTGAGATTGTTTAGGTCCCAGTCTCGCTTCAAGGTTCAACCCGCCGTGGTTGCTATCCCTCCGTTAAACTACGAAGCCGTGGCATTGACGCCCTTGTCCGAGCGGAACGTCGATGACGTAACTGATGCCATGTCCAGCGCACTCGTTGAGACATTTGGACAAGGGGGCGCAGGCCCGCTGGATTTGATCGAAAACGTTTTGCGCGGCGTTGCCTATCCTGACAAGTTTGCAGCTCCGTCCAACGTCGACCGGGAGAACGCACGCAATTTCTTCGGCGCTTTGGCCCACAAGCTGAATATTTCTGCTTAATGACGCCACTCGCTTTTCTCAACGAAGAGCTAGCTAACGTAGAGCGCGTTCTCAAAGAGTCTCTTCGCCATGAATATGGCCCAAACAGGAGTCGCGACTACTACGAGGAATGCGCGTCTCGACTTGCGGTAATGCGCGCGACTATTGCAGCGCTATCACCTACTGATCGCTTAGCAATTGCCACACAACTTAGTGAGCTGGGGCGTCTTTCTTCTTTTATATCGCTATTAGAGCGTTCCCATCTTGGTGAATTTTCCTGGCCTTTTGCCGATGCCATACGGCGAATTGCCGATCTACTTCTTACCGAGCTTGACCTTAGCGGCAACGAAAAGCGTCCTATACTTCATGTCGTAGCGGATGGCGGGGGCTATCTGATACACAACGAAATTATTCCCGGATATTCGAGCAATCGGCGCCTCGCTGTCGTCGCGTTCCCACGCCCGCTTAAACACCACGTTTTGCTGCATACGATATTCGGGCATGAAATCGGACATACGACTCTCTTTGCTCCCCATATTAGCCAAGATCTTACAGACGCCATTTTGCACCTAGTAGCCGGTGGCCCGCTGGCTTCCCACGGTAGTGCGACGCAGTGGATCAAGGACTCGAATGCACCTGTCGATCTGAAATCTGTATTGGCTGATTACAAGGCTCGTGCAGGCCACGATTTCGAGTTCACACAATCATCATGGAGTTCGTGGGTCGTCGAATTCTTCTGTGACATTTTTGGCTGTTTACTTTTCGGTCCGTCTTTTGCTGCTGCCCATGTCGCATTGCTCAAGTCGATGCACTCATCGGACTTTGCTGTCGGATTGGACAATCCTACACACCCTCCCTACGGAGTGCGTCACATTCTCGTTGCTCGTGTTACCCAAGCCCTTGGCTGGAGCGCACCCATTACGCTAGCGCGCGATGGTCCAATATTTGAGGCAGAGAAGGCCTTTTTCGACTATATACAGATGGGTCCGGTCGACGCATGGGCGGATATATTCACGACTCATCAGTTGAGTGGCGCTATAGACGCGATTAGGACCGTTCTAGACGCGAATGGTAAACTTCTCTATACTTCTCCAAAACGCGACGATCTTATTCGCCTTATACGTAATCTCTGCGATGGGATACCGCCTGTAATTAATGAATTAGATGAATTCGGTAATAGCCAGCTCAGCTCGACGGCGGTGCCCCACATATTGCTCTCCGGATGGATCACCTGGATTGGCTCTGACAAATTGTCGTTGACCGGTTCTTTAGGCTTTTTTGATCTTAATAGATTGTGTGATCTCGCACTTCTGCAACAATGCGGAATCGACATCGTCAAAAGAGGTTCAGTGATCTAGATGGCGCAGTTGGGTCGCGGGGAGATCATTCGACGACTCAGGGAACGCTCGTTAGTTGTATCCCCATTACTATCTTCTGATCAGATTGGCTCAGCTAGTATTGATTTGCGAATGGGCTGCGTCGTGCTCATGGTCCGTGCGCGAGGCGCCTCTCACGTCGATCCGGCAGCTGCAAAGCAGGCCCATGCTTCCGCATCACCGCACAAATTTGCTACCGAACAACAGCAGAAACATGAACGGTACGAAATTCCCTTCGGTGAACGTTTTTTGCTTCATCCGGGCTCTTTAGCATTAGTACCCACTTATGAGTGGGTGAAACTGCCGGCCGACTTGACAGGCAGTGTTACAGCTCGCTCGACTTGGGCTCGCGAAGGACTAAGTATAGCAACTGCCACTTTGATCGAACCCTTATATCATGGCATTGTGACCCTAGAATTGGCTAATCTTGGGCAGATTCCTATTGCGCTGTACCCCGGCATCCGACTTGCCCAGTTGTCCTTTGTCACGACGGTAGGTGACGCAAAACGACCTTCTCAGGCTCAGTTCAACCTATCATTCGAACCCCGCCAAGGGAACGTTGTGGGCCGAGCGGATGAGCCCTTCATCCCCTAGTTTGTCGCTATCTCGCCAAGCCCAGGATTCCGTTGGGTTGACCCAAGAGGTCGGCAAGAAGGATCGACCCATTCGGCATGCTCAACAAAGGTTGAGGCCAAATGTTCGGATTGTCCCCGCTCCATCCCCTGGCGATTTGGAAGGTGCGTTAGGCCAGGTGGCGAACCGCGCTGCTCATGAATAGCCGCTCTGCACGACGGCCGACGGCTGATTAGGCCGAGCGGCTGGTTCGACGGTGCCACGGCGTCGGCGTCTGCGGGGCACCATCCCCAATCCTCAAGGCGCGCCCGATCCGCTTCAGCATCAACTCAAGAGACGTGCTTCTCCGCGGCTTCGATGATCGCCACGGGATCAGCGCCAATCGCCCTCGCAACGCTGACGAACTCGGCCACGTCCAGTCGGCGCTCTCCCAGCTCAAACTTAGAGACGAATGTCTGACGCCATCCGAGACGTCGGCCCAGCTCGACCTGCGTAATGCCTGCTTCCTTACGCGCCTCAACGAGGAGCGCGATCATTCTGCGATAGAGATCGGAACGAAGTGAGGACAATGGAGGCGCCAGTGCTGAGACCGGCTCTTCAATAAAACCCCAAAACGATGTACCCCAAAATCGGGTATTGGGCTAAACTCACCAGCGCCGAACCTTAGCGGCTAATTTTGATCCAGGCGGGAGGTGGACAATGCAGCGGTTGGTATTCCTTATCGTTTTTGGTTGTGGTTTTCCTGTCGTTTCGCTCGGCCAGGAGGTGATAAATACCAACTCGGCCGGTTTCACGAAAGAGGAGATCGATATAGTTGCCGAAGCTCTCGGAGACCAACTAATTGACCCTTATTCTGCAAAGATCAGCGATCTATTCCACGGGATGAACAACGGTGTGGTTTGCGGCCGAATAAATGCGAAGAATCGTATGGGAGGATACGTCGGGTACGCACCGTTCTACGTGTATACATCGGATAGAAAGGCCGAAATTATCCGTCAGGAGCCCGACGAATCTCCAGACGGTTTCCTTCTTAGATTGAACCTTATGCGTGCAGTCTGTAACCTGCCGCCCAACTCAGAGTAACCAACCTAATTCGTTTCCTGGCCCGAGACGGGCACCCCCCTTAGCTGAAGCCTGCCGTGACAGTCGACGGGCACAGAGACCTGGTGCCTGCAGAGGCATCCGGTTGAAGGCGGCCGATCTATCCCCACCATACTCCAGCAAAGGTTAGGGTGCGCGCCTGCAAAACGGCGTTTTAGGCCGCCTGGCGTCGTGTCAACGGCCGCTCGGGGAGCGTAGGGGGAGCGCCGGCTCTATTCGACCGTCGAATGTGACCGCGCCACCGACCGTTATGCCTTCCGAGTGGGCTCGGCAGAGCCCCTTCTGTAGAGCAAGCCCCTCCTCCCCCTCCCCGGTCAAAAAAACGCCCCGGCTTCGGCATTTTCCGGGTCCCCTTTCGCGGCAACCGCGAGGCAATGGAGGCCAGTCCGCCCACTCTTCGAACGGCTCTACGCCAACCTAGGAGATGGCGCCGGCACGATTGCGGCTGCCCGCGCCGACCCTGCGCGCATGAATGGTATGGGCGCCACTGACGCGCAGCCTATAATCCAGCATTGGCTGACTGACGCCGTAGTGCTGCTTCGCATCCGATACCAGACCTTGGCTGACGACGTAGAGCGCTGCTTCATTTGGTATGAGCAGACACCCACCGAGGAAATTGGCTTCCGCCTCGATCCCGCCGTCGCGGGCGCGTTCGCCGTCCTCCGTCAACGGCGGCGTGCATTTATGACCGAGGAAGCAATGCGCCAGTTCATGGCAGATGTTACTGCGCTGTCGGTGCACATGGTGCGAGTCATTGTGTACGATCGCAGTGGTCGCGCCGCGCGGCACGGTCACGGCAGAAAATGCGGACTGATCTCTGCCGAGAAATGCTCTGGTGTCGCGGTCGAGTTCGCTGAGCTTCAGCAAGACAATGTCGAACTCGGTGCAGATCGCCGCAGGATCGATTGGATCGATCGGGCCAAGGCCCATCTGATCGCGCACCTTTAGCGCGATGCGATTGGCGTTCGCCTTGAAGCCATGCCGAAATTCCAAGTCAACTCTCCTTCAACCTGTTGTATGTGCTGAGAACTATCTCCTCCATCAGCTTGGCGTTTGTCGGCGTGAGGTTGGGGTCTGCGCGCAAGAGTGCGGTGATTTTGGCCAGTGGCGGTGCGTCGCCGCCTGTCGTTCCAGGAATAAACGATTCGGCCTTGAGCTTCGACCATTTCAGAAGGGCAGCCAGCCCGTTCACATCGGGTTTGGCGCCCTGGCCCATCCGAGACAATGTGGAGGCGGCAACTCCAGTCGCCTCCGCGACATCTTTCCAAGTCATCTGTTGGCTCAGGCGAGCCGCGTTCAGTGCTGCGAAGAATGATTCCGTATCAAAGTTGTCGGCCACGTCGTCTCCGTTGCGAAAAAGGGATCGATTGCGATCTTGCAATTCTCCCGAATCTTCTCTACAGGTAACAAATCGATTGCGATTTCGCAATTGATTGCTCGAACCGCATCAAGGAGAATGCCATGGAAGTCGCCGACGCCGCCCAAAATACCGCAGAGGGGAAAGAGAAGACCGTCACGATCATCGTAAACGGTCGTGCGAAAACTTTGCCCAAGAGCGAGGAGATTACCTTCGACGAGGTGGTCGAGATTGCCTTTCCCGGTCATCCCTCTGGCGATGGCATCCAGTACACAGTCCAGTACACCCGCGGACAGGGAAACAAGCCGGCGGGCACGTTGGTCGAAGGCCAGTCGGTGAAGATCAAGGAAGGGATGGAGTTCGATGTCACGTCGACCAATCGCTCTTAGTCCCGATCTGCTCCGCCTGCAGAATGAGGGCTATGACATCGACATCCGGGACGGATTCCTGCTTGTCAGGAACGTCCCTTTTGTCACTACGGCCTGCAGGATCGAACGCGCGACGTTGATCTCGCCGCTGTCGTTGTCGGGGGATGTCACCGTGAAGCCCGGCAAGCATGTCTGCTACTGGACTGGAGCACACCCGTGCCATGCAGACGGCGCCAAAATCAGGTCGATCGAAAATGGAGCCGGGCCGCAGGACCTGGCCCCCGGCCTGCATGCCGCCTTTACCTTTTCCGCCAAGGCGGACTACCGGGACTACCACCACAAGATGACGACCTACATCGGTCGCATCGCAGGCGAAGCGGCAAAGCTCGATCCGGCCGTTACAGCCCAGACGTTTCCGGCCATCCCGACCGACGACGATGAATCAGTGTTCGAGTATGTCGACACCGCAACGAGCCGCGCAGGCATCGCTGCGATCAACGCCAAGATTGCCGGACAAAAAATCGGCATTGCTGGCCTCGGCGGCACCGGCAGCTATGTCCTTGATCTTGTCGCAAAGACCTCAGTCGCCGAAATCCACCCGTTCGATGGAGATGTCTTTTCCCAGCACAACGCTTTCCGGGCACCAGGAGCTGCTAGCCTGGAAGAGCTGAAGGAAGGCACCCCAAAGGTCGAGCGGTTTGCCCGCATCTATTCGCGCCTGCATCGCGGAATCAAACCACATGGAGTCTTCCTCGATGAGACCAATGTCAGCGCCTTGGCCGGCCTTGATTTCGTTTTCGTCTGCATGGACGTCGGCGCTGCCAAACGCGCGGTGATAGATTATCTCGTGACAAATGGCATTTCGTTTATCGAGGTCGGAATGGGCGTGACGGTCGACGACGGGCGCCTAGGAGGCATCGTACGCGTCACGGTCAGCACACCCGGGACACGCGACCGGGCTGCGCCGCATATATCCTATGCCGACGGCGCCGTCGGCGCCAATGAATATGCCAGCAACATCCAGATCGCGGAGCTTAACGCGCTGAACGCCGCCTTGGCGGTCATGCAGTGGAAGAAGCTCGCGACGATATACCGGGACAGCCGAAGGTCGGTGTACGTTGGCTACTCGATCGCGAGTGGCGAAATCATCGCCGAGGGACCTGATGACGTCGGTTGACCGCCTTGAGCCCAGGTTCGTCGAATATATCCCCGAAGATGTCGAACCGGGCGTCCTGTATATTTCGCGGCGCTTTTCGACAGCAACCCATCTTTGCTGCTGCGGTTGCGGTCGGGAGGTGGTGACGCCCTTCAACCCCGCCAAATGGAGCATCGCCGAGCACGATGGCAAGGTCTCGTTGAGCCCATCCATAGGCAACTGGGGTTTCCCCTGCCGGTCGCACTACATCGTCTCCGGCAACCGTATCCTGTGGGCGGGTTCGATGTCACCTGAGGCCATTGCCGCCGTGCAAAGGCGGGATGTCCAAGACGCTGTGCGCCTTGCACCACCGAGGCCCAGTTGGGGTCGTGGACTGCTGGCTGGCGCTCTGGTTGCCTGGACGTCGACGGTTGCCGCGATACGGGGGTTATGGCGCTAATGGCCCGCGACTTTACCCTCGGAACTCACTGATTGCGGTATGTGCCGCAGGTCCTGAGCGGTCGGCCAGATAGATCTGTCGTTGATGCGCGCGCGACGAGATTGCTGTGGAAAAGAGCCGCAAGCCGGCTTCCGTTTTATCGAGCTGATATTCCGTCGACTTGGCGCAGGAGTCATTCTACAGCGGCCTGCGCAGATGGCGAACCATAGCTACCGACACCGGCTCTACCGAGTTAGCCGCCTTTTTCGTCGATGCTCTCGACAGAAGGTAAAATCACCACACGAATTTCATAGAAAGTCGGTCAAGGCGGTGAAGTCGGTTAAGCGTCTCAACTGACATAAGAAATATGTTGCCGACCTTCCCACCGGGACGTCGGCAACCAGTTAGAATGGGGAACTCCCCCTCCGGTCGAGTGGGTCCTGCAGCCTCTCCCACTCTCCCGTATTGGTCCAAACATGCCGGAAGCGCGCCTTGTCCCAGATCTCCCGAGCTTCCCCCAAGCTGGGAATACGGAACCCTCGCGGGCGTCGGCCGTCGTCCTTGACGAAACCCATGCCAGGAGCTGAATTTCGGCCCGCTCCAAGGAAAGCGGCCACCTTCACACTCGTCACGCCCCATCGGATCGTTTTAGAAAGATGTTCCGCGAGGCGACTGGTCGGCATAAACGCCTCGCCACCAACGTCGAGTTGGACGAAGGATGGCAATTCGCCATTGACCAAGCAATCGAACCAGAACTGGTCAATGGGTGGCAGACTCTCTGCTTGTTGCTGGGCAAGGGCATCAGTCTTCGGGATGCCTTGCCTCGGGTGCCAGCCGGCAAGATCCATCTGCTGCAAATCTATCAGCATGGCTGCCAGTCCGCCTTCGTTGTAGAGCTGGTAGTGGAGTGCGTGGAAGTAGGCGTCATCGCCAGCCCGGTGCGAAGCCAGATCGAATATGGCGAAGCGCCTCTCGTCCATCGACGCCGGCACGACCCAGTTCTCGTTGCTAGCCATCAGGACATGAAGACGGTTCGTCGACTTGACCATGTCGACGCCCTTTGCCTCAATCGCGATCTCCGGTTCAGTGATCAAACCCTTCAACGCTCCCTCGGCGCTCTTGTCACCGGGCCAGTAAGCCTCATCCGCGAAGAGCAGGCAGACGTCTCGCAAATGCGCATTGAAGCGCCCGACCAGGCTCTCAGCGCTGAATACATGGAGCGCATGCTGTCCGAATATCGTGCAAAGCGCGTTTCCGAAGGTACCTTTGCCGGTGCCCTTCCCACCGATAAACACGAGCGCGACCTCGGCAGCGCGATCAGGATTCTGGATCGCCCACGCAGTCCATCGGATGATATAGTTGCTCCATGCTTCGTTGCCCTTAGCCAGCACCTCTACAATATGCTGACGCATCAAGGACCAGTCTCCAGGTAGGGGCTCAACGGCGAATCCCGTCCACAGGTTGAGCTGATTGGAAGCAGCCTTGTCCGATGGATCGAATACGATCTCGCGGTACTGACGCCGCATCGGGTGCTCCAGCCACCATTTGCCCAGCGGCACTTCCTTTGGCACCGCTCCTGTAGTTCCTACTGGAACCCGCCTATTGAGGTAGCCATCCCTTATGTCTTGAAATGTCTGCATGCTGATGGTGGTACGATTCGAATGCGCTTCCTTTCCGAAGGTGGCAATCCGACACTTTCCGCCCCAGTCCAGAATTACGGCATGCCGTTCATTCAGGTCTCTTAGGTAGGGGTGGATTATGAACTCCTTAGCCCGCTCTATCTGCCGTATGGCATATCGCGAGCTGTTCCTGCCCTTGTCCAGAACGCTTTCGGAGATGGCAAAGCTAGGGTCCAAGATGATTGAATGGATGATCTCGTCCGGCACTTGCGCTCGAACGAGGCCACATACTGCATCAAAGAGCCATGCGGACCGGCTGTCGTCCGCTTTCGTTTTAGCCGTCGCAGGATCGCGACCCTGCACGCAGACAATTTTCAAGCGCTCATCGACGTTCCACCGATCCAGTTCGTTAATCGAAACCAGAAATTTTGGGGCGGCTGGAACGAACACTTGACCCGCAGGTGCATTGACCACGTCGGCTTGCACGGCTGGCGCAGGTTCGAAAGAATTGAGTGTGTACCTGAGCCCTTCATTAAACGACCACACGGTCGCCAACGCCGGCAGCCTTCCCTTCCGCAATTTGTTTTCATCGGGGACATTGACGGTCCCTGGCAGGCGAGCGATCCGATCGATGTTGTGGCAGGCGTCGCCGCCCAGGACCGTCGCCAGCCCGAGGTTGTAGCGCTCCAAAAGATCAATTTCGTCGGCGCCGGTGATCGCTTGGGGCGGCTCCAGTTTCCAGATAGCCCAGTAGCCTCCGCCGCTATCCAAAATAATAGATGGTTCAGGGACAAAGGGGGGCCTGCCGGTGGTGAGAAGCTCCAGGATCCGCTTGCGTTCATCCGTCAAATTCTCCCCTGAACGCGGATCGAGATCCACGTGGAGACACGACGCTACGGCGATGTCGTCCTTTGCAGCCTTCTTGTTCAGCGGCCTCTTTATCTGATTCAGCGAAAAGTAGATGTTCTCCCGGCCGTTCCGGCCATCGATCCAGGTTCGACATTGCTCGGCTTCCGCTGCGGAGAATGTAGCCGACCTGATCGACTTACGATCAGGGGGTATAGCGGTTAGATGCCAATGGCCTTCTGGTGCATATGTCAGAAGGAAGGCGATTGCAGCTGCGGTATCTGGTGCAACGGAAGACATGGCTATGCCCTCCCTTGGCCGGAGGCGGTCCGGCTAAGAATCCATGCATCGATCTCGTCGGCGGAGAAAGCGATGCGGGCAGGACCGAGCCTGATTGGGATTGGGAATGTGCCGGCACGGATGCGGCGGTAGATCTCGGTCTTGGACAGCGGGATGCGCTCCAAGACCTGCTTCATTGAGAGAAGTCGCTGTGACATTTCATGGTTCTCCTTCGGGTTAGGTGAAGAACCATGGCAGACGGGGCCGGAGATATGGCGCGCACTAAATCGTCGCTGATAGGGCTAATTAAGTTTCAGGGCCGGCGGAGAGAGTTCTCTTTATGCGACTAACAACCGTCTCGAAATTCTCAATCAGGTATTGGTCGGGGTGCAAGAAAATCCCGGCAGCATTCAGGAAATCTATGCCCTCGGATTTGGCTGACCGAGGGGCCTTTACTCCTTTCTTGGTTGGGAGCTCAACATGTCGCTCCACCACATTGCCAAAAGGGGCTTTCTTCTCAGAGACCCAAAATTGCATCATGATCTCGGCGAAAGCGCGCAACGGCCTGAGTGACAGACCGCTTCCGGAGCGTGACCTCCCTGGATTGCCTCGCGCTCGATTGTAATGAAGGTGGTACTCATCGAGCAGACTAATGATAAAGTCGAACTTCGGGCCGATCGGATCGGATGATCTGTCCATATCTAGGAAGTACGAAACCTCAGCGCGCGCTTCAGCTGGCAGGCCGCTCCACAATTCAGCGGCCTTTTGGACCGCACCCAAGACCGGAACTATGTGGGCGACAGAATGTGTCGCGCCTTCGCGCCATGCCCAAAAATCGCGTTCAAATCGATACGCATGGAGTGCCTCAAGCGTCGCAGCATGAAGCCGGTCGACATCAAGATCAAAGTCCTTAGCAAGCTCCCCAATCAATTCTTTGTCGACGACGATGATGCCGGCCATCTCCCTTCCCCCTGGTCTTAGACTGGCTCCGGTGGCCATGCTATCACATGGTTTTCTGATATGGCTCTCGATAGGATTCATCATCATGTCGGCCACTTCGCTTTCTGTTTTCCTACCTGGCGTTCCAATCGACAAAGTCCTGGGCCGACTGGCGAATGCCGGTGGCAACGAAATCCAGAGCGGAAAACTGACGAGCCCGGAGAGCTCGGCCGCCCTGGCGGTAAACACCTTTGGCTGGTTCGTTGAGCGGCCGCACCTCTTGCCACCCTTTCCCAGAATGGACGCAAGCCAGCCACCAACTATGGTGGAGGTGGAATACTGCGCCCGCTTCCCATGGTCGGGTGGACGTCACCCCTGGCTTGATGCATTCGTTGAAACACCAGCTTGTATCATCGGCGTGGAATCCAAGCGGTTCGAGCCGTTTCGCGACAAAAAGACCGTCTCTCTCTCCCCCGCCTACGACCGGCCCGTCTGGGGCAGCGGTATGCGGCCATTCGAACTTTTGAGGGATCGACTACGCACCGGCGAGGCTTCGTTCGCATATGTCGACGCGGCCCAGCTTGTGAAGCATGCTTTCGGGCTGGTCACCGAGTCCAACCGCAAAGGAAGGCCTTCCGTTCTCTTGTATATCTTTGCCGAACCAATGCAGTTGGGCGGTCGCAATATCGACCAAGACGACATCTTGAATCACCGTAAGGAGGTGCAGCTTTTCAGCAACATGGTGGCAGGTGCCGCTGTGCACTTTGTGTCATGCAGTTATCGAGAGTGGCTAGCGACCTGGCCGACTGAAAACATCGAAGTGCAGTGTCACGCGCAAGCTGTATTGGAAACGTTTCGCCCCTAAGTCCAGGGGGCCTCTTCGAAGAGCGATAGGCCGACGCGCTTGCGGTGTGCAATGATCGTCTGAATTAAAACAGATTTGCACCGCGAAGGGGCTGATTTAGCCATACAATTTCAAAGGCGCTTCCGAGTGTTAGAAATAATGCTCAGACTTCGCTCTCGAGGGGCGTTGTACAAGCCCGTGCCTGTCTTGAAAGAAATGATCAAATAGGGCAGCGTCGAGGGACTCGTCAGTCCGCCGGGAGCTGCACCGTGACAATGCCGATCCATCTCGAACAAGAGCCGGAGCTCCTAAGGCGGATCACAGACTACCTCCAGGCCATGTTCGGGAACCATTTGCTTGGTTGCGCGCTGATCGGCTCTCGTGCCAACGGCTATGCCAAGCCGAAATCAGACGTTGACCTGCACGTCGTACTTAAGGCAGGCGTAAGGACCCAGCAACTGGGTTTAAGGCGCCAACAGCTGCTCGGCGCCGAGGTGCATATCCTAGCCATTCTTGAGTCGACGCTTCGCGATGGGGCGATCGACGTGCGGCGCCAGCCGATGGAGAATGTGTGCCTGACACTCTTCGCCTACAGGGTTCTTTGGGGCGCTCCATATTTCGATGCAGTCAACGTCATGGCGCGAAAGGCGGAGTTGGTCGCGACGTTGCGCTGGCTTGCGGCGCAGAACATCGTCGGCATCGTCGACCCCGATCGGCTACTGGTCGCGACGATCATCCGCAAGCTCATCTGGGCCCCGCCCTTGGTCGAGCGCTGGCAACGCAAGATGCGCGAGGTGGGGATTCAGCGCACTTGGGACGATGCAGCCTTAAACCTGAGGCTCAGCGTCACCGCTGAAATTGCGGCCGCTGTTGATGCCCCCGGCAGCGCAAGTCCGATCGGTGGTCCGAGGCTGGCCCTTGGGAACTTGCTTGCGCTTAGTTCACGACACCGCAATCTATCTCGGGATGCCAAGGCCGTGGTGAACGGCGCTATCTACGGTCCACCTTTTTTGTCGCTTGCTGCCTACGAGGCATTCAAAGTGGCGCGTGTGCGGCTGCCGATAGAACAATATCTCTCGGGAGTGCCCCCAGAAGGGCTGGAAAGATGGATCGAAGATAGCGCAAAGTTAAAAGGTGTTGCGCGTGCGCGGATCGTTCGCAATCGAATCAAGGACTACATTGTCTAGGAGGGACCGTGCGTATACTTCATTTGAGCGATCTACATATCGTTGCCGAAGAGACGCGAAACTTGGCGGACGGCCTCAACAATGGGCTCGACGGCCTACCGTTCAAGCTACAACTCCACCCGGCGGCCGACGGGAGCCGGGAGATTCTGCTTAGGACAATCGGTGAACGCTATGCCGGGAAGTTTGATGCCATTCTGGTCACTGGCGACCTGACGGGCTTCGGTGATGACCGGTCTATGATGGAGGCCGCAGCATACCTAGAACAGATCGCTGAGGTAGCGCTAACCACGAAGGACTATAAGAAAGTTATCGTCATTCCTGGTAACCACGATGTTTTGGAATTTACTCTCACGGCTTTTATCAATGCCGTGCAGAATCAAGTGGGAGTGGCAACGGCGCTACTATTCAGGTGGTTCGGCGGCGACGCAGCAAGATTGGCAGAGCGGCTCAAGAAGCTGCTGACCCAGCTTCGTCCGGACCGCGCATTTCCAATAGGCGTAGCCGAGGTTGAGGATTTCGCTGCCTATCTGCGTGCCGGCTTTAATATGAAGTTGTCCAAGTTTACGTTGCCCGACATGGTTGGACCGACCACCGTTAACGTTGAGGGCAAGGCGGAAGACGGTCGCGAGATGCGAGTCAGATTCGCACTAATCAACACGTTAACCTTTACGCCTTTCCTTTTCTCTTCGGGAATGATCAATGAGTTGGAAGCAGCCTTCCTAAGTTTACGGCTTGAAAAAGAAGCTAACTCGGCCACCGTTGCGTTAACTCACCAAGGTTTTCTGCCTCTTCCATCCCTTTTCGCAAAAGGCAGCGATCGTGCGCCTCGTGATATCGCACTTATCTTCGAACACTCGCTCGCCTCCCTGGTAAACGGCTACAATCTGGCGCGCGTTCTGCAGAGCAATAATGTCGAACTGCACTTGCATGGGCATGAACACTACCACACAGCATCGAGCTTCGATTTCGAGCTCGATAAACCAGGAGCGCTATACTCCTTCGGTAGTGCTGCTGCCGGAAATATTGAAGGCGCGGAATTCGGCTTCAACATTCTTCGCTTCGAAGCTCCTAGCGTCGTACAGATCGAGTCCCAGCAATTCCGGCAGGTAAAGGCAACGTTCGAGCCCTCCGGTAGGCACTTCGTAAAGTTGGGAGATCAAGTGCCGGAGCGTCTGACACGCCTGGCTCGCAGCGAATTGCATCGCGTGTTTTACACTACTGCTGATCCGGCAAATGTGATGGAAGCCACCATGAGCAAGGAGACCTACAAAAAGGCTTGCGACGATCTTTTCGAAACCTCTGATAAGCGCCTGCTTTATTTCGGCGTTCAGCTCAAGAGCGCCCGCGACGCCATCGAACGCTGTCTCTATGACGGCACGCATGAAAAGCAGAGGCGTTATATAAAACGGTTGAAAGAGGGCGTTGAATTTCTGATTACAGGGTCGACTTATCTCTATACCGGCCGTAGGGAGCCGGACGACGCAGAGAAGGCGTCCGCTGCGATTGCTCTTGCTCATGAATGGCAGAGTTTTTTCGAAGAAATCGCTAGTAGCATGCAAATGACCCAAGCCGAATTGCGACAGCTAATCCAAGTTAAGAAGACCTCGGCCCCGCTGTCCCATGGTGGCGTAATCGAGTATTCATTTGAGAATGGACACTATCGCTTCCATAGAGCTCTCGTCCAGACCGTCAAATTTCAAAAAGTCGTCGACGACGAGCTTTATTTTGAGGTGCGCGACAACATAACGTCGGGTTTTCTGAAGTATTATGCAGGAACAGCGTTAAACCTTTGGCTAAGGGGCTCAAAGGTGCTGGAAGTCGTCGATGCCATCTGAGCTGAATCAGGCCCGCTTGGTAGGTATCGCAGAGCATATCTTTGGGGATAGGCATCCGCTGGTAGTGGCGGGCGTTGGGGATGATGACTGCGCCGTTGTGACGCTGAACGGACAGATGCTTCTGCTGTCATGCGACCTACGCAACCACCGCCGCTATCTCGAAACCCACGCGCAGCTCGACTTCGTCGAAATGGGGGCGTTCGTCGTCCGGCAGAACTGTGCAGATATTTACGGGTCTGGCGGGGTGCCCCTGTTCCTGTTGCTGGCAGTGACACTGCCAGGGGAGGTTTCCGAAGCGCAGGTTTCTCAACTGTTCATAGGGGTTCGCGATGAAGCTCTCAAGTTTGGCGCCGTCGTGGTGGGGGGCGACACGAAGGAGGGCAGCTCGCTAGTTGTCGGCTGCACGATTGTGGGATCGGTGCCCGGTGAGCCATGGCTGCTATCTGGTGCGCGGAGCGGGGATGACATCTATGTCTCCGGGCCACTCGGTGGCGTGACGGCGGCTATTGCGCTTCTCGAGTTGGCGCACGATGGCGAGCACCGCGCCATGGCTTTGGATGTAATGCGCAGCGCCAGCATCGACGCGAGGCAGATACGCTTGTTAGAGGGGATTGGAATCCGCTGCGGCACCGATATTAGCGATGGCCTAGCCCGAGCACTATATAACATAATTCGGCGCTCGCATGTGGGATTCGCGGTAGATGCGACGTTGGTGCCACGGCATCCGCTTACAGACCTCGCTGGAGTGCGGCTTGGACTGGATCCGAAGACGTTTGCTTTCGGTTATGGGGGCGATTTCCAGTTCGTCGTGACGGCACCATCCAGTCTTGCGAAAGCGGTTGTTGCAGCCGGGTTCCAGCGCATCGGGGTAGTGACGGAGACGGTGGGGGCCGAAGTCAATTGGGGAGGTGGCAGGGTTAGCCATCTGGCAGATTTCGGCCACGATGATTTCATCGACATCTCGCCAGGGAACCGCTTCGTCCGGCATTGGAACGGGCGCTAGATGACCGACTATTTTGACAACGTTCCCAATCAGAACGAACGCCAACAGGCTCAATCCAACTATGTTTATAATGAGTTGGTGTTGCGGGCGCCGCCGTTGTCGGTTGGGGCCTCTCTTACCCGGGCAGTGCATCTCGCTGATTTCGTGTTTGGAAGTCGCATTACGGATGCGCTGGCGAGGCTGATCGCCAAGCCCCTGCTCAGACCAGGCAAAAGGCGACCCAAACTACCGGACTCTTATCTCATACTCCACAGCGACCTCTTTAGCATTCCGTGGTTTGTGAGAAAGCGAAGGCTCGCACCGGGGCACTACATTGTGACAGTCGGCGAACAGCGCATCGGCGTTATGGCATGCCGTCGCGGGGCGTTCGAAGCGGCCCTGCAGGCCGATGCGTTGGGACGGCTTGGCATTCGACGGATAATCTTCGTTGGCACCTGTCTCAGATTCTCACGCAACGATGAGACCTCAATGGTGGTTATTGCCCGGCGCTACAGTTCGGAGCTTGGTCGTGCAGATCCGGCATTTCCGCCGATTACGACCAACGAGGACCTATCGGACCACCTTTTCGCTGCTCTTATTAGGGAGAAAGTCGCTGCAACAGTCGGCGACGTTTACGTGGCTCACAAATTCGTGCTGGAAGAGGCGCCCGACACCCTAGCGATGCTAGCAGGTTCTGGAATAGCAGCCTTGGAGATGGAGGGGATCGGCTTTGGCTGGGGACTAGCCCGGCATGGCGGTGATTTTGCCGCCGCGCTGGTCCCTCTCGATCGCTTCTGGCCCGAAGGCGACAACCGGCTGTTGAATACACACTTGGGCAGCTACCTTTCAGCGGCGCGGGTAATTAAACCGCTTGTCCGCGCGGGTCTAGCCGCGCTGCTCCTGCCCCGGCGATGAGGGTCCAAGAAGGGCGCCGGCGCGCCGTGAATTGGCGGGGTGTGGCCACTTGCGATAGTCCCACTGATTCGACAAACCGGCGCCGCTGGCAATGTGCCGGCGGAAAAACTGCGACAGCTGCCTGGGAGCTTCTGCCCATAGTACTCGCGCACCAGAGAGCAACAAATAGTAGTCAGCGCCCTTGGGGATATCTGCCCAGGGATCGTCGGTTTTTGCTGGGAGCCAAGAGAACTCCGGCGATTCAGAAAGGACGCGGCCCATCAGGTCGAAATCAAGCAAAGCAGCGTGCAGATGAGCCTGATCGGTACCACACCCGACAGGAGAATTGGCAACAGCAGCGCCGTGCTCGAAGAAGGCAGCGCAGCGTTGTTCGCCGGAAAACCGGTCCGCAACTTCTCGGGCCAGTTCAAGGGTTTGGATACGCTCTCCCCGCGAAAGAGCTCTTATACATGGCGCTCGACGGCGCGGAACGATAAGGTACCAATGCGGAACGATAGCGCCGATCGTCGGGACTACGGCAGCCCGCGGATCAGACCAAAGGTCGACGTCATAAGCTGGATTAGGCCCAGACGACTTGCCCTCGACCACCCATTCGAAACGACTAGACATCTTTGCTACCCGCCAACCAACAGTTTTTTTGGATAACACAGTGCATCGCCAGCTGTCGATTGCTGTCCACAAGATGTGAGAGTTTTCAGCGAAATAATCGGAAACGACGCTTGATCGGTGTCGCACGGCCACCCTAGCCATCGGCTATGCTACGATCTGCAACGGCCCAACGCACATCGAAAAAGTGCAGGCGCGTTCATGGCTTACTCATCGAGGCAGCGAGTGCGCGGACTTTTTTCGCTGATGCCAAGCTTCACGCTATTCGAAAGTCTTGCGGATCATACCTTGCAGTAGATTTTGGCGCGGCTATCAGTCCCTGCAAATGGTCCTCATAGGCCTGCAACGCGGCCCTCTTTTCTTGCAAATAATCATGCTTGTTGTAGGTTTTTTGCAATCCTGGCTTTGCGTGGCCGAGCACGGCATCGCGCACCTCCTGATTGAAACCCAGATGTGCAAGTCGCGTCTCACAGGTCACCCGAAAATCATGAATGCGGTAATGCTGGAGGACAGCATCGGACTTGCCTAGTTCCCTCCGCAGATATTCCTGCGCGAGTTGGTCCAGCGCCTGCTTGCCTTGGGAGAAGCCGGCGACCGGCACGCGGCCATGCCTCGAAGAAAAAACGAAGTAGTCGTTTCCGCCCACCCAGACTGGCAAGCGCTCAAATAGCGCCCAGAGGCCATCGGACATCGGCACAATGTGTTCACGCCGGCTCTTGAAACGCTCTTTGCCGAGATCCAACCACCGATTTTCGCTGTCTATCTCAGATCGCTTGCAGAAGGCCCACTCGGCCCTACGCTGGCCGGTCAGCATGAGTGTCTGGTAGAGCGTGCCAAATGGATAGCGTAGTTCGTTCGCGGCCATCCAGATAGAACGGATTTCGACGTCGCTAAGAGCGCGCCCGGCCTCAGTGTTTCGCGCCAGATCGTTTCGCTTCAAGCCGCTAAGTGGGTTGTTAGCGATAAGCTCGCGGTCGGCCGCCCAATTGAAGATGCGTGACATCTGCTTGCGGACCTCACGCGCCGTTCCAATCCGGCCGCTTGCAACAATGTTGTCGATGATTTCGTGCACGTCGGATCGCCGGATATCCGCAATCGGTGTGTCGCCCAAATGCGGCACAACGTGCAGGCGCAACACCCGCTCGACGTTTGGCCAGCTCGATATGGTCCTTGCTGCGTCCTGCCTTATATGTCGCTCCAATACCGCCGAGAATGTATTTGCCCGCCGCTCTCGCACGCTAGAGGCCAGCTCGGCTCTCGGGTCTGCGCCGGCGCCGGCCTTGCCTAAGATTGCTCGGGCACGCTCTCTGGCGTCTGCCAGACTGACCACCGGCCATCTGCCAAGCGTAATTCGATGCTGTTTGCCGGCTAAATGGCGGCCGGATTCGGTCTGGCCGCCCTCGCCGAGGACCCGGTAGATCACCGAGAAGGATTTCGCTCCTTGATCGGAGACCCGTAGGATTAAACCGGGGCACAAGTCGTCACCGACCTCTAGCCGACCGGTCTTAGGCGGTGTCATGCGTTCAAGGAACTGGTTCGTAAGGCGCTTCTTGCTGGTCGTGGCCATTTGCTTCCCCGGGCGTCCGGGTCCTCTTCGCTGATCTCTCGCCGGGTTTCCGAGGGGAGCCGCAAGTTGCGGTTTTCGACGGAACTCGACGGAGCTGATCGTTCCGCTCCCCGCGTCCATAGACAATCGTTTTCTGGATGAAAGAGTTACTCGACGGAACGAAACGTGTCGTCGAATCAATGGGTTGCCAAGGTTGGGGTCGAGCGTTCGAATCGCTTCACCCGCTCCAGTTTCCTCCAAGGAAATCAAGCATCGAAAAGCCGCGGTTCGCCGCGGCTTTTTCGTTTCCTAGGGCACCGGAACCACAGCTACCTCAGGGCCTGCGAAAAGGCCGTGGTCACCGCCCGGTTACCAATTTGCGGATTCGGTGTAGCGCGCAATCGTAGCGTCGAAGGTGTGCGGCAGTGCAGTACCTCCAGGCAGAACGGGCAAGCGCTGGCCACCATAGAGCCATGGCAAAGCAGTGAACGTTCTTTATCTGATGCGCGTCTCCCGTTCGCGGCCTTCGGATACTTGACGCCACATTTAGTAGGTGGAGGAGATGCTGCGGCCCAAACCCAGCCCGACAATCCCCCGGGAATAACATGGAATCGCAGGAAGCTCGCCTCCCGCCAGGCAGCCGCGTGTCAGTGTTTGGCACCCGACGTGTCGCCGGCGGCATCCGCGCCAGCCTGCTTTCGTCCGGCGGTCAGTTTACCGGACTCGAACTCCTCGACCGCCTTGTCCCAGCAGGCCTTTTCACGGTCGGGCATCAGGCCTTCCCGTTCCCAAAGTTCGTGGGCCCGCTTCCTGATATGCGCGACACGTTCTTCTTGGCTGATCACCATGGCCGTATTCCTCTGGATTCCTGAGGAAGCAACCGGACAGCGCCTGAAATGTTCCAACCCGGATGTCGTCAAACTCGGCCAAGTCGAACACTTCATCCAAGACCGCGATTCGATACGCTTCTTGCCTTCAGGCGCTCTTCGCCCGCTCCCCCTTGCGCACTGTGCGCCAGCGAGGTCCAGCTGTTGGTCGAGGCGAGGTGGCAATAGAGCAGGCCGAGCGCATCTGACTTCCTGAGGTCGAGAAGGCCTCGTCGCTCAATGTGTTGAAGGCCGCCTCGTCGATCACCTGGAAATCGGTGAGGTTGAGCACTTCGCCGCCTTCCAGCGTCACTTTGCTCTCGCGCGGCGAAAACAGGCCGTGCGCAGGGATCAATATCATCGAGCAACCAGCTTGATTGTCCGCACCCGCAGTGCTCCGTTGCCGATTGAGGCATATGGAGACGTTTCATGACGGGTTTTGTCGACCGCCAGCGCGCCACGCATTTGATGCAACGCGCCGGCATGGCGGCGCTGGTGCTCTGCGCGCCCGAGGCCTTCCACTATGCGACCGGCGCGTCGATCGGCCCGGCCGGCCTGTTCCGGCGCGCCGGCGCGGGCTTCGTCGTCATCCCGGCCAGACAGGACCTGCCGATCGGCGTCGTGGTCGCGGACTTCAACCCCGCGCAGTTGCGGACCGCCGCGCCCGAGATGGTTGTGCGTTCGCACCCGATCTGGATCGAGTCCGCGCCGGTCGGGACAAGACCTGCCGGGCTGGCGGAGCGCATCGAGGCCGGTCTGGCCTCGCTCGGTCGCGCGCCGGATTTTTCGCGTCCCGCCACCTTCGATCTCGCCGGCTCGGTGCGCCAGCTGCAAGCCATGCTCATCGATTTCGGGCTGGAGCGCGCCACGCTCGGCCTCGACCTCGACTTCATTCCCGCCGCCGATTTTGCGGCCATCCAGGCGCTGCTGCCGGATTGCCCTGTTGTCGACGGGTCGTCCGTGCTGGACCGGCTGCGCGCCGTCAAGTCGCAGCGCGAGATCGACCTCCTGCGGCAAGGCATCATCTTGTCCGAAGCCGGGCTGGAGCGGCTGCAGGTCGACGCCATGGCCGGCATGCGCCAGGGCGACCTCGTCGCGCTCTACCGGCAAGGCGTCGCCACTGCGGCGGCCGGCTTGTCTCATCCGGTCATCACGGCCGAATATATAACGCTCGGTGCCCGGGCCAAAGGCGCCGACGCCAGGGCCGTGGCTGGCGATCCGCTGAAATGCGACATGGTCTGCACGGTCGGCGGCTACGCCTCCGATATGTCGCGCAACTTCACCTTCGGCCCGCCCCCGGCGGATCAAGCGGAGCTGCACGCCATTGCCGAGCGCGCCTTCGAGGATGGCCTGGCCGAGCTTGTCCCCGGAAACACGCTCGCCCATGTCCACCGCGTCGCCACCGAAAGCCTGGCGCGGCAAGGCCTGCGCTCCTACCGTCGCGGCCATTTCGGCCACGGCGTCGGCCAGTCGGTCTTTTCCGAACAATGGCCGTTCATCGCCGCCGACAGCGATATCGCGATCGAGGCCGGCATGGTGCTGGCCTTCGAGATCCCGCTCTACATCGACGGCCTCGCCAGCTTCAATCTCGAGGACCAGTTCCTGATCACGCCGGATGGACCGGTAGTGATGAACCGGCTGCCGAGGCGGCTAGAGGTGATTGGATAGGGAGGCAGGGGTTGGCGCGCTTGCGTTGCCCATTGCGAGGCAGCACTCTACGGCGGAACTCGGCGGTGATGCCTGGGCACGCATCGGCTGCAACGGTGCCGGGTGCATGGAACGACAGCGTACAGACATGATAAGAAATCGGGTCGAAAGCGGGCTAGGGAAGATCGACTTCATGACCGGAGCTGCCAGACATCCGATTGCCGTGCCCGAATATGCCGACACGTTGAAGCCGACCGCCTCGCGCTTCGCCTTCCTGACAATGATCGACGTCTTGGCGGTAGCCTCGGCCTACAAGCTCGACGGCTCGGCCCACGAGACGGTCCGCCGCATCAAATACAACGCCCAGATCCACCGTACGGGGAAGGAAATGGAGCCGTTGGGAGACTAGTCGCTCTCCCCGTCACTATACCGGGAGAAGGTGCCGGCAGGCGGAAGAGGGGCAGCGCCGACTTCGACAGGTACCGTGCCAATACACGGATTGGACTTATACAAGAGGGAAGAAATGCTCGAAATGTCACCATCCAAACAGGCGGCCGCATGGCTCGAATCCCTGGCGCATGCGCTTCAATCCAGCGACGTGTCAGCGGCGGCCAACCTGTTCGTCGACGATTGCTACTGGCGCGACCTGCTGACCTTCACCTGGAACATCACCACCATGGAAGGCCGCGACGCCATCGCCGATATGCTGAAGTCGACGCTGGCGACGACCAGGCCGGCCTCGTGGCAGATCACCGGCGAGGCGACCTCGGATGAAGGCACGATCGAGGCCTGGTTCACCTTCGAAACGGCGGTGGCCACGGGACAAGGCATCATGCGCCTGCGCGATGGCCGCTGCCGCACGCTGTTCACGGCGATGACCGACCTGAAAGGGTTCGAGGAGCGCAAGGGCGCGACGCGGCCGCTCGGCGTGCGCCACAAGGCGGACCCGGAACGCGAGACCTGGTCGGAGGCGCGGGCGCGCGAGACGCGCGAGCTTGGCGCCTCCGAGCAACCCTATTGCCTGGTCATCGGCGGCGGCCAGGGCGGCATCATGCTCGGCGCACGGCTGCGTCAGCTCGGCGTGCCCACCATCGTCATCGAGAAGAACGATCGGCCAGGCGATTCCTGGCGCAACCGCTACCGCACGCTCGTGCTGCACGATCCGGTCTGGTACGATCATCTGCCCTACATTCCGTTCCCCGACAATTGGCCCGTCTTCACGCCCAAGGACAAAATGGGCGACTGGCTGGAAATGTACACGCGCGTCATGGAGCTGAATTACTGGGGCGCCACCAGGTGCCTCAGCGCCAGTTACGACGAGGCGGAGAAAGAATGGACCGTGGTGGTCGACCGCGCCGGCCAGCGCCTCACGCTGAAGCCCAAGCACATCGTCTTCGCCACCGGCGCCTATGGTCCGCCGCGCAAGATCGAGCTGCCGGGCGCGGACCAGTTCGAGGGCGAGCTGCTGCATTCCAGCCAGTATTCGAGCGGCGAGAAATTCCGCGGCAAAAAGGTCGCCGTCATCGGCGCGGCCAGTTCCGGGCACGATGTCTGCGTCGACCTCTGGGAAAGCGGCGCCGACGTTACCATGATCCAGCGTTCGCCGACCACCGTGGTGAAGTCGGACACGCTGATGCAGGTCGGCTTCGAAATCTTCTCCGAGGATGCGCTGGCGCGCGGCATCACCACGGAAAAGGCCGACATGATCGTCGCCTCGACGCCGTTCGCGCTGGTGCCCAAGGGCCAGCGCGCGCTCTACGACGTCATCCGCGCGCGCGACGCCGCATTCTACGAGCGTCTCGCCGCGTCCGGCTTCGCGCTGGATTTCGGCGACGACGAGACCGGCCTTTTGATGAAGGCCTACCGCACCGGCTCGGGCTATTACATCGATGTCGGCGCGTCCGACCTGATCATCGACGGCAAGATCGGCATCCGCAGCGGCGTCGCGGTAAAATCGCTGGCAGCCAAAGGCATCCTGTTCGAGGACGGCAGCGAGATCGAGGCCGATGCCATCATCGCCTGCACCGGCTACCAGTCGATGAACGAGAACGTGGCGGCTCTCGTCTCGCGCGAGGTCGCCGACAAGGTCGGCCCGTGCTGGGGCCTCGGCTCCGGTGTCAAGGGCGACCCCGGCCCCTGGCAAGGCGAATTGCGCAACATGTGGAAACCGACGGCGCAGGAAGCATTATGGTTCCACGGCGGCAATCTGGCCCTGTCGCGGTTCTATTCGAAATACGTGGCGCTGCAGATCAAGGCGCGGATGGAGGGGATCGAGACGCCGGTGTACGGGGCGCCGGGCCTCTAGCTTCTTCCTTCTTCCACAGGGGGAGAAGGGAAGACCGCACAGCCTCACTCATGCCCATGCCCGAAATGCCGGGTCGCCACCTCGACGTGGGTATGCGCGGCATGCGCTTCGAAACGCTCGGTCTCGCCAAGGTCATTCGCCGCTTCGTTCGGCCACCAGGTGCCGCCAATGACGATGCCTTCCGACATCAGCCGCTGGTCGGCGACCAGCGAGACGCCGACCGCGTCGACGAAGGTGAAGCGGCCCGGACGCTGCCGCAGCACGGCGACATCACCCGCCGTGCCGACCGCCAGCGTGCCGAGATCGGGCCGCGCGATCGCCCGCGCCGGCGCTTGCGTCGCGGCGCGCAAAACCTCGACCAGCGGCATGCCGAGCGCCATCAGCTTCGACATGCACACCAATATGTCGAAGGCCGGCCCGTCGACGCAGTAGAGATGCACATCGCTCGAGATGACGTCGGGCGCCAGACCTTCTGCGAGCATGGCGCGGGCGACGTCGAAATCGAACGAGCCCATGCCGTGACCTAGATCGAAGATGACCCCGCGCTCGCGCGCCAGCCACATGTCGGGCCGCACCATGCCGGAGGCGAACACCGGCGCATTGGGGAACGGCCGAAAGCAATGGGTGAGGATGTCGCCCCGGCGCAGGCGCGGCAGCACTTCGGAGCGGCCGGGCGGCGGCTCGTCTATATGCGCCATCAGCGGCAGCCCGGCCTTGTCGGCGGCTTCCAGCGCCAGATCGACCGGCGCGATGCCGCTGGTGCCGCCGGCATGCTTGCCGGAGCGCACTTTGACGCCGACGACGACGTCGGCGTGCTCGCGCACCGCCGCCACCACCTCGCGCGGTTCGCAAAGCCGGAGATCGCTGCATTCGCCGACCGACACAGTCTGCGAGAAGCCGAAAATGCCGGCAAAGGAAATGTTGACATAGGCCAGGATGCGCACCTTGGAGCGCTCCATGACATGGCGGCGGAAGCCGAGGAAATTGCCCGCACCCGCGCTGCCGGCATCGATGAAGGTGGTGGTTCCGCCCTTGGCGGCGAGCCTGTCGGCATCGACGCCGAGCGAGGTGCCGCCCCAATAGACGTGGCTGTGCAGGTCGACCAGACCGGGCGCGACGATGCAGCCGGACGCGTCGACCACCTGCGCGGCGCTGGTCACGGGGATGTCGGCATCGACAGCGGCGACACGGCGGTTGGCGATGGCGACATCGCGTGGCGCGTCGATGCCGGACGCCGGATCGATCAGCCGTCCACCCTTCAGCAGGAGGTCGAATTGCATGGAGATGCCTCCGCCTTGTTACTTTGCCTTTCAGACCGGCCTGTACGCGACGGCCTCGACTTCGATCTTGATGTCGATCATCAGCCGCGATTCGACCGTGGTGCGCGCCGGCGGGTTCTTCGGGAAGTGCCTGGCATAGACCGCGTTGAAGCCGCCGAAGTCGCGCGCGTCCTCGAGCCAGACGGTGGTCTTGACCACGTCGTCCAGGGTGCAGCCGGCGAGCGCCAATGCGGCCTTCACATTGGCGAGCACCTGCTCGGTCTGCTCCGTGATGCCGCCCTTGACCACGATGCCGTCGCCGCCGACCGGAACCTGGCCCGAGACAAAGACGAAATCGCCGGCCCGCACGGCGGGCGACAGCGGCACGTGGGACGTTCCAAAATTCTGCTTGGGCAAGGGATGGCCTCCTCCGGTGACATGGCAAGGCACCGAGGCGGCGCCCGCTCCGGGACGAGATTTACCGCGATCGGGGTGATCCCGATAGGGCCCTTGTTGGAAAGCAACATCCTTCGAAATCCATGTTGCTTTATTACAGAAGCGCTTGCATCGTGCGCTGCCGGACGGGCTCGACGCCACGACGGACAGACGCCCTTGCGAGACCGGAGACCCCGACGATGACCTTCGACAAGAACCCGTTTCCTTCCGGCGACGCCGACCGCCACGCGCTGTGGGAGATGCTGGTGCGGCGCGACATCGACGCCTTCATCGGTCAGGACTGGTCCATGGTCGAGAACGACTTCGTCGCCGAAAGCTTCTTCGGCATGCACGCGCATTTCCTCAGCAACGCCGATGCCTGGCGGCTGCAATTCCCGCGGCTGGAGATCTATCGCGACGAGTGGCTGCGCCAGGCCAAGGAAACGGCGGCGACCAAATTCGCCGAGCCGCTGCGCGAGGCGCTGTTTCGCGTCACCAATCTGCGCGACATCGATGTCGACGGCGACCGCGCCGTGCTGCACAAGAAGTTCGACGGCAGCGTCGCCAAGGCGGATGGCAGCGTCGACCGGCTGAAATGGCAGACGCTGTATTTCTGCCGGAAGGTCGGGGCGAACTGGAAGATAGCCGGCTTCGTCGGCTACATGCCGTATCCACTGGGCGGCTAGCCGAGGCGCCGGCTGATTGCCGTGCGCCCGCACGGCAATCAGTACAGCGTGATGATAGCCGGCAGCAGTCCGCTTTCCCGGAGATACTCGACGAGTTCGATGATCGGGAAGATGGCGAGGAAATAGAGCCCGTCGAAAAAAGTGCGCTTCAGCGCCCGCGTCGAGAACTGCAGCTCGTCACTGTCGCGGTAGAGCAGCGGGTTCGGCCAGAACCGGGGCGTCGCCTTGATATAGGCTGAATAGGCCGGGCCGAACTTGCCCAGGAGATATTCGGCTTCCTTGCGCGCCGTGACGCGGAAGATCAGGAAGCTGGCAACGCCAAGTGCGGCGGCGGCCACCAGCGAGCCATAGAGCAGGCCGATGCCGACCGCGCCGACCGTCGAGAAGAAATAGAGCGGGTTCTGGCTCATCGAGAATGGACCCGCCGAAACCAGCTCTTCATTCTTCTTGCCGCCGACATAGAGGATGCTCCACAGCCGGCCGGCGACGCAGGCGAGCACCAGGCAGAAGCCGAAGAATTCGAGTGTTTCGTGGCCGTTCGAGCCTTCGCTGAGCGCCGGTTTGGTCAGGAACAGCAGCAGCACCGCCAGCGCCGCCGCGACGCGGATGAAAATCAGCCGCTTGCGCTGGACGAAAGCCTTCGAAACCGGCTTGAGGGAGGCGTAGGTCATTGGTGTTTTCCTGGGGCGCTCTATACGAGCCCGGCCACTGGGGCACGCCATTGATGGCGGATGCAAGGCATTCATCCTCTAACAGCGCACCACGCGGCATTCGTAAAGACCTTTTGCGCCAGGCAAAGCCATCCTTACGAATTTGTATGCCGCCAGACAGGCTGGAGTGAAGTCGCTTGCCTATTGTCCGGATGCCGGATCGCCGCCGCAACATCGACATCGGGACACTTGCCATGCTCGCGCCCAACACACACCCCGCCGCACCAAGCCACAACCGGGTTCCCGACGTCACCCTCGACTTCTGGCTGGTCAAGCTGATGGCGGTGACCATGGGCGAGACGGCGGCGGATTATCTCGCCGTCAACCTCGGCCTTGGGCTGACCGCCACCTCGCTGATCATGACCGGCGTCCTGATCGTCGCCCTCGTCCTGCAGTTCACGCGGAAACGCTACGTGCCCTGGGCCTACTGGCTGGCGGTGGTGCTGATCAGCGTCGTCGGCACGTTGATCACCGATAACCTCGTCGACAATTTCGGCGTACGCCTGCAGACCACGACGATTGCCTTTTCGGTTGTGCTCGCGGCGACGTTCGCGGTCTGGTACGCGAGCGAGCGTACGCTTTCGATCCACACCATCTTCACGACCAGGCGCGAGATCTTCTACTGGCTGGCGATCCTCTTCACCTTCTCGCTGGGCACCGCCGCCGGCGATCTTGTCGCCGAAACCTTCGACATGGGTTATCTGACCACGGGGCTGCTGTTCGGCGGCGTCATCGCGCTCATCGCGCTCGCCTATTATCTCGTCCACCTGAACGCCGTTCTGGCCTTTTGGCTCGCCTATATATTGACGCGTCCGCTGGGTGCCTCCTTCGGCGATTGGCTGTCGCGGCCGGCCGAACATGGCGGTTTGGGTTTCGGCACCATTTTCACCAGCCTGATCTTCCTCGGCTGCATCATCGCCCTGGTCCTCTCCATGACATTGAGGCAAACCGCCGGCGATGCCGACGAGATCCTG
Organism: Mesorhizobium sp. B2-3-11; assembly: GCF_006442215.1. Classification (NCBI taxonomy): domain Bacteria; kingdom Pseudomonadati; phylum Pseudomonadota; class Alphaproteobacteria; order Hyphomicrobiales; family Phyllobacteriaceae; genus Mesorhizobium; species Mesorhizobium sp. B2-3-11. Next base: position 25,843 of record NZ_VFVS01000024.1, on the reverse strand, counting down.
CTGGAATCGGACTGAGCCGCCGCCGGGCCCTGCGGCGGCAGCCGGCCTTGCGACCATCCTAGGAAGGGGCCTGTGCCGGTGATAGCCTATCCCCGATATCGGCAGCCAGGAAACAGCGATGCGGCTACTTCTCGTCGAGGACGATCACAGGACGGCGGACTATATCGTGCGCGGCCTGACCGAGGCAGGCCATGTCTGCGACCTCCTGCGCAACGGCCATGACGGGCTTTTCGCCGCGACCAGCGGCGGCTACGACGTGATCGTCGCCGACCGGATGATTCCAGGCCTCGACGGCTTGTCGATGGTCAAGGCTGTCCGCGCCGCCGGCGTCCGCACGCCGGCGATCTTTCTTACCTCCGTCGGCGGCATAGACGACCGCGTCGAGGGGCTCGAGGCCGGCGGCGACGACTATCTGGTCAAGCCCTTCGCCTTTTCCGAGCTGCTTGCCCGCATCAACGCGCTCGGCCGGCGGCCGGCCGCGCAGGAACAGAAGACGGTCCTGCGGGTCGCCGACCTCGAAATGGACCTCATCATGCGGCGCGTCGTCAGGCAGGGCCAGCCGATCGACCTGCAGCCGAGGGAGTTCAGCCTGCTCGAGGTGCTGATGCGCGGCGAGGGCCGCGTCATCACCCGCACCATGCTGCTGGAACGCGTCTGGGATTTTCATTTCGATCCCAAGACCAGCGTTGTCGAAACCCATATCAGCCGGTTGCGGACCAAGGTCGACAAGCCGTTCGGTACCCAGCTCATCCACACCATCCGCAACACCGGCTACAGCCTGCACGCGCCGCTCTCCCAGTGATCGCGCCATCCCGATGACCGCGACTTTCTCATGACGGCAACGTGGACCCGCCTGCTGCGCAGCACGCCGTTCCGGCTTGCCCTGACGTTCGCCTTCCTGTTCATGCTGGCCTTTGTGCTGGCGGGCGCCATCGTCTACCAGATGATGAGCGCCGACCTTGCCGAGCAGCTCGACGACACCATCAAGGAAACCTATTCCGTCATCGCCGCGACCTATGCCGACAATGATCTCAGGGAGTTGGTGGAGACCGTCGAAAACCACTCCGCGCGCAGCCCTGGGAAGGAGCAGCTCTTTTCGCTGACCGACGCGGCCGGCAACCGAATTGCGGGCAACTTCACCGCGGCGGGGCTTCCCGATGGTTTCTCGATGTTCGGCGCCGAAATGCCGGGCCTGCCGCCGGACACCGAATATCGCGCCTATTCCGGTCCGGTCGGCGCCAACACGCTGACCATCGCCTTCAGCCTCTCCGAGACCGAGGAACTGGAAACGATCATGCTGATGAGCTTCGGCTGGGCGACGCTGATCATCACCGGCCTGGCCGTCGCCGGCGGCGCCCTGCTCGCCGCGCGCGTCCAGCGCCGTCTCGACGGCATTGCCGCCACGATGGTCGACGTTTCGCATGGCAGGCTCGACACCCGCATCCCGCTGACCGGCAAGGGCGACGATATCGACATCGTCTCCAGCCAGGTCAACGCGGCGCTCGATCGCCTGTCGGCACTGGTCGAGGGCATGAAGCAGGTCAGCGCCGACATCGCGCATGATCTGAAGACGCCGCTCAACCGCCTGCAGATGATTTTGGAGAGCGCCGCCGACAAGGCCGCGCGGCACCAGGACGTCTCCGACGATCTGGCCGACGCCCGCACGGAAGGCCATCAGATCAACGAGACCTTCGACGCGTTGCTGCGGATCGCGCAGATCGAGGCCGGTGCGCGCAGGGCGCGCTTCACCGATGTCGATCCCGGCGAGATCCTGCGGACCATCGCCGAGGTCTACACCGACGTGGCCGAGGACGACGGCAAGTCGCTGTTGCCGCCGCGGCTGGAGGAGACGACGGGCCGGATCCACGGCGATCGCGAACTGTTGACGCAGATGGTCGCCAATCTGGTGGAGAACACGCTGCGTCATTGCCCGCCCGGCACCTCGATCAAACTGTCGGTGACGCGCCAGGGTGACCGCGTCCTTGCCAGCGTCGCCGACAACGGCCCCGGCATTCCCGCCGGCGAGTGCGAAAAAGTGTTTCAGCGGCTCTACCGGCTGGACCACAGCCGGTCGACGCCGGGCAGCGGTCTCGGCCTCAGCCTCGTCCGGGCCATCGCCGACCTGCACGGCGCGACCATCACGCTCGAGGACTGCCGGCCTGGGCTGGCCGTGGTGGTGAGTTTTCCCTTGGCGACGGATTAACTTCGGAAGTTGGCGAAACCCGGTGTAACGGCCTCCCCCCTTGCGGGGGAGATGCCTGGCAAGGCAGAGGGGGGTGCTGTCCCGCTGGCCTGTCGATCTGTGGTCACGTCGATACACCGGCCCAGGCTGGCGATCCTTCACACCCCCCTCTGGCCTGCCGGCCATCTCCCCCGCAAAGGGGGAGATCGGCTGTATCGATCTTCACCTGTCGATCCGCGTCGACAGGATGATCGACGACGCGGTCCGCTCCACCCCGTCCATGGCGCCGATCTGGTCGAGCAGCGTATCGAGGTCGCGGATCGACGGTGCGTCGACGATGACGATCATATCGAAATTGCCGCTGACCGAATGCAGCGTCCGCACGAACGGCAATGCCTGCAGGCTGCGCACCACCCTATCGGCCAGCTTGGGCGTGACGGTGAGCAGCACATGCGCCCTGACCAGCCCCTGCTCATAGTCCGGCGCCAGCCTGACGCCATAGCCCGTGATGATGCCGCGCTGTTCCAGCCGCTCGATCCGGCTTTGCACCGTGGTGCGCGAAACGCCGAGCTGCCGCGCCAGTTCGGCCGTCGAGGCGCGCGCGTTGGCGCGCAGCAGGGAAAGCAGGGCCTGTTCGGCATCACTGAGCATTTCGACGAAACTCTTCGGCAAATTAATTAAAGATAGGGTGCGGTTTGCAGGATCTCACGCTTCCTTTCGACAGGCAAGCTGCGATGATTCCGGCGAACGCAAATGGCAGGGGTATTTGACCATGAACAACATCGTTATCGTCGGGGCCGGCAAGATCGGCTCGACCATCGCCGAAATGCTCGCCGCAACGGGTGACTACCACGTCACCCTCGTCGACCGCTCGGTCGCGCAACTCACTGCCGCCGAAGTGCCCGACGGCGTCGAGACACTCGAACTCGACATCGCGGCGGTCGGTGCGCTCGAAGCCGCACTCGTCGGCAAGTTCGCGGTGCTGAGCGCCGCCCCCTTCCATCTCACCACGCGCATCGCCGAGGCGGCGGCCAGCGCCGGCGTGCATTATCTCGATCTCACCGAGGATGTCGTCTCGACCAGGCGCGTCAAGGAGCTGGCACGTTCCGCCAAGAGCGCCTTCATCCCGCAATGCGGACTGGCGCCGGGCTTCATCTCGATCGTCGCCAACGATCTCGCCAGCCGCTTCGACACGCTGGAAAGCGTGCGCATGCGCGTCGGCGCGCTGCCGCAATACCCGTCCAACGCGCTGAACTACAATCTGACCTGGAGCACCGACGGCGTCATCAACGAATATTGCGAGCCCTGCGAGGCGATCGTCGAGGGCGAGCTGGTCGAAGTGCCGCCGCTGGAAGAGCGCGAGGAGTTCTCGCTCGACGGCGTCACCTATGAGGCGTTCAACACCTCGGGTGGGCTCGGCACCTTGGCCGAGACGCTGAAGGGCAAGGTGCGCACGCTGAACTACCGCACCATCCGCTATCCCGGTCATGCCGCGATCATGAAGGCGCTGCTCAACGACCTTGGCCTGCGCCACCGCCGCGACGTGCTGAAGGACATTTTCGAAAGCGCCCTGCCGGCGACGCTGCAGGACGTGGTCATCGTCTTCGTCACCGTTTCCGGCCGCAAGAACGGCCGCCTGCTGCAGGAGACCTACGCCAACAAGATCTATTCCAGGCGCGTCGGCCAGACCGTGCGCAGCGCCATCCAGATCACCACCGCCTCCGGCATCTGCGCCGTGCTCGACATGCTGGCCGATGGCAGCTTGCCGGCGACCGGCTTCGTCAAGCAGGAGGAAATCGCGCTCGAAGCCTTCCTCGCCAACCGCTTCGGCCGCGCCTATGCCCAACATGAGATGGTAAGCCGGCTGGCGGGGTAAGCTTTTCGGATACGCCGGCGCGACACCTCAAATATGCAGCGCGTGCCCGAGCGCCTTTAGCGCGGCTTCCTGGAACCCTTCGCCTTGCGTCGGATGCGAATGGATCGTGCCGGCGATGTCCTCCAGCCTTGCCCCCATCTCCAGCGCCAGCCCAAACGCCGCCGACAGCTCCGACACGCCCTGACCGACCGCCTGGATGCCGAGCACCAGGTGATTGTCCGCGCGCGCCACGACGCGGACGAAGCCATCCTCGCCGAGCTTAGTCATGGCGCGGCCATTGGCGTCGAAGGGGAACAGGCCGATCTTGATCTCGGCCCGGGCCTTGGCCTCTTCAGGCGACAGACCCGCCGTCACCAGCTCGGGATCGGTGAAGCAGACGGCGGGGATCGAGCGCTTGTCCCAGCTGCGCTTATGGCCGGCGACGATTTCGGCGACCATCTCGCCTTGCGCCATCGCCCGGTGCGCCAGCATCGGCTCGCCGGTGACGTCGCCGATGGCGAAGACGCCGCGCATAGAGGTGCGGCACTGGTCATCGATCCTGATGAATTTTCCGGCCCTGTCGAGATCGATCTGCTCGAGCCCCCAGCCCTCGGTCACCGGCTTGCGGCCGACCGTCACCAGGATCTTGTCCGCCGCGACCTTGCCGCTCTTGCCGTCGGATGTCTCGACCAGCAGCGCATCGCCTTTTGTCGACAGTCCCTTGGCCTTGGCGCCTGCCATCACTTCGACGCCAAGTGCGGCGAGCCGCTTGACCACCGGCCGGGTCAGGTCGGCATCATATTGCGCCAGCACGCGCGGCAGGGCCTCGACCACGGTCACCTTGGCGCCCATCTTGGCGAAGGCCATGCCGAGCTCCAGGCCGATATAGCCGCCACCGACGACCGCAAGCCTCTTCGGCACCTCGCTTAACGCCAGGGCTTCAGTGGATGAAATCACCGGTCCGCCGAAGGGCAGGAGTTCGACCGGCGCCGAGCCCGTCGCGATCACGATCGTTTCCGCGCGGATCACCTGGCTTCCCGTCTCGGTCTCGACTTCGACGGTCTTGCCGTCGCGAAACCTCGCCCAGCCGTGCACGGTCTTTACCCCGGCCTTCTTGAGCAGGCCGGCGACGCCACTGTTGAGCCGGCTGACGATCCCGTCCTTCCAGGCGATGGTCCTGGCCAGATCGAGTACCGGCGCCGTGACCGAAATGCCGAGCGGGCTCTTGCCGCCGGCCATGTCAGACACCCTCTCGAATTCCTCCGCCGCATGAATCAGTGCTTTTGAGGGGATGCAGCCGACATTGAGGCAGGTGCCGCCGGGCTTGCCCGCCTCGACGATGACCGTATCGACGCCGAGCTGCCCGGCACGAATGGCGCAGACATACCCCCCGGGCCCGGCGCCGATGACCAGCAGCTTGCAGGAGATTTCTTTCATGATGGGACCCTGGTTCGTTCCGGCATTGCACCTGCAGACCGCCAACCTTGAAGAATGGCCGAGACGCCCCTGCCGTCGTCATCCTGGGGCGGAGCAAGGAGCGTAGCGACGCGCGCAGACCCCAGGATCCATGCCTTGACGGGAAGGCGTTGCAACGGTTCAGAAACCTGCTCCGCAACGCTCTCAGGCTGAGGTCGCGGCATGGATCCTCGGGTCAAGCCCGAGGATGACGAAGGCAAAGGGGCAGCGTCCGTTCTCATCCTCTCAATCCACGAAAATCAGCGCAGGTGTCTCCAGCAGCGCCTTGATCCGCTGGACGAACACCGCGGCATCCCAGCCGTCGATGACGCGGTGGTCGAAGCTCGACGACAGGTTCATCATCTTGCGCGGGATGAACTGCGTGCCGTCCCACAGCGGCCGCACCATCATCTTGTTGACGCCGATGATCGCGACTTCCGGGTGGTTGATGACCGGTGTGGTGGCGACGCCGCCCATGGCGCCAAGCGAGGTGATGGTGATGGTCGAGCCCGACAGCTCGTCACGCGTCGCCGTGCCCGACTTGGCCGCCTCGGCCAGCCTGGCGACCTCGGCGCCGCACTCCCAGATGTCGCGCGCCTCGGCATGCTTGACGACAGGCACCACCAGCCCAGACGGCGTCTGCGCGGCGATGCCGATATGGATGCCGCCGTGCTGGTGGATGATGCCGGCCTCGTCCTCGAACAGCGAATTGATTTGGGGCTGGTCCGCGATCGCCTTGACCATCGCCCGCATCAGGAACGGCAGCAAGGTCAGCTTCGGCCTCTCCTTGCCTCCCTTGGCGGCGCGCTTTTCCTTGTTGAGCGCGGCGCGCAATTCCTCGAGCGCCGTCACGTCGATCTCCTCGACATAGGTGATGTGAGGGATGCGCGATTTGGACAGCGTCATCTTCTCGGCGATCTTGCGCCGCAGGCCAACCAGTTTGATGTCCTCGATGGCATCGTTGCGGGCGAGGCCCGATGCCTTGGCCACTTGCGGCCCGCGCGCCAGGAAGGTCTCGATGTCTTCATGGCCGATGCGGCCGGCCGGGCCGCTGCCTGCGACTTGCCTGAGATCTATGCCGGCCTCCTTGGCGCGCAAGCGGACGGCTGGCGAGGCCAGCGGCTTTTCGCCTTCCGGGCGCGGTGCGCCGGCCGAGGCCTGTGCCATGGTCTTGGCGGCAGCCGGCGATGGCGCGGGTTTCGCCGGTGCCTCGACGGGCTTTGCCTTGGGGGCCGGTGCGGCTTCGGGCTTTGGGCTCGCCGGCTTGGCGAGCGCTTCGGCTTCGGCGGCCGGTGCCGTCCCTTGCCCGGCAGCCTTCACATTGCCCTCGCCCGCCACTTTCAGCCGCACGATGGGCGAACCGATCGCCACCGTGTCGCCGATCTCGGCGCCCAGCCACAGGATCTCGCCATCGACGGGCGACGGGATTTCGACCGTCGCCTTGTCGGTCATCACGGCGGCCAGCAACGTATCCTCGCGCACGATGTCGCCGATCTTCACATGCCATTCGACGAGCTCGGCCTCGGCGACGCCCTCGCCGACATCGGGCAGCTTGATGATGTGTTCGCCCATTTCAGGCCTCTCTAAGCTTCCAATGTTTCGATGAGCGCACGGCCGACACGGGCCGGGCCGGGGAAATAGTCCCACTCCTGCGCGTGCGGATAGGGCGTGTCCCAGCCGGCGACGCGGACCACCGGCGCTTCCAGATGGTAGAAGCAGTTTTCCTGTACCAGCGCCGACAGTTCGGCGCCGAAGCCTGACGTCAGCGTCGCCTCGTGTACGACCACGCAACGTCCGGTCTTCTTGACCGAGGCCACGATCGTATCGAGGTCGAGCGGCAGCAGCGTCCTGAGGTCGATGATCTCGGCATCGATGCCGGTCTCCTCGGCCGCGGCCTGGGCGACATAGACCATGGTGCCATAGGCGAGCACCGTGACGGCGGAACCCGCCCTGCGGATCGCCGCCTTGCCGAGCGGCACGGTATAATGGCCGTCGGCGACCTCGCCGAGCTCGTGCTTCGACCACGGCGTTACCGGCCGGTCGTGATGGCCGTCGAACGGGCCGTTATAGAGCCGCTTCGGCTCCAAGAAGATCACCGGGTCGGGATCCTCGATCGCCGCGATCAAAAGCCCCTTGGCGTCATGCGGGTTGGATGGCACCACCGTCTTCAGCCCGGACACATGGGTGAACAGCGCCTCCGGGCTCTGGCTGTGCGTCTGGCCGCCGAAGATGCCGCCGCCGGTCGGCATGCGCACCACGATTGGGCAGGTGAAATCACCGTTCGACCGGTAGCGCAGCCTTGCGGCTTCCTGCGTCAACTGGTCGTAGGCCGGATACATGTAGTCGGCAAACTGAATCTCGACGCACGGCTTCAGGCCATAGGCGGCCATCCCGATGGCCGAGCCGACAATGCCGGATTCGCTGATTGGCGCGTCGAAGCAGCGGCTCTTGCCGTATTTGGCCTGCAGGCCGTGGGTGACACGAAAAACGCCGCCGAAGAAACCGACATCCTCGCCGAACACGACGACTTTGCTGTCGCGCTCCATCGAAACGTCCATGGCGTCCCGGATGGCCTCTATCATGGTCCGCCTTGGCATGGCTCAGACTCCCGCCTGCTGGCGCTGGCGTCTGAGATGCGGCGGCATCTCGGCATAGAGGCCCTCGAACATGTCTCGCGTCGACGGCTTGCCGCCGGCATGCAGCGTGCCGTGGCTTTCCGCCTCCTTCTGCGCCGCGATCACCGTGTCGAGGATTTCCGCCTCGGCCTGTGCGTGCCGCTCGTCCGACCAGACGCCGAGCTTGATCAGATGGTTCTTCAGCCGCACGACCGGATCGCCGAGCGGCCAGGCATCGGACTCGGTCTTTGGCCGGTAGGCGGAGGGATCGTCCGAACTCGAATGGGCGCCGGCGCGGTAGGTGACATATTCGACCAGCGTCGGCCCGAGATTGTTGCGGGCCCGCTCGGCTGCCCACTTGGCCACCGCATGGACCGCCAGATAGTCGTTGCCGTCGACGCGCAGCGACGGAATGCCGAAGCCGAGGCCGCGTGCTGCAAAAGTGCCCGAGCCGCCGCGCGCAATGCCCTGAAAAGTCGAGATCGCCCACTGGTTGTTGACGACGTTGAGCACGACCGGAGCCTTGTAGGTGGAAGCGAACACCAGCGCCGAATGGAAATCGGATTCGGCTGTCGAGCCGTCGCCGATCCAGCCGGCGGCGATGCGCGAATCGTTCGAGATCGCCGAGGCCATCGCCCAGCCGACCGCCTGGATATACTGCGTCGCCAGATTGCCGGAGATGGAGAAGAAGCCGTGCTCTTTCGACGAATACATGATCGGCAGCTGCCGGCCTTTCAGCGGATCGGCCTCGTTGGAATAGATCTGGTTCATCATCGTGACCATCGGATAGCCGTCGGCGATCAGCAGGCCGGCCTGCCGATAGGTCGGGAAGTTCATGTCGCCCGGGGCAAGCGCCTTGCGAAAGGCGCAGCTCACCGCTTCTTCGCCCAGATGCTGCATGTAGAAAGAGGTCTTGCCTTGCCTCTGCGCCATCTGCATGCGCGCATCGAAGGTCCGCAGCGTCATCATGTTGCGCAGGCCCTCCAGCAATTCCTCGCTGGAAAGCAGCCCGGCCCATGGCCCGACGGCTTCGCCATTGCGGTTCAGCACGCGGATGATCGAAAACGCCATGTCGCGGATGGTGCGCGGATCGACATCGATATCGGGACGCGGCACCGAGCCGGCCTGGGCGATGGTCACGTTGGAGAAATCAGGCGTGCCGCCCGGCCGCACTTCCGGCTCCGGAACGTGAAAACGCAACATCCCAGCATCGGCCATGACCAAAACTCCTCCAATGTCGCCTGGGTGCGGATATTTGCACATCCGCGCGTCCAGACCAGCGCGAATTCGCCAGGCAAGTCATCCGCGCATCGGTTCCGGCCGCGCCGGCCGATCCCAGCCTCCCGCGCTCAAGATGAAGATATGTCCGCGAAATTTCTTGTCGATGTTGAGCAGCGGCACGCAATTTGGCGCATGGTTGCGCCGTGTTTGTCGCCAGATAAGGTGATTGGGTGCAGAGCGTGGCCGCTTTTCCTTCTCCCCTTGTGGGGCCCGAAGGGCGGGCGCGGCCCGTGACTCGCCCAGGGCGATGGCCTCGCGAAGCGAGGCCGGATGAGGGGTGCTCCAGCTTGGCGCGTGCCAATCGGCTGCATCAAAACCAGCGTCTCACCCCGCTGGAACACCCCTTCCGTCGCCTTCGGCGACACCTTCTCCCGCAGGGGAAGAAGGAAAAGAGTGCTCGGTGCCGATCGCCGTTCACCCCGCGCACGCATCATGCTAACCACCCTCCATGGCACAGAAGAAAGCTTTCGAGGTCGATTCCTGGCTCGCGCGGCCTGATCCGCGCATCTCGATCGTCCTGCTTTATGGCCCCGATCGCGGCCTTGTCTCGGAGCGGGCGAAGGCGTTTGCCGGAAAGACCGGTCTGCCGCTGGACGATCCGTTCTGCGTGGTCAGGCTCGAGGGTTCGGAGGTCGACCGCGACGAGGGCCGGCTGCTCGACGAAGCCCGCACCGTGCCGATGTTTTCCGACCGGCGGCTGCTCTGGGTGCGCAACGCCAGCGGCCAGAAGGCGCTGGCCGACGACGTCAAGGCGCTGACGGCGGAGCCGGTGCGGGACGCCATCATCCTGATCGAGGCCGGCGACTTGAAGAAAGGGGTCGGGCTGCGCGCGGTGGTCGAGGGCGCCGACAACGCCATGGCCTTGCCCTGCTACGCCGATGAGGCCCGCGACATCGACACGGTCGTCGACGACGAGCTGCGCAAGGCCGGCATGTCGATGACGCTGGAGGCCAGACAGGCGCTGCGCCGCAATCTCGGCGGCGACCGGCTGGCCTCGCGTGGCGAGATCGAAAAACTCGTCCTTTACGCCCACGGCCAGAAGGAAATCGGGCTGGAAGAGGTGAGAGCCATGTCGGGCGACGTGTCCGGTGCCTCCTATGACGATGCCGTCGACGCGCTGCTCGAAGGCAAGATCGGCGACTTCGACACCGCCTTCACGCGCCACTGCCAGGGCGGCGGCCAGCCCTTCCTGGTGCTGTCCTCGGCGATGCGGCAGATACAGCAGATACAGGTCATGCGCGGCCAGATGGACTCCGGCGGCCGCAACGCCGCTTCCGTCGTTGCCGCCGCGCGGCCGCCGGTCTTTTTCGCGCGCCGCAAGCTGGTGGAGAGAGCGCTGGAGCGCTGGAACAGCGAAGCGCTCGGCCGCGCGCTGACCCGCCTGCAATCAGCCGTGCTGCAGACGCGGCGCCGGCCGGACCTGTCGGTGGCGCTGGCCAGGCAGGCGCTGCTGGGGATCGCCGTGGAAAGCGCGCGGCTGGCGCAAAGGTAGGCGCCTCTTCCTTCCCCCTTGTGGGAGAAGGGAAGACCGCACGAAACATTCGCCGGCTAAATACCAAAAGCAATCCCTAGAAAAGTGTGTCGCAGTCTTCCATCCGAACTGCGCAAAAACAAGAGTTTAGCAGGTCCGCGATTCTATCAATCGCCGGGCCGCTCTAATCCTGTTTCAACCGGCGGCACAGCTCATCCAGCTGCTCCAAGCTCCGATACGCAACGCGTAGCACGCCACCCTTGCCCTTGTGGTCGACCGTGACGATCATGCCGGTCGTATCGGTCAGCAGCTTTTCCAGGGCCAGCGTGTCGGCGTCCTTTTCAACGGCCGGCGCGGCTGACTTGGTGCCGTTGGAACTGGTGCCGGCCGGCATCTGCGCCAGCGCCTCGGCCTGGCGCACGGAAAGACCCTCCTCGACAATGCGCTTGGCAAGGCCGGCCGGATCCTCCGCCGTGACCAGCGTGCGGGCATGCCCGGCCGACAGCGCGCCGTCGACCAGCATGTCGCGGATCACGTCGGGCAGCTTCAACAATCTCAAAGTGTTGGCGACATGGCTGCGGCTCTTCCCGATCACCTGGCCGAGATCGGCCTGGGTGTAGCCATGGTCGTCGATGAGTTGCTGGTAACCCTGTGCCTCTTCGACCGGATTGAGGTCGGCGCGCTGGACGTTCTCGATGATCGCCAGTTCCAGCGCCGTGCGGTCGTTGACTTCGCGGATGATGACCGGGATCTCGGTCAGCCCGGCACGCTGCGCCGCACGCCAGCGCCGCTCGCCGGCGATGAGCTCGTAGCGGCCCGCCTGCGTCGGCGACGGCCGCGCCACGACCGGCTGCACCACGCCATGCTCGCGGATCGACTGGGCGAGGTCGGTCAGTTCGGCATCGCCAAAATGCCGGCGCGGATTTCTCGGGTTTGGGCTGAGAAACTCGATCGGCACCTTGCCGTCGGCGCTCATGCCGGGCTTTTCCGGTGCGGCGGGACGATCGATCTCGCCGATCAGTGCCGCCAGTCCGCGTCCCAGTCTTTTCCTCGAGAGATCTTCGCTCATCTTTATTCCACGTCTATTTCAGATCGTTTCGGTATCGAATCGGCTGTTGATTATGCGGCCGATCTAATCAAGCAGCGCGCAATTTACGCTCGCGGCGGATCACTTCGGAGGCCAGTTGCAGATAGGCCTGGCTGCCGGAGCATTTCAGGTCGTAGAGGATCGCCGGCTTGCCATAGGACGGCGCCTCCGACACCCGCACATTGCGCGGAATGATGGTCTCATAGACCTTGTCGCCCATATGCTCGCGCACATCCTGCACCACCTGGTTGGCGAGGTTGTTGCGGCCGTCATACATGGTCAGCACGATGCCCTGGATGGTAAGATCCGGATTGATCGAGCGACGCACCTGCTCGACCGTTTCGAGCAGCTGGCTAAGACCCTCCAGTGCGAAGAACTCGCATTGCAGCGGCACGAGAACGGAATCAGCTGCCGCCATTGAATTCAAAGTCAAAAGATTGAGCGACGGCGGGCAATCGATCAGCACGTAGCCGAAGGGCGCCCCGCGCTCGGTCGCCGCGCGCAGTGCATTGCGCAGTTTGAGCACCCGGTCCGGCGCCGAAGCGATCTCCATCTCGATGCCGAGCAGGTCGAGCGTCGAGGGCACGATCGACAGGCCGGGCACCGCGGTCGGAATGGCGGCGGCTTCCAGTTCCAGTTCGCCCGTAAGCACATCATAGGAGGAGACCGTCCGGTCCTTGCGGTCGATGCCGAGGCCGGTGCTTGCATTGCCTTGCGGGTCGAGATCGACGATCAGCACTTTTTCGCCGATTGCCGCCAGCGCGGTGGCCAGGTTGATGGCGGTGGTGGTCTTGCCGACACCGCCCTTCTGGTTGGCTACGGTGATGATTCGAGGGCCGTTCTTCATCATCGGTTTATGCCAGAAATTCATCTTTGGGTCGCCGAATAATCAGACCGGTCTCGGTTCAGACGGGTCGCACATTGGACAATTCGAGGATGACGCCGCTGGCGTCGGTCACGCTTGGATGTTCTACCAGATCGAAAGTCCACCGGTTAACGCTTTCTTGCACTTCGGCGCGGTAATCCCGGCCTTTGTGGAACAACGCCCGCGCCCCCGAGGTCAGCCATGGCGCGGACAGGTCCAGCAGGACCGAAAGCGGGGCCAGCGCCCGCGCCGTGACGATTTGTGGCTTCGAAACAAGCACATGGCTGTCCTCGATGCGGCGCGCCACGACTCGCGCCGGCAAGCCGAACTGACCGATGACGGTCTGCAGGAACGAGGCCTTCTTGCGGTTGCTTTCGACCAGATCGATGCTGGCCCCGGGGCGCTCGGCGAGCAGAAAGGCCATGACAAGCCCGGGAAATCCGCCGCCGGAACCGATATCGACCCAATGCGTGGCTTCGGACTCTATCCGTGCAAGCTGCGCACTGTCCAGGATGTGGCGTTGCCAGACATCACCGGAGGTCGATTGCGCGACGAGATTGATGCTGCGGTTCCATTTCTGGAACATCTCTTCGAACGCCACCAGGCGATCGAATGTTTCACGTGAAACCGGACCGGCGGCCTCCTGCAGGCTCTCGCGGGAGAAAGACCTCACGCAACGTCCCTCTGCTCGGCTTTTTCAGCGGTTTCCCCCTTCTGCGCCGTTTCCCAATGACGGACATGCGCGACAATGACCGCCAGCGCCGCAGGCGTCATGCCTTCCATGCGCTGTGCATCCGCAACGGAGCGTGGCCGCCGCGCCTGCATCTTCTGCTTCAATTCATTGGACAGGCCGGGCACGCCGGCGAAATCAATGGCATCGGGGATCAGCCGGCTCTCCTCATGCCGTATCTGCGCGACATCCGTGCTCTGGCGGTCAAGATAAACCGAATATTTCGCTTCCGTTTCGAGGCGCTCCGCGGTCTTGGCGTCGACGTCGCCAAATTTAGGCTCGACCCGGCTTAGCCAGGCAATATCGACATCGGGATAAGCCAGCAATTCAAAGCCGGACCGGCGCACGCCGTCGCGATTGATCTCCAGGCCGTGCCGTGCCGCCTCGTTCGGCGTCATGGTCAGCGAAAGCGCCAACTGGCGCGCTTCGTCAAGCCGACGGGTGACATCGCCATAGCGCTGCAGCCGCCGCGCCGAAGCGATCCCCAGCGTCTGCGCCACCGGCGTCAGCCGCTCATCGGCGTTGTCGGCGCGCAGCGACAGCCGGAACTCGGCCCGCGAGGTGAACATCCGGTAGGGCTCGCTGATGCCGCGACTGGTCAAATCGTCGACCATCACGCCGATATAGGCCTGGGTGCGGCTGAGCACGACCTGCTCGCCGCCCGCGGCGCGGCGCGCTGCATTGAGGCCGGCGAGCAGGCCCTGCCCGGCGGCCTCTTCATAGCCGGTCGTACCGTTGATCTGCCCGGCGAGAAAAAGCCCGGCAACGCGCTTGGTCTCCAGCGTCTGATGCAGTTCGCGCGGATCGACATGATCATATTCGATGGCATAGCCCGGCTGCAGCATGACGGCGCGCTCCAGCCCCGGAATGGTCTTCAGGATGGCGAGCTGAACATCTTCCGGCAGCGAGGTCGAAATACCGTTGGGATAGACGGTGTGGTCGTCGAGCCCTTCCGGTTCGAGAAAGATCTGGTGCCCGTCGCGGTCGCCGAACTTGACGATCTTGTCCTCGATCGACGGGCAATAACGCGGCCCAACGCCTTCGATCGAGCCGGAATACATCGCGGAACGGCCAAGATTGGCGCGAATCACCTCATGTGTGGCCGTGGTCGTGCGCGTAATGCCGCAATCGATCTGCGGCGTCACGATGCGGTCGGTCATCAGCGAGAACGGCACCGGATGCTCGTCCGCCGCCTGGCTTTCCAGCGCAGCCCAGTCGATGGTCCGCCCGTCCAGGCGCGGCGGCGTGCCGGTCTTGAGCCGCCCGAGCTTGAAACCGGCGCGGTCCATCGTCGCCGACAGTCCCATGCTGGCCTTCTCGTTCATGCGGCCGGCGACAATCTTCTTTTCGCCGATGTGAATGAGCCCGCGCAGGAAGGTCCCAGTCGTCAGCACCACGGCGCCGCAGGCAAGCCGGCGGCCGTCCGCCAGGAGAACCGCTTCTATCTTCCCATCGGAAATCTCAAAGTCGAGAACTTCGCCCTCGACAACCTCAAGATCGTTCTGCTGCCGAATCGCTTCCTGCATGGTAAGGCGATAGAGTTTCCTGTCGGCCTGTGTGCGCGGACCGCGCACCGCCGGACCCTTGCGGCGGTTGAGCAGACGGAACTGGATGCCGGCGGCGTCCGCCACGCGGCCCATCAGCCCGTCCATGGCGTCGATCTCGCGCACAAGATGCCCTTTGCCCAGCCCGCCGATGGCAGGGTTGCACGACATTACACCGATCGTGTCGAAACGTAGCGTCACCAGTGCGGTGCTGGCGCCGGCGCGCGCCGCGGCACTGGCCGCCTCGCAACCCGCATGGCCGCCGCCCACCACAACCACATCATAGTGATCGGTCATCTTACATAAGTCCCGGACTCAAAAGAGATCAGCGACACATGTCCCCGCGAGACGGGACTGTCAAGAAAACTTCCGCGCGACGTTTCACGTGAAACAGGGAAACCCTGCTTCTGTCGGCGTTTCACGCGAATCACACCCCAACGTGTTTCACGTGAGTCAACCGGAGCCCCTGCCAGCGACCATGCGTGTTTCACGTGAGTCATTTCCCGATGCAGAACTGGGAAAAGATCACGTCGAGCAAGTCTTCGACGTCGACCGCGCCCACGATCCGCCCCAGGCGGTCCGCTGCCAGGCGCAGCTCTTCAGCGCGTAGCTCCTGTGGCGTCCCGTCGTCGGCGGCGCGATGCAGATGCCGGTTCGCCGCCCCGAGCAACTCGACATGACGCAGCCGTGACGGCAGCACATCGCCGGCACCGCCCGCCGCCTGAGTGGCGCGGTGCCCGATCTCCGCTAGCAATTCATCCACACCCGTCCCTTCGACCACCGATATGCCAAACTCGTAGCGCTGGGCCGCATCGTCGGCCGCTCCGCCATCGAGCAGGTCGAGCTTGGTGCCGACGCGCAATGCCGGTATCGCAACAGGAGGCGAACCGGCGTCCCTGGGGTCCGCGGCGTCCTCGATCAACAGCAAGAGATCGGCGCGACCCGCCTTGGCTTTCGCCTTCTCGATGCCGATCGCCTCAATTTTGCCGGGCGCTTCCCGCAACCCCGCCGTGTCGGTCAGTCTGACACGCAGACCTTGCAGATTCAGCACGACCTCCAGCAGGTCGCGGGTGGTGCCGGGTTCATCCGTTACAATAGCCGCATCGCGGCGCGCCAAGGCGTTGAACAGGCTGGACTTGCCGGCATTGGGCGCGCCGAGAATGACGACTTCGAAGCCGTCGCGAATGACTTCGGCGGCGTGGAACCCGGCTATGTGCCGGTCAATCTCTAATATCATCGACCGCACGTCGGACCAGACCGTATCCGAAACGGAACCCGGCACATCATCCTCGTCGGTAAAGTCGATCTCGGCTTCGATCATCGCCCGCGCATGGATCAGGCGCCGACGCCAGCCGAGATAAAGCTCACTCTGCGCGCCCTCGGCATTCTGGACGGCGAAGCGCCGTTGCGCTTCGGTCTCGGCGTTGATGAGATCCGCCAGCGCCTCCGTCTCGACCAGGTCGACCTTGCCGTTGAGAAAGGCACGGCGCGTGAATTCCCCGGGTTCGGCGTGCCTGACGCCGTCAAATCCAGCGATTGTCTCCAACATTCTGGCCACCACGGCGCGGCCGCCATGAACATGGAACTCGGCGACGTCCTCACCGGTGAAGCTGGCCGGCCCGGGGAAGAAGACAACCAGCCCGGTGTCGAGAACCGTTCCATCTGGAGCCCTGAGCTTGCGCAGCACCGCCGTGCGCTCCTTAACCATGCCGCCGGCAATCGTTTCGACAACGAATCGAGTCCGAGGGCCGGAGATGCGCAGCACGGCGATACCGGCCGGAAGCCGGCCGCTCGACAACGCCACGATCGAATCGCCTGAAATCATTTGCCCGCTCTACCGAACCGCCCTAGCTATCGTGTCATCACCCATCCCGAGTGCCGCGAAAGTTGGCCATTGTGACATTGCCCGCGCAAAACCTGCTTGCCGACGAGGCCAGCCCCTATCTGCAGCAGCACAGCGGCAATCCCGTACATTGGCGGGGATGGTCACCGGCATCGCTGGAAGAGGCAAAGGCGCTGGACAGGCCTATCCTGCTCTCCGTCGGCTACGCCGCCTGCCATTGGTGCCATGTCATGGCCCATGAAAGCTTCGAGAACGACGACGTCGCCGCCGTCATGAACCGTCTGTTCGTCAATATCAAGGTCGACCGCGAGGAGCGCCCCGACATCGACCAGATCTATATGGCCGCACTGTCCTCGATGGGCGAGCAAGGCGGCTGGCCGCTGACCATGTTCCTGACGCCCGATGGCAAACCGTTCTGGGGCGGCACCTATTTCCCGCGCGAGCCGCGCTATGGCCGGCCGGGGTTCATCCAGGTGATGGAAGCGGTCGACAAGGCCTGGCGCGAAAAGAGGGCGAGCCTGCACCAGAGCGCCGACGGCCTGACCTCCCATGTCGAGGCGCGGCTCTCCGCCACGCATTCCAAGGCGCTCCTCGATCGCGATGCGCTGTCCGACCTCGCCGGCCGCGTCAGCGGCATGATCGACCGCGATCGCGGCGGCCTCGCCGGCGCGCCGAAATTCCCGAACGCGCCGTTCATGCAAACGCTGTGGCTGTCCTGGCTGCGCGACGGCAATGCCGCGCATCGCGACGACGTGCTCATCAGCCTCGAACATATGTTGAGCGGCGGCATCTACGATCACATCGGCGGCGGCCTCAGCCGCTACTCGACGGACGCCGAATGGCTGGTGCCGCATTTCGAGAAGATGCTCTACGACAACGCCCAGCTCATCCGCTTCTGCAATTGGGCTCTTGCGGCGACCGGCAATGATTTGTTCCGGGTACGAATCGAAGACACGGTCGACTGGCTGCTGCGCGAAATGCGCGTCGATGGCGGCGCCTTTGCCGCCAGCCTCGACGCCGATAGCGAGGGCGAGGAGGGCCTGTTCTACACCTGGGGCAGGGAAGAGATCGAATCTGTCCTTGGCGATGATTCAGCGTTGTTCTTCAACTACTTCACGCTTTCCAGCCCACCCGGCTGGGAGGGCAAGCCGGTTGTCCATCAAACCTTCTCTCAGCAAGCGCTTGGGGCGACCGACCGCGAACAGCTGGTGCCGCTCAAGGCAAGGCTTCTCGCCGCCCGGGAAGAACGCGTCAGGCCTGGGCTGGACGCGAAGACCCTTACCGACTGGAACGGCCTGATGATCGCAGCACTTGCCGAGGCCGGCCGCTCGCTGGCACGGCCGGATTGGATCGAGGCCGCGGCAAAGGCGTTTGCCCATATCAGCGCCGCCAGCCGCGACAATCGCTTGCCGCATTCCATGCTTGGTGTCAGGAAATTGTTTCCCGCTCTATCGAGCGACTATGCCGCCATGACCAACGCGGCGATCTCGCTGTTTGAAGCCACAGGCGATTGGAACTATGTCGACAAGGCCAGCCGGTTCCTCGAACAGCTCGACCATTGGCACGCCGACGCGCAGGACACGGGCTACTATCTGACCGCCTCGGACAGCACCGATGTGCCGATCCGCATCAGGGGCGATGTCGATGAGGCCATTCCGTCAGCCACCAGCCAGATCATCGAGGCGCAGGTGCGGCTCGCCTCCGTCACCGGCAATCTCGATTTGCAGGAGAAGGCGTGGAAAACCGCCGAGCACGCTGCCGGCCGAGCCGCGCACCAGGCCTACGGCCAGGCGGGCATCGTCAATGCCTGCGCGCTTGCCATCGAACCGCTGAAACTGGTCGTCGTGGACGAGCCGGAAGATCAAAAACTCGTTCCGGTCGTTAATCGAAACCCTGATCCCCGCCGCGTCGATATTGTCGTGCCGATCGGTATGGCGGCGAATCGACCCTTGCTGCCCGGAGGAATTCTGCCGCCGACCAACCGGCGCGGCGCCTGGCTGTGCACCGGCCAGGTCTGCCTGCCGGTAGTTGCGGATCCCGATGAACTGGAAGGGATGTTGCGCAGTTCGTCATCCTATAGCGCAGCAAGGAGCGACGCGACGCACCGCGGACCATAGGACGTCACGGGATGGATTCTCGGCTCAAGCCCGAGGATGACGAAGAGAAAGCCCGCCTCGCTTCGATTATGTATTCATCGAATCGAAGAAATCGCCGTTGGTCTTGGTCTGCTTCAGCTTGTCGATCAGGAACTCGATCGCGTCGGTGGTTCCCATCGGCGCCAGGATACGGCGCAGCACGAAGATCTTCTGCAGGTCCTGACGCGACACCAGCAGGTCTTCCTTGCGGGTGCCGGACTTGAGGATGTCGATGGCCGGATAGATGCGCTTGTCGGCCACCTTGCGGTCGAGCTGGATTTCGCAGTTACCGGTGCCCTTGAACTCTTCGAAGATGACTTCGTCCATGCGGCTGCCGGTGTCGATCAGCGCCGTGGCGATGATGGTGAGCGAGCCGCCTTCCTCGATGTTGCGGGCGGCGCCGAAGAAGCGCTTCGGGCGCTGCAGCGCGTTGGCGTCGACACCGCCGGTCAGCACCTTGCCGGAGGACGGCACGACGGTGTTGTAGGCGCGGCCGAGGCGGGTGATGGAATCCAGCAGGATCACCACATCACGGCCGTGCTCGACCAGGCGCTTGGCCTTCTCGATGACCATTTCGGCGACCTGGACGTGGCGCACCGCCGGTTCGTCGAAGGTCGAGGAGACCACTTCGCCCTTCACCGAGCGCTGCATGTCGGTCACTTCTTCCGGACGCTCGTCGATCAAAAGCACGATCAGATAGCATTCCGGATGATTGGCGGTGATCGAGTGCGCGATGTTCTGCAAAAGCACCGTCTTACCGGTACGCGGCTGTGCGTTGATCAGCGCGCGCTGGCCCTTGCCGATCGGCGCCACCAGGTCGATCACGCGAGGCGATATGTCCTTGCTGGGCGGATTGTCGACCTCCATCTTTAGCCGCGAGGTCGGATAGAGCGGCGTCAGATTGTCGAAGTGGATCTTGTGGCGGATCTTTTCGGGATCGTCGAAATTGATCGTGTTGACCTTGAGCAGCGCGAAATAGCGCTCGCCCTCCTTCGGGCTGCGGATCGGTCCTTCGACCGTATCGCCGGTCTTCAGCGAAAAGCGCCGGATCTGCGACGGCGAGATGTAGATGTCGTCGGGACCTGGCAGGTAGTTGGCATTGGCGGAGCGCAGGAAGCCGAAGCCGTCCTGCAGCACCTCGACCACACCGTCACCGATGATTTCGATGTCCTGGGCGGCGAGCTTCTTCAGGATCGCGAACATCAGCTCCTGCTTGCGCATGACGCTGGCGTTCTCGACCTCGAGCGATTCGGCATAAGCGATCAGCTCTGGCGGCTTCTTGTTCTTGAACTCGGTGAGTTTCATTTCTTGCATTAGACGGACTCTGGGTAGGCTTTGGGGAAAAGATCGGCGGGATGCGACAAATGCCGGGCGCGGCCGAAAGCAATGACGGGCGGCGCATGACGGGAAGGAAGACCCGTCTTGTATCGTCGGTCGGCTGAAAGAGCAAGCCGCCTTTTGAGCGGGTCCAATGAAGCCTCAGAAGGGCTTCACGACGACCAGGATCACGATTGCGATCATCAGCAATGTGGGGATCTCGTTGACGATCCGCCAGTGCCTTGCCGGTTTTTCGTTGCGGTCCTCGGCGAATTTGCGCACAGCGGCGGCCAGATAGCCGTGAATGCCCGACAAAATCAGCACCAGGCCGATCTTGGCATGCAGCCAGCCGCCCTGGAACGCAAAGATTTTCCAGGCCAGCCACAGCCCGAACACCCAGGTGAGGATCATCGCCGGATTGATGATGCCGCGCAGCAGGCGCCGCTCCATCACCTTGAACGTCTCGGATTGAACGGAGCCCTTCTCCGCGTCGGCGTGATAGACAAACAGGCGCGGCAGATAAAGCATGCCGGCCATCCAGGAGATGACGGCGAGAATATGGATCGCCTTTGCCCAGGGATAAAAGCTTTCCGGTGCGAAGAAAAACAAGACCGCGGTGAGAACGATCAGGACAGCGATGCCGATGACCATGCGCTTCATCGCCTGGCCGGTGCTATTGGTGTTACTTCTGTCAGTCATCAGCGTGCCGCGCTCCGCACCTGTTTCACCATCGCCTCGACATGCGCCACCGGCGTGTCGGGCGTGACGCCATGGCCGAGATTGAAGATCAGCGGCCCGTCCCCCAACGCCCGAAGGATCGCCCCGACCCCGTCGGCCAATGCCTGGCCGCCGGCGACCAGCCGCAACGGATCGAGATTGCCCTGGACGGCTCCCTGCCGCTGCAACGCCTTCGCTGCCTCGAGCGGCACCGTCCAGTCGATGCCCAGCCCCGTCACACCGGTCTTATCGCGATAACTCTGGTAGCGGGCTCCGGCGCCCTTGGGAAACCCGATGATCGGCACGTCGGGATGGACGGCCCGAACTTGCCTGACGACCTCTGCGACCGGCTCGACGCAGAACTGTTCGAACGTAGCATCGTCGAGCACCCCCGACCAGGAATCGAATATCTGCACGACATCCGCGCCGGCCTCGATCTGGCGGATCAGGTAGGAAGCCGAATGATCGGCGAGCCCTTTCAGCAGCTGTCGAAACGCCGCCGGCTCGCGGTAGGCGAACAGCCGCGCCGGCGCTTGGTCCGGCGTACCGTGGCCGGCGATCATATAGGTCGCCACCGTCCAAGGCGCGCCGCAAAAGCCGATCAGCGTCGTCTCGTCGGGCAATTTCGCCCGCAGCCGGCGAAGCGTCTCGTAGACCGGTTCGAGATTCACGTGAAACATGTCGCTTCCCAGCGCCGCGATCTCCGCCGCTGAAATCGGCGTCAGCAGCGGTCCGCGCCCTTCCTCGAAGCGCACGTCGCGGCCAAGCGCATGGGGAACGACAAGGATGTCCGAGAACACGATCGAAGCGTCGAAGCCGAAACGCTCGATCGGCTGCAGCGTCACTTCGACGGCAAGGTCGGGGTCGTAGCAGAGATCAAGGAACGAACCGGCACGCCTTCGCGTCTCACGATATTCCGGCAGATAGCGCCCGGCCTGGCGCATCATCCAGAGCGGAGGAGGAAACACCGTCTTGCCCTTCAGGACATCCAGCATGATCCGTCTTGCAGGCATCGAACGCTCGCCTCTCCCGGCTTCCTCTTAATCAAATATCTTATTTAAAAAGAGTCTTCTGATTCTAAGAGTCTGTTGGTTGTGGTGGTTGTCACCTGTCCCGCTTTGGCCGCCAAAACGCCAGCAAGCATATTGTCGCGCACTGCCGATCGCGGTTTGCAGGGTTCTGGGGACAATCAGGAATCTCACAGGGGAGTCAATGCGCTAGATCGACCGCCCTCAAGACCTGCCCTGTGGACGAACGAAAGGCAAAGCGCTTCGTCCACGGACTTGTCCCCAGCCGTCCGGCGAAGCTGACAGCGCATCGAATTGTGGACAAACCGGCATCTGATACAGTCGCCTTTCGCCGGCATGCCTGCCCGTTCGATCTTATCCACATCCGCCCACAGCCCCAGGTGACCCCTGTGAACAAACCCCAAAGCTTCTTCCACCTGCATCTGATTTCCGACGCCACGGGGGAAACGCTGCTCGCCGCCGGCCGCGCCGCTTCGGCGCAGTACAAGGATGCGCGCGCCATCGAGCACATCTACCCGCTCATCCGCACCGAAAAGCAGATAGCCAAGGTGTTCGAGGACATAGAGGAGGAGCCGGGCATCATCCTCTACACGGTGGTCGACCAGAAGCTGGCGCACGGCATCGACGAACGCTGCGCGGCCATGGGCCTGCCTTGCGTGTCCGTGCTGGAGCCCGTGCTGACCGTCTTCCAGTCCTATCTCGGAACGCCGGCCGGCCGCCGCGTCGGCGCCCAGCATGTTCTCGACGCCGAATATTTCCGGCGCATCGATGCGCTCAACTTCACCATGGACCATGATGACGGCCAGCTGCCGGCAAACATGGATGACGCCGATGTCGTGCTGATCGGCATTTCGCGCACCTCGAAGACGCCGACCAGCATCTATCTCGCCAACCGCGGCATCAAGACCGCCAACATCCCGATCGTGCTCGGCGTGCCGGTGCCCGAAAGCCTGGTCAACGCCAGGACACCGCTGATCGTGGGATTGATCGCCACCGCCGAGCGCATATCGCATGTGCGCCAGAACCGCATCCTCGGCAATTCGAGCACCTACGTGCCGACCGACTATGTCGACCGCGCCGCCATCAACGAAGAGCTCGCCTATGCCCGCCAGATCTGCACCCGCCATGGCTGGCCGATGATCGACGTCAGCCGCCGCTCGATCGAGGAGACGGCGGCGGCGATCGTTGCCCTTAGGGGGAAGAACAGATAATTGGAACCGTGCGCCACCCTGCCAACAGCACCGCTGCGTGGTTCGAAAGGTCACGGCATGGATCCTAGGGTCTGCGCTGCGTCGCTTCGCTCCTTGCTTCGCCCTAGGATGACGAAGGGATGATAGTCTCGGCTAATCTCGAAGGTTTTGCGACTTGCCAGCATCGTCACTTCTTATGCGGCGACACAACTGCAAATCTCCCGCGGTTGAGGTTAGCCGTGGATTGCAATGCATTCGTCATCCTAGGGCGAAGCAGGAGCGAAGCTCCGTCGCGCAGACCCTAGGATCCATGCCGTTACAATGGCCAAGGGGTACAGCGGCCGCTAGCGTCCCACTCAGCCAGCAACTCAATGACGGGTAACAGGCGAAAGATCATGACAGAAAAAATCATCCTCGCTTCGGGCAGCCCGTTCCGCAAGGCGATGCTGGTCGATGCCGGCGTCGACATCGAGGCGGTTCCCGCGACGCTGGACGAGCGGGCGCTGGAAGCCCCTTTGCAGGACAGCGGCGCCTCGCCAGAGGACGTCGCCCTGGTGCTCGCCGAAGCCAAGGCCACCGAAGTCAGCGAGCGCCGGCCCGGCGCGCTGGTGCTCGGCTGCGACCAGACGCTGTCCTTGGGCGACGAGGTGTTCCACAAGCCCGCCGACATGGAGGGCGCGCGCCGCCATCTCCTGGCGCTGTCGGGCAGGACCCATCAGCTCAACAGCGCCGCAGTGCTGGTGCGCGACGGCAAGGTGCTGTGGCGCCATGTCGGCATCGCCTCGATGACCATGCGCAAGCTCGACCCCGCCTTCATCGGCCGGCATCTCGCCAGGGTTGGCGCCAAGGCATTGTCGAGCGTCGGCGCATATCAAATCGAAGGCGAAGGCGTCCAGCTGTTCGAAAAAATCGAAGGCGACCATTTTACCATTGTCGGCCTGCCACTGCTGCCGTTGCTGGCGGAGCTCCGTACCTTGGGAGCCATCGATGGCTGAGGCAATGAACAAGGCCTTCGTCACCGGCCATCCGATAAAACATTCGCGCTCGCCGATGATCCACGGCCACTGGCTGGCCAAGCACGGCATTGACGGCAGCTACCAGGCGATCGACGTGGCGCCGCAGGACTTCGCCGATTTCCTGGCGAGCATGCAGGCCAACGGCTATCGCGGCGGCAACGTCACCATCCCGCACAAGGAAGCGGCCTTTGCCCGGGTCTCGCGCCGCGACCATGCGGCGGACGAGATCGGCGCCGTCAACACGCTGTGGCTCGATGACGGCACTTTGTGGGGCGGCAACACCGACGGCCATGGCTTTGCCGCCAATCTCGACGATTACGCCGCGGGCTGGGCGGCCAATGGCCCGGCCGTGGTGCTGGGTGCCGGCGGCGCTTCCCGTGCCGTCATCCACGCCTTGAAGGAGCGCGGCGTCGGCGACATCCGCATCGTCAACCGCACGCTCGCCCGGGCGATTGAATTGCGCGACCGCTTTGGCGCCGGCGTTTCGGCGCACGAACTGGCCGCGACCGCCGAATTGTTGGGCGACGCCGGCCTGCTGGTCAACACCACCGCGTTGGGCATGCAGGGCAATGAGGGTTTGCCCGCCGACCCCACGCTGCTGCCCGACCATGCCGTGGTCAACGACATCGTCTACGTGCCGCTCGAGACCCCGCTGCTCGCGGCCGCACGGGCACGGGGGCTGAAGACGGTCGACGGGCTCGGCATGCTGCTCAACCAAGCGGTGCCAGGCTTCGAGCGCTGGTTCGGCGTCAGGCCGAAGGTTACGGCCGAGCTCCGCGCGCTCATCGTTGCCGATCTTGTGCCCAAGTCTCCGGCGTCGAAACCATGATCGTGCTCGGCCTCACCGGCTCGATCGGCATGGGCAAGTCGACGACGGCCAAGATGTTCGCCGAGGCCGGCGTGCCGGTGCATGATTCCGACGAGACGGTGCATCGCCTCTATGCCGGCAAGGCGGCCCCCCTGGTCGAGGCCGCCTTTCCCGGCACCACCGTTGACGGAAGCGTCGACCGCGCAAAACTCGCCGCCCGTGTGCTCGGCGATGCGGCGGCCTTGAAAAAGCTCGAAGCCATCATCCATCCGCTGGTCCGCGCCGATGCCGATGCCTTCCTGGCCAAGCATCGTAACGCCGGCGAATCGATTGCGGCCCTCGACATCCCGCTGCTGTTCGAAACCGGCGGCCGTGGCCGGGTCGACAAGGTCGTCGTCGTCACCGCGCCGGCCGAAGTCCAGCGCCAGCGCGTGCTGGCGCGGCCGGGCATGAGCGAGGAAAAGCTGGCGTCGATCCTGGCCAAGCAGGTGCCGGATGCCGAAAAGCGCCGGCTGGCCGATTTCGTCATCGACACCGGCGAGGGGCTGGAGGCTGCGCGTGCCGCGGTCGCGGCGATTATTGCCGAAATCAAGGGGGGTTCTGGCCGCTAGCTTTTCCTTCTCCCACAAGGGGCCCGTTGCGCAATATTGCGGGAGGCTTGTTGTGAGGATTGAGGGCGGCCATTTTCGTTGCTTTGGAGGCTT